>DASUKH010000305.1:0-16670 GCA_036278835.1 Allostellaceae bacterium
GCCAGGATATTCCCGGTGCTCGACCGGCACTCCGGACCGGCGCAAGGCTTCGGCATAGGCCGCGCCCTCGTCGTGCAAGACGTCGCACTCGGCGGCGATGACGATGGCCGGCGCCGTCCCGGCATGGCTCGCCGCCTTCAACGGCGAGGCGCGCCAGTCGAGCGCGTCGTCTGGGGTGCGCAAATAGTGGCGTTGAAACCACTGCATCGCGCCCCGCGTCAGGAGACCGTAGCCCTCGGCAAAGGTCTCGTAGCTGGCCGCGCTCAGCGTATAATCTGCGACCGGATAGACCAGCGATTGCAGGCGCAATTTCGGCGCGCCGCGATCGCGCGCCATCAGCGCCACCACCGCCGCGAGGTTGCCGCCGGCGCTGTCGCCATGGACGCCGAGCCGCTCCGGGTCGGCGCCGAGGCTCGCGGCATTGGCATGGAGCCAGTCGAGCGCGGCGAACGAATCCTCGATCGCCGCCGGAAAGCGGTGCTCCGGCCCCATCCGGTAGTCGACCGACATGACCAGCGCCTCGGCGCCGTGGCACAAATTGCGCGCGATCAAATCATGCGTGTCGAGGCTGCCGATCACATGCCCGCCGCCGTGGTAATAGGCGATCGCCGGCACCGTCCCAGCCGCCTCGGGCCAATAGAGCCTGACCGGGATGTCGCCGGCCGGGCCGGGGATCGTGCGGTTCTCGACCCGCGCCACCGGCAGTGGCTCGGCCTTGCGGCTCTTCGCCGTCTCCTCCATCTGCCGGCGCGCCTCTTCGGGGCTCATCGACTCGATCGGCTTCATGCCGATCTGCCGCATGATTTCGATGGCTTTGACGATCTGCGGGTGCAGGCTGGGCATTGCGTCTTCCCGATCTACGGTGCTGTGCGGACGGCGACGAGATTGCGTCGTTGCGGCGCGCCTCGCAATGACCGCCGTTTTCTGTCATTGCGAGCACTGCGAAGCAATCTCGTCGCGGAACCAAAGGGGGCGGCAATGACGACGGATCCGTTTCGGCTGGATGGCAAGGTCGCGCTGGTCACCGGCGCCGGGCGCGGCATCGGCCGCGCCGCCGCACTGGCGCTGGCCCGCGCCGGCGCCGAACTCGTCCTCAACAGCCGCACCCCGGCCGAGCTTGAGACGCTCGCCGCAAAGATCGCCGAAAAGGGCGGCCGGGCGCGCGTTCTGTCGTTCGACGTGACCGACACCGGCGCCGTGCGCGAGCGCATCGCCGCCCTGCCGCGCCTCGACATCCTCGTCAACAATGCCGGCATGAACCGGCCGCAGCCGATCCTCGACGTGGACGAGGTGACCCTCGACCTCCTGATCGCGCTCAACATCAAGGCCGCCTTCGTCGTGGCGCAGGCGGCGGCGCGGCAGATGGTGCGGCAGGGCGGCGGGGTCATCGTCAACATGTCGTCGCAGATGGGCCATGTCGGCACCGAGCGCAGCCGCAGCGTCTATGTGATGACGAAGCACGCGCTCGAAGGGCTGACCAAGGCGATGGCGGTCGAACTGGCGCCGCGCGGGGTGCGGGTCGTGTCGCTGGCGCCGACCTTTGTCGAGACGCCGATGACCCGGCCGTTTTTCGACGACCCCGACAACCGCAAATGGATCCTCGACCGCATCCCCTTGGGCCGCGCCGGCACGGTCGAGGAGGTGGCGAACGCCGTCGTCTTCCTCGCCTCCCCCGCCGCCGCCCTCGTAACCGGCTCGTCCCTCTTGGCCGACGGCGGCTGGACCGCTTGGTGACGGCGGCGGGCGGCTGCCTTTATTTCGCCGCCGCGGCCATGCCGGCGCCGCGGAAGGCCGGCATCACCTCCTTGGCGAAGCGGTCAAGGTCTTCGAGCTGGATGTCGAGCGGGGTGCCGAGCGGGGTCGCGCAAATGACCCGGTCGAGGCCCGGATAGCGCCTCTCGACCGCCTTCAGCTGCTCGATGATGTCCTCCGGCCGCCCGGCCAGGAAGCCGCCGGCTTTGACCGCGTCCTCGATCCTCGGCAATTTGACGGTGCCGGCCAGCACCGGATCGCGCATCGCGGCGATCTGCTCGTCGGTCAAGGCCCGCACCAGCCGCAATTCGCCGAACATCTTCATGTTCTCTTCGTAATGCGGCGCCGCCTCGCGGATCGCCTGCTCGCGGCTCGAGGAAATGTGGAACTGGTAGCCGAGCGCCAGCCGCTCGCCGAGTTCGAGCTTGACGCCGCGCTTGGCATAGGCCGCCTGGAACCCGACCATGTGCCGCTCGACCGCGCCGCCCTCGGCCGAGCCGCCGCCGATGACGCCGCTGATGCCGTACTTCGCCATGAACTCGAAGGCGCGCTCGGAGCCGCTCTGGATCGGCTGCCAGCATTCGACCGGCAGGCGCTCCGGCCCCGGCACCAGCGTGATCTCCTTCAGCGTATAGCCGCGATACGGCACCTCGGGCGGGATCGTGTAGTATTTGCCCTTGTGCGAGAAGGGCTTCCCCTCGAACGCCTTGAAGATGACCTCGACCCCCTCCTCGAAAATCTCGCGGTTGGCGGCCTGGTCGAGGAGCGGCGACCCGAACGTCTCGACCTCGCGGGTGTGATAGCCGCGCCCGATCCCGAAGATCACCCGGCCGCCGGTCAAAATGTCGGCCATCGCATAGTCTTCCGCGAGGCGCAGCGGGTGCCACATCGGCACGATGTTGAAGCCGCAGCCGATATTGATGTTGCGGGTGACGCCGCACAAATGCATCGCCATCATCAACAGGTTCGGGATCAGCTCCGTGCCTTCCGGCTGGAAATGATGCTCGGCCATCCAGAACGTATTAAAACCGCGCTCGTCCAGGCACTTGGCATAGGCCACCACCTTGTGCAGCGCCTTCGCCAGTTCCTTCTGCGAATAGCGCCGCGCGTTGATCGGCGTCCCCCGATAGCCGAGGTCCCCCATGTCGGCGGTGCCGTAATACGAGCTGTCAAACTTGGTGATCATCAGGCCGATCCCTCGTGATGCGGCCGGCATGATAGCCCGAAATGCGCGCGGCGTCCCCTCGCAGCCGCTCGGACGGTTCCCGCCGACGGCCCGACCGCGTAGGATTCGAGGTTGGCAACCCCCACATTTCCGGGTCGATGATGATGCGCCTGCCGAGCGCTGAAGCCACCGCCGCCCCACGTTGCCGCCGGTCGCGGCGGAACATGCCTTTCTATGCGACAGTGTTGTTGCTCCTGGCGGGCGGCTTCAGGCCGGCCGGCGCCGTAACGCCCACGCGGCCGGCGCCGCTCGTCATCGAGGGGAAGATTGCCCTCGGCCCGGTCACCGGCCGCATCGACCACCTCGCAATCGATCTGCGGCGCCGGCACTTGTTTGTCGCCGAGCTTGGCAACAACAGTGTGGGCGTCATCGATCTGGCCGCCGGCCGCGCGCTTCGAACGATCCGCGGGTTCAGGGAGCCGCAGGGTATCGGTTACGAGTCGCGGACGGATACGATTTACGTCTCCAATGCCGGCGACGGCTCGGTGCGCCTTTTCCGCGGCGAGGATTTCGCGCCGCTTGGCACCATCGAGCTTGGCAGCGACGCCGATAACGTGCGGGTCGATCCGATGCACCGGCGGGTGCTGGTCGGGTATGGCGACGGCGCCTTGGCGATCATCGATCCGGCATCGCACAGGCGGACCGGGGGCGTGCGACTGCCCGCGCATCCCGAGGGCTTCCAGCTTGTCGACGAGGGCACGCGAGCCGCCGTCAACCTGCCGGACGCGCACCGGATCGGCATCGCCGACCTCGCGGGCGGCACGCTCCGTTCGATCCCGACCGGGTCGTTTGGCGCGAACTTTCCGATGGCGATCGACGCGGCTGCCGGACACATCCTCGTCGTCTTCCGCCGTCCGCCGCTGCTGGCGGCCTACACAATCCGGGGTGGCCAACTCGCCGCCCGGCTGCCGGTCTGCGCAGATGCGGACGATTTGTTCCTCGATACCAAGCGCCACCGGATTTATCTGAGCTGCGGCGCGGGCTTTATCGATGTGCTCGAGGGCGCCGCTAGAGGCTATGCACGCCGCGCGCGGGTGCCAACGGCACAGGGCGCCCGAACCTCGCTGTTCGTTCCCGAACTCGACCGGCTCTATGTTGCGGCCCGGTCGAGCCGCAACGAGCCAGCGGCGATCTGGGTATTTCGCCCGATGCCGTGAGCACGAACGCTCGTCCGCGATCTTCGCCCCTCGCCCGGATCGGCGATTGCCGATTGTGAGATGACAAAATAGACTGCGGACGGGGTCGAAGCAGGCACCCCGTCAGACGATCCGTCCAAGCTCTGCACCTCTCGCCAGGCGAGGAGTGCCCGATGGACGGACGCAGCCCCGATATCACCCCCTGCAAGCTCGCGATCCTCTGGCGCGGTGATGCCGCGGCCCGCCGCGACGCGACGCCGCAAAACAACCGCTTCCACCGGATTTTCGAAGAACTCGCCGTCCTCGGTGTCGCTGCCGAGCCGGTCGTCTATGACGAAGCTTTTGCCGACGAGGTGCGCGAGCAATTGCTGGCGGCCGACGGCGTGCTCGTGTGGGTCGATCCGATCCATCAGGGCAAGACGCGGGCCGCGCTCGACCCGCTGTTGCGCGATGTCGCCGCGCGCGGCACCTGGGTCAGTGCCCACCCCGACGTGATCCTGAAAATGGGCGTGAAGGAGGTCCTGTACCGGACAAAGCATCTCGGATGGGGCACCGATACGCAACTCTACCGCAGCGCCGCCGAGTTCGGCGCCGCCTTCCCGGCGCGGCTGCAATCGTCAGGCCCGCGCGTCCTCAAGCAGAATCGCGGCAACGGCGGCCAAGGCGTCTGGAAGGTCGAAGCGCTTCCCGCAGCCGCCGGCCAGGGCGACAGGGTGCGCGTCCTGCAGGCGCAGCGGGCGAGCATGCCGCAGGATTTGCCGCTCCCGGAATTTATAAGGCGCTGCGATGCTTATTTCGGCTGGGGCGGGTGCATCGTCGATCAGCCGTTCCAGCCGCGCCTGCCCGACGGCATGATCCGCTGCTACCTGGCCGGCGACACGGTTGTCGGTTTCGGACACCAGTTGATTAAGGCGCTGATCCCGCCGCCGCCCGAAGGCCCCGATTCCCTCGCCGCACAGCCCGGCCCACGCATCATGCACGGCGCCGACGCGGCCCCGTTTCAGGCGCTCAGGGCAAAAATGGAAACCGAGTGGGTGCCGCAAATGATGGCGGTATTGGATATCGACGCGGCATCGCTGCCGATCATCTGGGACGCCGATTTTCTCTATGGTCCGCGAACGGCGTCCGGCGACGACAGCTACGTCCTGTGCGAAATCAACGCCAGTTCCTGCTTCGCAATCCCGGCTGAGGCGCCGGCCGCGATCGCCCGGTTGGCGTTGCATCGCTGCCGTAAGGTAAGTGGACAGAGCACTTGTTGATCGGCATGCCCTTGTAGCCGAGGCCGCGCCACTCCTGCACCCTGTTGTCGGTCTGATGGCCGGGCGCGTTGATGGCAGCCGTCGCCGGCAATGCACGCAAGTCAATTCAGCCGCTTTAGGACGGACAGAACCGACCCGCCGCTCGACCCCACCCGATTGGTGATGCGCAGCTCGTCGCCTTTGATGGAAAAATGCCGTCGTTGCGTCACGCCATACCAGTTCGGAAACGTTGCCGCGTCGATCGACCACGCGAGTATCTTTGCTGGCTCATCGACTTTGTAGGTGCCATAATAAGCTATCGAGTTGTATACAGCATTTTTATATTCTTCCGGCGTTCCATTCAGGCGACTCTTCGAGGCGAATTTCATCGCATTGGGTTTGGCAATAAAGAGCATAAAATGACCGCCGGAATCGAACATGATAATGCCTTTTGGCTCCTTTCCATAGGTTTCGACCTTGCTACCGTCTTGCTTCGTCGTCTGGTTGACGACGTATTTCCAAGTGCCGACGAGGTCCTTTGCCGTCTCGGCGAACGATGAAGGCAAAAACAATACGAACGATAGAAATAAACTCGCAGCGGCAACGACGGCTTTCATCATCTCCTCCCCATGCTCAGCAGTTGGCGGCAGATCGTTAAAAACGCCGCCGCATCGCCGACAGTTTGGCACATTTGCCCCTTTTGCGCCTCACCCGTTCAGGTGCTGTTTTGGAAGATGACTTAACTGACGACTCCAGGCAGTCCGACCGGTACGGATGCCATGAGCCGTACCAGGGCCACGGAGCAGCGCACACCGGCCTTGGCGAACACTTGGCGGGCGGGCGTTTTTAAGGTGTTCAACGGGTCGCGCCCGCAAAATCGCCGAAATTCTGTCGTAGGGTTCGCGTGGAGCGGTAAAGGGGATGGCGCGGGGCCCTGCTGATTCCCAGCAGATGCAGGCTCAACAGGTGGGGCGGGCTGGCTGTAGAGTCGCTGGATCGACAGGCAATCCCGCCGGGCTGCGGCGGCGAATCGAGGAGAAAGCGATGCCCCGCCATATCAAGACCGCCGCGCTCGCCGGGCAGCAGGAGGAGGCGGACGCGAAGGTCCGTTCTGCGGTCGAGGCGATCATCGGCGAGGTCAAGGTGCGCGGCGACCGGGCGGTGCGCGACTTGTCGGAGAAGCTCGACAACTGGTCGCCGCCGAGCTTCCGCCTCACCGACGGCGAAATCCGCGCGCTGGTCGCGCAGGTGCCGGCGCAGACGATTGCCGACATCGAATTCGCGCAGGCGCAGATCCGCAACTTCGCCGAGATCCAGCGCGCCGCGCTCAGGGATGTCGAGGTCGAGACCTTGCCGGGGGTGATCCTCGGCCATCGCAACGTCCCGGTCGGCTCGATCGGCTGCTATGTGCCGGGCGGGCGCTATCCGATGGTCGCCTCGGCGCATATGTCGATCGTCACCGCCAAGGTGGCCGGGGTCGGGCATATCGCCGCCTGCACGCCGCCCAACCAGGGCGGGCCGCACCCCGCGACGGTCGCGGCGATGCATCTGGGCGGCGCCGACGAGATTTTCGTGCTGGGCGGCGTCCAGGCGGTGGCGGCGATGGCGCTCGGCACCGAGACGTTCCGGCCGGTTGACATGCTGGTCGGGCCGGGCAACGCCTATGTCGCCGAGGCGAAGCGCCAGCTTTACGGCCGGGTCGGCATCGATTTGTTCGCCGGGCCGACCGAAATCCTGGTCATCGCCGACGACAGCGCCGACGCCGAGATGTGCGCCACCGATTTATTGGGGCAGGCCGAGCATGGGCCGAGTTCGCCGGCGATCCTGTTGACCACCTCGGAAACGCTGGCGCATGCGACGGCGGCCGAGGTGGCGCGGCAGCTGACCGTGTTGCCGACCGCCGATGTCGCCGGCGCGGCGTGGCGCGATTATGGCGAGATCATTCTGTGCGCCGACGACGCCGAGATGGCCGCCGAAGCCGACCGCATCGCCGCCGAGCATGTCGAGGTGTTGTGCCGCGAGCCGCGGCGCTGGCTCGATCGCCTCAGGAATTACGGCGCCCTCTTCCTCGGCCCGGAAACCAACGTCTCCTACGGCGACAAGGTGATCGGCACCAACCACACGCTGCCGACCAAGGGGGCGGCCCGCTATACCGGCGGGCTGTGGGTCGGCAAGTTCCTCAAGACCTGCACCTATCAGGAAATCCGCACGCCGGAAGCCAGCGCGATGGTCGGGGAATACTGCAGCCGGCTGTGCGCGGTCGAGCGCTTCTGGGGCCACAAGGAACAGGCCGACCTCAGGGTGCGCCGCTACGGCGGCAAAAACGCCGCCGAGTGATTGCAGAAAAGTCCCGGCGCGGCGCCGTTACAACATCACGGTGCCGCCATCGACCGCGATCGTCTGCCCGGTAACGAAGCCGCTGGCATCGGACAGCAGAAACAGCACCGTGCCGACGAGATCGGCGGGCATCAGGTTGCGCTGGATCGTCTGGCCGGCCTTGATCGTGTCGAGCGCCCGGTCGTGCTTGGCGCCGAAGAATTCGCGGGTGCCCTCGGTGACGACGGCGCTCGGCGCCACCGCATTGACCCGGATGCGGTCGCGCCCGATTTCGCGCGCAAGGCCGCGGGTCAGCCCGATCACCGCCGCCTTCGAGGTCGTGTAGTGCAATCCGTAGGGCATGCCGTAGGTGGCGGCGAGCGAGGCGATATTGACGATGCTGCCGCCGCCCGCGTCCTGCACGGCCGGCTCGCGCATCGCCGGCACCGCCGCCTTGCAGCAGTTCCAGATGCCCTTGACGTTGACCGCCATCGCGGCGTCCCACTCCGCTTCCTCGATCGCGTCGAAGCGGCCGCCATGCAAGGCACCATAGAGCGCGGCGTTGTTGATCAGCCCGTCGAGCCGGCCGAACGCCTTGACCCCGGCCTCGACCATCGCCCGGCAGGCGGCGGCATCGGTCACATCGAGCCGGACCGCGACCCCCTCCGGCCCTTTCTTCGCAACGAGGGCCAGGGTCTCGGCGCAATCGCCAATGTCGGAGACGACGACCCGCGCCCCGGCGGCGGCAAGGCCGCAGGCGAATTCCCGGCCGAGGCCGCGCGCCGCGCCGGTGACCGCGACCACCTTGCCCCGCATGTCCATTGCCCGCCCTCCCTCATTGCTCAACGGCGGTCGGATGGACTGAGCGCAACGACACCCATCATCCGGTCAGGCCTGAAAGCGAGCCGGCGACAGATGTTCGTAATTGCAGCTCCCGGCCTCTCGCCGTCTCATCCGAAAGCGATGGGCTTCGCTGTGCTCAGCCCATCCTACGGTGCCTACGATCAAAGCACCTGGTCGGTGCGCGTTTGAGCCTCTTGCTCTACCCGCGCTCCGCCAAGCACGGTGCCTACGATCAAAGCACCTGGTCGGTGCGCGGGTCGATCAGGTGCATGTGGTTGAGGTCGGCGACGAGCGGCATCGTCTCGCCGGCGGCGCCGGCGGCTTCCGGGTTGACCCGGCCGCACACCTCGACCCCGTCCACGGTGAAATAGACCATCGTCTCCATGCCCATCGGCTCGACCACGTCGAGGTGGACCTTGAACGAGGCGCGGCCCGGCGGCAGCTCGCCGCGCTCCTCGATGATATCCTCGGGGCGCAGCCCGAAGGTCAGCTCGTTGCCGACATGCGGGCGGTAGCGGTTGGCGCGTTCCTGCGGCACCGGGAAGCTCAGCTTGTCGGACAGCCGCACCGACAGGCCGCCATTCTGCTCGACCAGCCGGCAGGGCAGGAAATTCATCGCCGGCGAGCCGATGAAGCCGGCGACAAACCGGGTCTGCGGCGTGTGATAGACCTCGTAAGGCGAGCCGATCTGCTCGATCCGCCCGCCGTTCATGACCACCACCCGGTCGGCCAGGGTCATCGCCTCGACCTGGTCGTGGGTGACGTACACGGTGGTGACCGTCACCTTCTGGTGCACCTTCTTGATCTCGGTGCGCATCTGCACGCGCAATTTGGCGTCGAGGTTGGACAGCGGCTCGTCAAACAGAAACACCTTGGGATGGCGGACGATCGCCCGGCCCATCGCGACGCGCTGGCGCTGGCCGCCCGACAGCTGCTTCGGCTGGCGCGCCAGCAGATCGGTGATGTCGAGAATGCGCGCCGCGTCTTCGACCCGCTCCTTGATCTCGGCCTTGGGAAAGCGCCGCAGCCGCAGCCCGAACGACATGTTCTCAAACACCGTCATGTGCGGATAGAGGGCATAATTCTGGAACACCATCGCGATGTCGCGATCCTTGGGCGGCACGTCGTTGACCAGCTGGTCGCCGATGTAGATCTCGCCCGAGGTGGACTCTTCCAGCCCGGCTATCATCCGCAACGTGGTGCTCTTGCCGCACCCCGAGGGCCCGACCAGCACGATGAACTCGCGGTCGGCGATATCGAGATCGATCCCGCGCACGGCGGGGGTCTTGTCGAACATCTTGACGATCTTACGCAGGGCGACTTGCGCCATGATTTGCTACCCCTTCGTCGCACCGGCGGTCAGGCCGGCGATGCAATAGTTCCTCAAAAACGCATGGATGACCAGTGGCGGCGCGGCACCGGGCAACGCGCCCGTCACGATCTGGTTCCCATTATACACATTGCGCTTGATTCAGATAGGGATCAGGCGGCCCGCGGCCCGCCGGCCTGACGAAGCTTCAGGTGGTCGTCAGCTTGAGTTCAATGCGGCGGTTGCGGCGATAAGCGTCCGGCGTGTTGCCGGGATCGATCGGCTGAGTGTCGGCGTAGCCGGCCGCGGCCAGCCGGTTTGCCGGGATACCTTGCGCGATCATGTAGCGCACGACCGACATCGCGCGGGCGGTCGACAACTCCCAGTTCGACGGAAACTGCGGCGTATGGATCGGCCTGTGGTCGGTATGGCCCTCGACCAGCAGCACCCAGTTCAAGTCTTTCGGGATCTCGGCGGCTATCTGCTTCAGCGCGGTCACGATCGGGTCGAGCTGCTTTTTCGCCCCATCGCCGAGTGTGGCGTCGCCCGGCTTGAACAGCACCTCGGATTGGAAGACGAAGCGGTCGCCAACGATGCGGATGTCCGGCCGGTCGCCGAGGATCGCCCGCAATTTGCCGAAGAACTCGGAGCGGTAGCGGGCGAGCTCCTGCACCTTGCTGGCGAGCGCCAAATTCAGCTTCTTGCCGAGATCGGCGATCTGGGTCTGCTGATCCTTGACCTTGGTGTTGGCGACATCGAGGACCTGCGCGATTTGCGCCAGCTGCTGCCGCAAGGCGGCCACCGCCGCGGTCAGCTGCTCGACCTGGGCCCGCGCGGCGTTGGTCGTCTCCTTCTCGGAAGCCAGCGATTTTTCGGCCTGCCCGGCGCGCTCGCGCAGCGGCCCGAGCTGGGCGTTGGCGGCGTCAAGCTTCTGCTGCGCCTCTTTCGACTGCGCGGTCAGGGCCGCGACCTGGCTCTTCAGGTCGTCGCGCTCCGCCAGGGTAGACTGCAGCTGGGCGGTGAGGCTGGCGAGGTTGCTCTTGAGGCTCGCGTTGCTGCTCTGCGCCATCGACAGCAGATTGCCGAGCTGGCTGATCTGTTGCTGCAGTTGCTTCAGGGCCTTGTCTTTCCCGGTCAGGGCGTTCGACAAAAGGAATTGACCGGCGGTGAACACCAGCAGCATGAAGATGATGACCATCAACAGCTGCGCCAGGGCGTCGACAAACCCCGGCCAGATATCGATGCTGGAGCGCCGCGACCGGGTTCTGGCGAGCGGCATGGCTCAGGCCCGCGCAGCCGGCCGGATCACCGGCCGCTTTCCTCGGCGAGCGCGGCGATCGTGCGGGCCAGGAGGCGGATTTCGCTGCGCACCTCGTGCACCGTCGTCGCCCGCCCCTCGGCGGCATCCTCGATCAGCCGCGCCAGATAGATCTCGATATTGCGCAAATGCGTGCGCAGCACGTCGTCATGCCCGACCGAATTTTCCGCCACCGTCGCGAGCCGCCCGAGCGCCGGCTTCAATTCCATCTGGTTTTCGGCGAGCCGCACCATCAGCACCTGCCCGGCCTTGATGTTCTCCCCGAGCACCGAGAGACGGTCTGTAAGGGCCGACAAGCCGGCATTGGCGGCGATCCGGCTCTCCTCGCTGCGCGACATGATGCGCTGCAGGCTCTCCATGCTGTCGGCTGTCTGTTCGAGAAGCGCATGCAGATAGGCCGGCATCGAGCCGTCGCCGCTCTCGCCGAACGCCCCGCCCGACAGGCGCGTATAGTTGGACAGCCACTCTTCGAGGTCGTTGTAGAAGCGGTTCTGAGCCTGCCCCGCCTGCAGGTCGAGAAAGCCCAGCACGAGGCTGCTGGCGAGGCCGAACAGCGATGCGCTGAACGCCGTCGACATCCCGGCGAGCGGCGTCTCCAGCCCGTTTTTCAGATTGGCAAAAGCATGGGCAAGGTCGCCGCCTGCGACATCCAAAGCGCCGATCACGCTGCCGACCGACCGCACCGTTTCGAGCAGCCCGTAAAAGGTGCCGAGCAGCCCGAGAAAGATCACCACGCCGATCAGGTAGCGCGAGGTCTCGCGCGTCTCGTCGAGACGGGTGGCGATGCCGTCGAGGAGCGTGCGCAACGAGGTCGCCGACAGGCTGACCCGGCCGGTGTGCCGGCTGCCGAGCATGCGCGCCATCGGCGCCAGAAGGCGCGGCGGCGGGCCGGGCGGCACCGTCAGATTGTGCTCGGACAGGCGCCCGCGGAAATTGTCGATCCAGTCGTTGGCCGGTTCCAGCAGCAGGACCTGGCGGAAGATATAGGCGATGCCGGCCACAAGGATGCCGAGGATCAGCCCGTTAACGGCCGGATTGCCCATGAAGGCGGTGACGAGCGGACCGTTCAGCGCATAGACCAGCGCCGCCACCGCAACGAGAAACAGCAGCATGCGCGCCACGACCCGGTGCGACCGGGTCATGCTGAGGCGTTCCGGCTCGACCAGGGCGGGGGCGCGCTCGGTCATGCGGCCCCGCCGACGCACGGAATGCGGCGCGGCCACGGCACGGCCGGAACCCGGCCGCGCCGCCGCCGGACGAGCGCAGTCTCCATGATTGCTGTCACTCCTAAACGCGCTGGCGGCGGCAGAGGCCGGCGATGCCCCCGGAAGCCGCCGTACGATACAGGATGCCCCCTTCCGGCGACACCCGAATTTAGGGAATACGGGAACGCCACGCTTTATGTCGCGGTTTTTTCGATCGCGCCGGCACCGGGCCGCAATCCCTCGCGAATCATGGCGGCGAGCGGCAGATGAAGATGGGCATTCGCGGCGAGCACGTCGCCGCTCGCCATCATCGCGTGGCCGCCCGCGAGGTCGCTGACAAAACCGCCGGCCTCGCGCACCAGCAGGAGCCCGGCGGCGATATCCCACGGGAACAGGCCGAATTCCCAAAACCCGTCGAGCCGCCCCGCCGCGACATAGGCGAGGTCGAGCGCGGCGGCGCCGAACCGGCGCACGCCGCTGGTCGCGGCCATGACCCGCGCCAGGGTCGGCAGATAAGCCGCATGATCGCCGCGGCCGCGGAACGGGATGCCGGTGCCGATTACCGCCTCGTCGAGCCGCCGCCGGCCCGATACCCGCAGCCGGCGGTCGTTGAGATAGGCGCCGATACCCTTCTCGGCCCAGAACATCTCGTCGCGGGTCGGTTCATAGACGATCCCGGCAATGACGTCGCCGTCGCGCTCCAGGGCTATCGAGATGGCAAAATGCGGGATGCCGTGCAGGAAATTGGTCGTGCCGTCGAGCGGATCGACGATCCAGCGGTGACGCGGATCGCTGCCGGGGCTTTCGCCGCCCTCCTCGAACAACAGGCCGTAGCCAGGCCGGGCGCGCGACAACTCACTCTTCAAGGTGCGCTCGGCCCGCAGATCGGCGGTGGTGACGAACTCGCCCGGTCCCTTGACCGAGACTTGCAACTGCTCGACCTCGCCGAAATCGCGCAGCAGCCCGCGCGCCGCCTTCAAGGCAGCGTTGGCCATGACATTGACTGCGGGCGGGCGGACGGGCACGAGCAGCGATCCTTTGGCTCCCCTGCGTCATTCCCGCGAAAGCGGGAATCCAGGGCGCTGAGGCCATCGCCGGCCCTGGACCCCCGCTTTCGCGGGGGTGACGATCATCGATTAAACGCAGTGCAGGGCAGTTTCCCCGCCTCAATCCTTGGCGCGCTCGACGTAGCTGCCGTCCGCGGTGCTGACGACAATCCGGATGCCGGCCTCGATGTGCGGCGGGATCATCACCCGGCGGCCGTTTTCGAGCTTGCCCGGCTTGTAGGAGGAGGAGGCGGTCTGGCCGCGCACCACCGGGTCGGCCTCGACCAAGGTCATCGTCACCGATGGCGGTATCTCGACCGACAGGGCCGCGCCCTCATAAGTCATCACCTTGCACACCATGCCGTCCTGCAAAAAATCGGCAGGGTCGCCGATCAGGTCGCGCGGCACGCTCAGCTGCTCGAACGTATCGTTGTCCATGAAGGTCGCCTGATCGTCCTCCATGTAGAGGAACTGCATCTCCTTCTCGTCGAGACGGACGCGCTCTACCGTCTCCTGCGTGCGAAAGCGCTCGGTCGCCTTGTTGCCGCTGCGCAGGTCGCGTATTTCGAGTTGGGCGAAGGCGCCGCCCTTGCCCGGCTGCACCAGCTCGCGCTTCAGCACGAGCCACAGCTTGTTCTGGTGTTCCAGGACGTTGCCGGGCTTCAAATCGATCGCATTAATCTTCGGCATCAGCGGAATGTCTCGGTTGTATCGCGGGGAAAATGGGGATTTGGTCGGCTTCCTACCAGCTTGGGAACACCGCGCAAAGCGGAATGAACCCGGCGGCGCGAACAGGAGCGCGCGATGAAAGCCCCTTGGTGGCGGCCCGACCGTCTCGCCGAACGCCGCGAAAAGCTGGCCGCGCGCGGCCGCATCCTGACGGCGGTCCGGCGATTTTTCGCCGAACGCTTCTATGTCGAGGTCGATACCCCGGCACTGCAAGTCAGCCCCGGCCTTGAGCCGCATCTGCGCGCTTTTGCGAGCGAGTTGCACGATCCGCGCGACGGTGCGGCGCACCGGCGCTATCTGCACACCTCGCCGGAATTTGCGATGAAAAAGCTCCTGGCCGGCGGCGAACCGCGCATCTGGCAATTGGCCCGCGTCTTCCGCGACGGCGAGCGCGGCGCGACGCATCACCCCGAATTTGCGATGCTGGAATGGTATCGGGCCGGCGCCTCCTACCGGGACCTGATGGACGAATGCGAAAGCCTGCTGGCGGCGGCGCAGCAAGCGGCCGGCGCCGTCGCGCTGCGCTGGCAGGGGCGAGCGGCCGACGCGCGGCTTCCGTTCGAGCGGCTCACTGTCGCCGAGGCGTTCACGCGCTATACCGGGATCGATCTGGCGGCGAGTGTCGGCGACCCGGCTCGCCTTGCGGCGGCGGCGCGGATCGGCATCCCGGCGCATCCCGGAGACGATTGGGAGACACTGTTTTTCCGCATTTTTCTCGATCGCATCGAGCCGCGGCTCGGGATCGGCGCACCGACGATCCTCTACGACTACCCGATCGCGATGGCCGCCCTGTCGCGCCCGAAGCCGGACGACCCGGCCGTCGCCGAGCGCTTCGAACTCTATGTCTGCGGCTTGGAGCTGGCGAACGCCTTCGGCGAGTTGACCGACCCGGCCGAGCAGCGCCGCCGCTTTCTTGCCGACCAGGCCCGCAAACAGGCGGTCTACGGCGAGATCTATCCAATCGACGAGGACTTTCTCGCAGCGCTCGAACACGGAATGCCGGAAAGCGCCGGCATCGCACTCGGTTTCGACCGCCTCGTGATGCTGGCGAGCGGCGCCGACCATATCGAGGACGTGCTATGGGCGCCGGTTAGCTGAGGGGGCCGGATTGATGCTATTCCAGCAACTCGGGCAATGAACGGATGATGCGGTCGGGGCGGATCGGCGATCCCGCCGGTAGCCCGGCGCCGTAGCCGTCATACCAGATCGCATAAATGCCGAGGCGTTGCGGCGCGACAACCTCCCATTCGAGATTGTCGCCGATCATCCAGGCATCGCCCGGGCCGACCCCGAGCGCCCGCAGCGCATGGCGATAGGCCTCTTCCTCCGGCTTGCCGAAACCGTGCTCGCCCTCGATCTGAATGTGGTCGAAGCGGTGCGCCAGCGCGAAGCGCTCGACCTTGCGGCGCTGCGGCACCGCCGCCCCGTTGGTGACGAGGCCGAGCCTGATTCCCATTTCCTTGAGCCCGTCGAGCGTCTCGTGCGCCCCCGGAAACATGCACAATTCGGCTTCCTGGATCTCGTTGAAGAGATCGGCCATGGCATGGCACAGCTCGCGGGCCGGCGCGGCCGGGCCGCCGGAGGCGGCGAGCCGGGCGAAAGCGGTTTCGACGATGTGGCGGCGCGCTTCGCCGATGCGGTGGCGCCAGTGCTTGTGGCGCGCCTCGTCTGCCCACAGCCAGCGCGAATAATCCTGGATCGCGGCGATCGCCGCGTCCGGCAGGCACGGCAGCCGGTCGGCGAAGGCGGCGGCGACCCGTTGCCATTGGCCGGACGCGGCGCCAAAGGCGGAGACAATCGTATCGTCGAGATCGAACAGGATCGCGGGAGGCAGAACGGGCATTTCTGGCAGCGGAGAATTCGGACCGGCTCGACAGGAGGTCTAGCATATGAGGACCGGTATTGCCGAACGCCAGCCGCTCCCGCTGCCCTGCCCGTGCTATCGTCGCGATCGGGCTGCAATCCGGCGGAGAGGACGATGGCGACGATCAGAACCGGCGGCTGTCTGTGCGGCGCGGTACGCTACGAATCGGCGGGTGAGCCGCTATTCTCGCTCAAATGCCACTGCCGCGATTGCCAGCGGTCAAGCGGCACCGCCTTTGTCGCGGCGATGCGGGTGCCTGCCGCGCAGTTCCGCATCACCGACGGCACGCCGCGCCGGCATGTCTCGACCTCCGACGCCGGCAACGCCGTCACCCGCTATTTCTGCGGCGACTGCGGCTCGCCGATCTACGTCCAGGTGGCGACCCGGCCCGACATCGTCGGCTTGCGCGTCGGCACCCTCGACGATCCGGGCGAGTTCCGCCCCGAAGCCGAGATTTTCGTCAAGAGCGCGCATCCCTGGGACTGCCTCGACCCGGCCCTGCCGCACCACGCCACCTATCCGCCTGGCCGCTCGTATCAGACGGCCGAGACGGGATGACGCCGGTCAGGCCGAAGCCTCATCCAGAATTCGGACGATGTGGCGGGCCTCGCGGCCGGCGCCTTCGGCGATCTGGTGGCGGCAGGAGGTGCCGCAGGCGGCGAGCAGGGCTTCGGGCGCGGCGGCGCGCA
>DASUKH010000306.1:0-15082 GCA_036278835.1 Allostellaceae bacterium
GATGGATTTTGCCGACGCCCCCGAGCATGCCGCGTTTCGCGCCGAGTTCCGCGCCTGGCTCGACGCCAATCTGAGCGACGACCTGAAGGTCGAGGACGCGCAGGACCAGCGCATCTCGCCCGACCGCGGCATTCTCGAAAAGCGGGTCGCGTGGCAAAAGACGATGCATGCCGCCGGCTGGGTCGGCATCGCCTGGCCGAAGGAGTATGGCGGCCGCGGCGCCAATTTTATGCAGCAGGTGATCTGGGACGAAGAATATTACCGCGCCCGCGCCCCGATCCTGCCATGCCAGAGCGGGCTGAACCTGCTGGGTCCGACCCTCATCCATTGGGGAACCGAGGAACAGAAAAAGCGCTATCTGCCGAAAATCCTCAGCGCCGACGAAATCTGGTGTCAGGGCTATTCCGAGCCGGGCGCCGGCTCCGACCTCGCGAGCCTCAGGACCCGTGCCATCGACAAGGGCGATCATTTCCTCGTCAACGGCCAGAAGGTATGGACCTCGGGCGCGCATTTCGCCGATTGGTGCTTTCTGTTGGTGCGCACCGACCCGGAGGCGCCGAAACACCGCGGCATCTCCTACCTGCTTGTCGATATGAAGACGCCGGGGGTCACCGTGCGCCCGCTGGTGCTGCTAAACGGCCACCGCCATTTCAACGAGGTCTTCTTCGAGGACGTCGTCGTGCCGAAGGAGAACCTCGTCGGCAAGCTGAACGGGGGCTGGAAGGTCACGACGACGACCCTGATGTTCGAGCGCAGCGGCGCCGGCGGGCGCGATCATGCGGCCCAGATCGCCCGTCTCGTCGAGCTGGCGAAGCAGTTCCCGAGCCGCCAGGAGCCGGCGTGGAACGACAGCCACATCCGCCAGCAGCTGGCGCAGCTGGCGATCGAGGCGAAGGCGTTGCAGCTGACCCGGTTGCGCGGCTTGTCACGCCGGCTGCGTGGCGAGCCGCCGGGTCCGGAAGGCTCGATCCTCAAACTGTTCGGCTCGGAACTGGCGACCCGCATCGCCGATTTCTCAAGCGCGCTCCTCGGCCCCTACGCGACGTTGGAGACGCCGACCGAGTCGGTGCCCGACGCACCGCGCTGGGCGCACCGCGTGCTCGGTGCCCGGCAATACACGATCGCCGGCGGCACCAGCGAAATCCAGCGCAACATCATCGGCGAACGGGTCCTGGGATTGCCGAAGGGATGAGGCGCGATGGGGGGCCGCCCTGTGGCGGCCTCCCGCCACAGGGCGAGTTGCGCTCTTCAGCGCCCGTTATCGTGGGCCGCCTCGGTCGTGGCCGCGATCGCCGCCGCGGTCATTGCGATGGTCGCCGCGACCACGATCGCCGCCTCGGTACCCGCGATGATCGCCGCGATCCCAGTGCCGCGGGCGATCCCAACGATGCCAGCCACGGGGGCCGCCCCAACCGTAGCCACGCCGCGTAGCGTAGCCACACCAATAGAAACCGGGACCATTCCAGCCGTAATTGTACCAGCAGTATCGGGTTCCGCCCCAATAGTATTGAGCATCTATAATGTTTTCGTTGGCGAATTTGTGATGGAATCCTTGCGCCGTTGGCCCGGAAGGCATGGCATTGGCGACTGTTATGCTCCCGACGACCGCTGCCGACGCAATAAATGCAATCAGCTGGTTCTTCATTTTTCCGTCTTTCTCAATCGTTGGAGATCGATAAGTAACACGATCGATAAAGGCTCGCCATTCCCAAAACGATTGCAACCGGCCAGCCTGACGTGATGCACCTCCGGCCATCAGCCGACCGGACCGGCTTAATGCCCGTGATGATGCCCGCCGCGATCATGGCCGTGATCGCCCCCGTGACGGTCGCCGTGCCAGCCGTGATGATCGCCGCGATCCCAATGGCGCCCATGGCGCCAACCGCGGTCCCAATCGCGCCCGTGGTGCCGATGATGCCAACGGTGCCAGCCGTGCGGACCGCCCCAGCCGTAGCCGCGCCGCCAGGCATACCCGCACCAGTAGAAGCCCGGACCGTTCCAGCCGTAATTGTACCAACAGTACCGGTTGCCGCCCCAATAGTATTGGACGTCGATGACGTTTCCGTTTCCGGCCGTCTGGCGTAATATTCGCCGGGTCGGCCCGGTCGGCATCGCATTGGCCGCACCGATGCCTCCGATGACCGCCGCCGAAAAAATCAAAGCAACTGCCCGATATTTCATTCTGATTCCTCTATTCTCTTGACGTTCAATAGGAATGGTATGAACCGCGGCGCGTTCATATCCCCGGCGGATACGGTCAATATTGGGTAAACGGGCCCGACGGCAGGGTGCCGTCTCCCCACCTTCCGGGTGTCGCGGTCGGGCGATTGCCCTTGGGCACCCCTCGCGCCGACCGTCGACGCCGCCTCGTCAGGTGATGCGATCGGGCGCAAACAGGGTGCCGGCCGTGGCCGGCTGCGCCATAATGCGCCGGCATCTTGCGGGGACTGGGATGGATATCGGGTTCAGCGAAGAACAGGAATTGCTGCGCGACACCGCGCGCAAATTCCTCGAGGCCGAATGCACGACCAAATTCGTGCGGGAGATGATGGCGAGCGACGATGCCGTGACCCCGGCGTTCTGGCGCATGCTGGCCGAGCAGGGCTGGCTCGGAATCTCTTACGACGAGGCGGATGGCGGTCTCGGGCTTGGCCTGACCGATCTGGTCGTGCTGATGGAGGAGATCGGGCGCGCCGTGATGCCCGGCCCCTTTGCCGCGAGCGTGCTGTTCGGCGGCGCGGCCATCGCCGCGGCCGGTTCGCCGGCGCAGCGCGCCGAATATCTGCCGCGCCTCGCTGCCGGCGAATTGAAGACGACCCTCGCCGTGGCCGAGGCGAGCGCCCGCTGGGATGCCGCCGGCATCGCCTTGCCGGCGCGCGAGACCGCCGGCGGGTTCGTCCTCAACGGCGGCAAACTGTTCGTCCCCGACGCCCATCTCGCCGATGTGCTGGTCGTCGCGGCGCGCACCCGCGACGGCAGCACGATGGCAGATGGGGTCAGCCTGTTCCTGGTCGTCGAAGAAACCCCGGGGGTTGCCGTCGAGCGGCTGCCATCGATTGACGAGACCCGCAAACTCTGCGCGGTGCGGTTCGACAACGTGACGCTGCCGGCCTCTTGCCTGCTCGGCGAGCTGCACCAGGGCTGGCCGCCGCTGGCGCGGGTCATCGACCGGGCTGCGGTGGCCCTATCGGCCGAGATTTGCGGGGCGGCGCAAAAGGTGCTCGAGATCACCGTCGATTACGCCAAGATGCGCGAAGCCTTCGGCAAGCCGATCGGCAGCTACCAGGGCGTCAAGCACAAATGCGCCGACATGCTGGTCGAGATCGAGAATGCCAAATCCCTGACCTATTACGCCGCCTGGGCGATCGACGAAAATATGCCGGACGCCGCGCAAGCGGCGGCGATGGCCAAGGCCGCCGCCTCCGATGCCGGCCGCAAGGTGTGCGCCGCCGGCATCCAGCTGCATGGCGGCATCGGCATGACCTGGGAGCACGACCTGCACCTTTATCTGAAGCGCACCAAGGCCGACGAGGTCGCGCTCGGCGACGCTGCCTGGCAGCGCGAACGCATCGCCCGGCTGATGACCGAAATGGGCGCGGTCGCCGCCTGAGCCGCTCCCGTCGTGCCTCATTGCCCTTTGCCGGGGCATCGCGTACCAATGACAGGCGCCCCGCCCTGTTCCCGCCAGCGTCGCGATGACGCTTGTCCCGGCGAAGGTGCCGCACCATTTCGGGGTCAACGCCGATGCTGATTTCCCCAGCCCACGCGCAAGGGATGACGGGCCTAATGGATCAAAACGCACTGGTTCAATTTCTGCCGCTTGTTCTGATATTTGTCGTCTTCTACTTTTTGTTGATACGACCGCAGCAGAAAAAGCAAAAGGATCACCGCTCGATGCTCGAGGCGCTGCGTCGCGGCGACCGGGTGGTGACCGGCGGCGGCATTGTCGGCACGGTGTCGCGGGTCCTCAGCCCCGAGGAGGTCGAGGTCGATATTGCCAGCGGCGTGCGGGTGCGGGTCGTGCGCAGCACGATCACCAGCGTTCTCGCCAAGCCCGATCCGGCCGCCGCCCGCGAGGCAGCGCGCGACAAGGACCGCGACAAGGAGGCGGCGCGCGAAAAGACGGCGCTGGCCCGCGAGAAACTCAAGGAGCCGGCGCGCAGCGAGGCTGACGGGGTCTGACCGGAGCCGCTTTGGGTTGGCGGCGGCGCCGCCGGGGGTGCAGCGCGAGATTCCCGTCGGGCGCCGGAAGGTAAGCACAGGGATCGGGAACGGCAGGGATGCTTTATTTCGCCAACTGGAAGGTTATGCTGATCGGCGCGATTTGCGCGCTCGGCGTGATCTTCTCGGTCCCGAACCTGTTCAGCAAGGCGCAGCTCGGAAAGCTGCCGGCGATCGTGCCGCATCAGCAGGTATCGCTCGGCCTCGACCTGCGTGGTGGCTCCTATCTGCTGCTGCAGGTCGATGTCGCCGCCGCCCAGAAGGAGCGGCTCAACGGCGTTATCGAGAACGTCCGCAACGCGCTGCGCAATGCGAAGATCGGCTATACCGGCCTTGCCGTTAAGGGCGACGCGATCGCCTTCACGATCCGCGAGCCGGGCCAGATCGATGCCGCCCGCGCGGCGCTCGCGAAGCTCGACCCCGACCTCGCCGTGACCTTCGGCGACAGCGGCGCCGGTACTGTCAAGTACAGTACCGTCGCGACCGAGGCCGAGCGCCAACACGCGGTCGAGCAGTCGATCGAGATCATCCGCCGCCGCATCGACGAAACCGGCACCAAGGAGCCGACGATCCAGCGCCAGGGCGAGAATCGTATCCTGGTCGAGCTGCCGGGGGTGGACGACCCCGCGCACGTCAAGGCGCTGCTCGGGCGCACCGCAAAACTGACCTTTCAGCTGGTTGACCCCAATGTCAGCCTCGACGAGGCACGGCGCGGCCGCCTGCCGCCGGGCGACGAGATCCTGCAGGCGCAGGAAGGCCGCGACAGAAGCGGCGGGGCGCCGGCCTATGTCGTGCATCGGCGGGTGATGGTGGACGGCGGCATGCTGACCGACGCGCAGGCCACCTTCCAGCAGAATGAGCCGGTGGTCAGCTTCAAGTTCGATTCCCAAGGGGCGCGCCGCTTCGGCGATGCGACGAGCGCCAATGTCGGCAAGCCGTTCGCGATCGTGCTCGACAACAAGGTGATCAGCGCGCCGGTGATCCGGGAGCCGATCCTCGGCGGCAGCGGCATCATCTCCGGCAGCTTCACCGTGCAGTCGGCAAGCGACCTCGCGCTCCTGCTGCGCGCCGGTGCGCTGCCGGCGCCGATCACCATTCTCGAGCAGCGCACCGTCGGCGCCGAGCTTGGCGCCGATTCGATCCATGCCGGTACGACGGCCAGCATCGTCGCGGTGATTCTCGTCGCCGCCTTCATGATCATATTTTACGGGCTGTTCGGCATCTTCGCCGATGTCGCGCTGTTCTTTAACCTGTGCCTGATGCTGGCGGCATTGACCCTGCTCGGCGGCACGTTGACGCTCCCCGGCATTGCCGGCATCGCCTTGACGATGGGCATGGCGGTCGATGCCAACGTCCTGATCTACGAGCGCATCAAGGAAGAGGTGCGAGCCGGGCGCTCGCTGTTGTCGTCGCTCGAAGCCGGTTTCAGCCGCGCCTATGGCACGATCATCGACAGCCATGTGACAACCCTGGTCGCCGGAATCCTGCTCTATTGGCTGGGGTCGGGACCGGTGAAGGGGTTCGCCGTCACCCTGAGCATCGGCGTCCTAACGTCGCTGTTCTCGGCGATCCTGGTGACCCGATTGCAGATCGTCACCTGGGTGCGCCGTACCCGGCCCAAGCTGATCCCGCTGTGACCCGCGTTTCGGTCGTCATTCCCGCGCGCGCGGGAATCCAGAGCCGCACACCCCGTCGCCTGCCCCTGGACCCCCGCTTTCGCGGGGGTGACGGGAGCCTGATCCGGATTGTCGAAAACCGATGAGACCGCTGATTGCCATCCGGCATGTGCCGAAGATCGACTTCATGCGCTGGCGCTTCTACGCGTTCGGCTTCTCGCTGCTGCTGACCGTGGCGACGATCGGGTTGTTCTTCACCAATGGCCTCAATTACGGCATCGATTTCTCCGGCGGCACGGCGATCGAGGCGAGGACGAAGAGCGGGCCGGCCGATCTGGCGCAGATGCGCTCGAAGCTCGACGGCCTCAATCTCGGCCAAGCGTCGTTGCAGACCTTCGGCGGCCCCGACGAGGTATTGATCCGGCTGCCGCAGCAGCCGGGTGGCGACGCCTCGCAGATGAAGGCGGTGGCGGCCGCCAAGGCCGCTCTCGGCCCCAATATCGAGTATCGCCGCATCGACGTGGTGGGGCCGAGCGTCGGCCACGAGCTGATCCGCGCCGGGGTGCTGGCGACCGTGCTCGCGCTGGGCGCGATCCTCATTTACGTGTGGTTCCGTTTTGAGTGGCAGTTCGGGGTCGGCGCGACAATCGCGACGATGCACGACGTGATCACCACGGTCGGGCTGTTCGCGATTTTTCAGCTCGAATTCGACCTGACGACCCTGGCGGCGATCCTCACGATTGCCGGCTACTCGATCAACGACACGGTGGTGATCTACGACCGGGTGCGCGAGGATTTGCGCAAGCACCGCTCGATGCCGTTCAAGGATTTGATCAACCTCGCGATCAACGAGACGCTGTCGCGTACGATTCTGACCGTGTCCACGACCGCGTTGGCGGTGCTGGCGCTGTTGTTCCTCGGCGGCCAGGTGTTGCGCGGCTTCAGCATCGCGATGCTGTGGGGCATCGTGATCGGCACCTACTCGTCGATCTTCATCGCCGCGCCGATCGTCTACTACATCCAGCCCAATCGCCGTGCGATCGCCAAGGGCGCCGACAGCGCGCCGCCGCCGGAACCAATCGAGCGGGCCGCGCCAGCGTCCGCGCCCGGGCGCACGGCCCGGCCCGCGGCGGGGCGGCGCGCCTCGCGGTGATGCGGACCGGGCGGCGGCGATGGAGCTGACCCCGCAGATCCCGGCCGGCCGCCAGATCATCGAGCGCTATGCAGCTGCCGGGTTCCGGGTCAGCGGGATGGTTTATGCCGGACCGGTCCTGGTGTTCCCCGACCAGACGCTCGTCTGGGCCGATGCCGCGGTCAGCGAGCCGGGGCTGCAGCCGGTTTTCGCGCATGGCGGGGTCGAGCTGCTGCTGCTCGGACTGGGGCGGCTGATGCGGCCCCTTGCCCCGACGCTGCGCCTCGCGCTGAAGGCACGCGGCATCGCCGTCGAGGCGATGGATACCGGCGCCGCGTGCCGCACCTACAATGTGCTGCTCGGCGAAGACCGCCGCGTCGCCGCCGCCCTGTTGCCGCCGGTCTGACGGAAAAACCCGGGCGGCGGGTTTGACAAACGGGCGGCTCTGCGGCTAATTTTTCAACCTTAAGCTGCTCACACCGGGGTCAACGAAATGACAACGCATCCGCTCGGGCACAATCCGCTGCTGCCCGGTGGCAGCGACCTGGCGCCGGATCATTCCGGCGGGCTCGGCGCCGATCCCGGCCTGTGGCTCGCCGAAGGCGATACGTTGCTGACCGGCAGCGATGTTTCCGGCTTGGCCCATGACAGCACCGCCGAGTGGCTCTATTACCTCGGCCAATCGAAGCCGGTCGGCCTGTCGCCGCACACCGACAACGATTCGAGCGCCGGCGGATCGGCCGCAAACAACGATACAATTTCGACGACCGTCGCCCTTACTGAGGATTACGGCTTCGGCTTCCCGCATGCCGGGCCGCCCGGCCTGGATTTTTTCACAAAGCCGGGCGGCGGTGGCGGCGGTGGCGGCGGTCATGGCGGACACGGCGGTGGTGGCGGCGGCGGCCTGACCCCGTATTCCACGACAATCAACGGGATTCACTTCGTTGCCAACTGGGACAGTAGCGTCGCCAACGCGCCAAGCGGGTTCCAGTCGGGCTTTAAGACTGCCATCGCCAACGTGCTCGGGGCGCTGAGCGGCGGCCCGCTCGGTGGTGCGATGACCGTCACGATGAACGTCGGCTGGGGCGAGGTCGGCGGGCAGTCGATTTCACGGGTCGCCCTCGGTGAAAGCAGCACCTACATCGACCAGGTTGGGTATTCCGCCCTGCAATCGAAGATGGGTTATCTTCCGTCTGGCGATCCCATCTCCGGTTCGCATTATTATTGGGTGTCAACGGCTCAGGAGAAGGCGCTGGGATTGGTCGGCGACAACACCAGCGTCGACGGATCGGTCGGGTTCGGCAGCAGTTTTACCTGGGATTTCAGCCCGACAACGCCTCCCGGTTCGGGCCAGTATGACTTCATCGGCGTCGCCGAGCACGAAATCACCGAGGTGATGGGGCGCATCGCGCTGCTCGGGGGTACTGTCGGCGGCGCCGCAAACAGCTATTCGAGCTTCGATCTGTTCCGCTTTTCAGGCCCCGACACGCGGTCCCTTCAAGCGGGAAGCACCGCCTATTTTTCCTTCGACGGCGGCAAGACGAGCAGCGGTAACGGCAGCAGTCCGTCTCTGACCTATTTCAACACCCAGGCCGGCGGCGATTACGGCGACTGGGCCAGCAGCGCTGGCAACGACGCTTACGACGCCTATGCCGGTACCGGGGTCGCGTACACTCTCAGCTCCGTCGACCAGCTGGTCATGGACGCGCTCGGGTACGGCACCCTGCCCACCGTCACCGCGTAGGCCGTAGGCCTTTTCGCCCGTCGCTTGCGTCGCGGTGCGCAGACGGGCGGCGCGCCGGGCATCATAATGTCCCGCCCCAGCACCCTGCGCTCTCCCCTGGACCCCCGCTTTCGCGGGGGTGACAGGGGCAGGAATCCGCTTCGGCGCGGTCAATCGGATCAGCGCGCCTTCGACAGGTTTTGCGCGACGAAATCCCAGTTGATCAGGTGATCGATAAAGGCCTGCAGAAAATCCGGCCGGCGGTTCTGGTAGTCGAGATAATAGGCGTGCTCCCACACGTCGCAGGTCAACAGCGCCATCTGGCCCTGGGCGAGCGGGTTGACCGCATTGGGCGTGCTGACGATCGACAGTTTGCCGCCGCTCGCGACAAGCCATGCCCAGCCGCTGCCGAACTGGCCGGCCGCGCGCGCCTTGAAATCCTCCTTGAACTTGGCAAGACCACCGAGATCGCGGTCGATCGCCTGCGCGACGTTGCCCGACGGGTTACCGCCGCCATTGGGCTTCATGCAGTTCCAGAAGAAGGTGTGATTCCACACCTGGGCGGCGTTGTTGAAGACGCCGGTCTTGCCGGAATCGCCATGCGTCGCCCGGATGATCTCCTCGAGCGACTGGTTTTCCATCGGCGTGCCTTTGACCATGTTGTTGAGATTGGTCACATAGGCCTGATGGTGCTTGCCGTGGTGGAAGTCGAGGGTGTTGGCCGAGGTGTAGGGCTCCAGCGCGTTTTTCGGATACGGCAACGGCGGCAGTTCGAAAGCCATCTCAGCCTCTCTATCTTTGGGGTTGCAACCGTCGTGACATATGGGGTTCGCGGGGTCTTGTGAAGTCAGAAACGACCGGCGCCGCGGCGGCGCGCCCGGCATCGCGGCTTTCCCCGGCGGGGGCGCTGGTGCGTCGCCACGACCCCGACCGCTACCGCACCGCGCTGTTCGCGCCGGCCCGACGGCGCGAGGCGCTGTTCGCGCTCTACGCCTTCAACTACGAGGTGGCGCGGGTGCGCGAGAGCGTGACCCAACCGATGCTCGGCCAAATCCGGCTGCAATGGTGGCGCGAGGTCATCGACATGGCCTATGGCGGCGGGCCGGTGCGGTATCACGAGGTGGCATTGCCGCTCGCCGCCACGATCCGCGATTTCGGGCTGACCCGCGCATCGCTCGACCGGCTGATCGATGCCCGTGAGCAGGATCTGGCCGATGAACCGCCGGCGAGTCTGGCCGCACTCGAAACCTATGCCGAGGCGAGTTCGGCCGGGCTTCTCGTCGCGGCGCTCGAAACCCTTGGGGTGCGCGGTCCGGAAGCCGCGGCGGCGGCGCGCGATGTCGGCATCGCCTACGCGCTCGTTGGGTTGCTGCGGGCATTGCCGTTCCATGCCCAGGCCGGACGCCGCTACATTCCTGAGGATGTCGCCGCCGCCGCCGGCCTCGACCCTGGCGACTACGCCGCGCGGCGCGCCAGCCCGGGGTTGCGCGAAGCGGTAAAGGCGATCGCCGAGACGGCCGTTTTTCGTCTCGCGGCGGCACGCGGCCGGCGCGGCGTGCTGCCGCGCGCCGCATTGCCGGCTTTGTTGCCGGCAGCGGTAGCCGAGCGCGCGCTGCGCCGTTTGCGCCGCGCCGGGTGGAACCCGTTCGACCCGCGCCTCGCCGCCCCCGACCCGCTGCTGGTGTGGCGACTCGCCGCGGCGGCGCTCGCCGGCCGGTTTTGATTACCGATGGACCGCCAGCGTCCCACCGGCATGCCGGCCGCCCGATTACCGTCCCTTGAAATCGGGCAGGCGGCGCTCGGCGTAGGCTTTGATGCCTTCCTGGAAATCCTCGGTGCGGCGCAGCCAATCCTGCTCGACCAGCTCGCGCTCCGTGGCCGCCTCGATCTGATCGACAAGGCCGCGCCGCAAGGTCTCGCGGGTCGATAGGACGGCGAGCGGCGAGGATTGCGCGATTTCGAGCGCGAGGGCCTGGGCGGCGCTGCAAACCTCGTCCTGTGCCACCAAGAGGTCGGCGAGGCCGATGCGCACCGCCTCGTCGCCCGGAATGCGCCGTCCGGTATAGAAGAGGAGCGCCGCCTGCTGCGCGCCGACGAGCCGCGGCAGGGTGGCGGTCAGGCCAAAACCGGGGTGGAAGCCGAGCCGGTTGAAATTGGCGCTGAACCGCGCCTCCCGGCAGGTCACCCGGAAGTCGGGAACGAGCGCGAGGCCGAGGCCGCCGCCGATCGCGGCGCCGTGGATCGCGCCGACGATCGGCTTTCTGGTGCGGAACAGGCGGATCGCCTCCTTGTAGAGGTGCCGCCCGCCGCCGCTCCGCGCCGCCTCCTGCACCGTGCCGGTATCCATGCGTTTCGAGAAATCGGCGCCGGCGCAGAAATGCCGGCCGGCGGCGGCAAGGACGATCGCGCGGCAGGCGGGGTCGGCGTCAAGCCGCTCGAAAGCTTCGCCCAGTTCGGCGATCAGCATCGAATCAAAGAAATTGTTGGGGGGACGACGTATCTCGACGGTCGCCACTATGCCGTCGAGGCTGACGCCGATTTCCCTGAACCCGGTGTAGTCGGTCACTTTCGTCTCCTCTCATTAACCACGGAGACAAGGAGGTCACGGAGAGCGCCCTGTTCGATTGTCATCCCGGCGCAAGCCGGGGTCCATTCTTCAGCATCGCGATTGTGGGTAAATGGATCCCTGCTTTCGCCGGGATGACAGTTTGGGGTTGTCTCCGTGCTCTCCGTGTCTCCGTGGCGAAACTCAGCGCTTTACGATCAGCGCGTCGACGACGCTCAGGCCCTTGCCGTCGGGATGGACGATGACCGGGTTGAGATCGATTTCGGCGATCGCGTCCGCGTGATCGGCCGCGAAGCGCGACAGCGCGGCCATCAATTCCGCAAGCGCGGCGCGGTCGGCCGGCTTCGCGCCGCGCACGCCCTTCAAAAGGGCGGCGCCGCGCAATTCGTCGAGCAAGGCGAGCGCCTCGCCGGCGCCGATCGGCACCGGCGTGAAGACGGCGTCGCGCAATACCTCGACATGAATGCCGCCAAGCCCGGCCATCAGCATCGGGCCGAAATCCGGGTCACGGCTGATCCCGAGGATCATCTCGACGCCGCGCGGCGCCATCGCCTGCACCAATACGCCCTCGATCCGCGCCTCCGGATGTGCCGCCCGCGCCTGCGCCGACACCGTTCGATAGCCCTCGCGCACAGCCTGATCGCCGCTGAGCCCCAGGGCGACGGCGCCGGCCTCGGTCTTGTGCAAGATGTCGGGCGACTGCACCTTCAGCGCGACAGCTCCGCCGATCCGCGCCGCCGCGGCCACGGCAGCATCCTCGTCCCGAACAAGCAGCTCGGGCGGCGATGTCACCCCGTAGCGCGCCAACAGCCGCTTCGCCTCGTATTCGGTCAGGACCGGCCCGGCGACCGACAGCGCGCGCGCCACCTCGCCGGGGGCCGATTTGACCGCAGCACGCGGGGCGGCGGCGCGCTGCTTCAACCGCGCCTGGAAGGCGCCGTAATCGACCAAGGCCCGGATCGCGCGGGCGCAGCTCGGCATTGCCGTGTAGCAGGGGAGGCCGGCTTCGCCGAGCGCCGCGATCGCGGCCGGGCTGGCCGTCGTGTAGGTGGACAAGAGAATAGGCTTGTCGATCGCGCCGGTGATGCCGCGCAATTCGTCGGCCAGTTTCCTCGCCCGGTTTTCGTTCGCCATCGAGGCGATCAACAGGATCGTGTCGATACGCTCCGACTGCCGCACCAGTTCGATGATCGGCGCATAGCCGACCTCGCCGATCGCCTGCGCCGTCGCATCGACCGGGTTCTGCGCCGAGCCGTAGGACGGCAGGAGCGCCATGATGCGGCGCTGGATGTCCGCTTCCAGTTCCGGCAGTTCGAGGCCGTGCGCCGACAGAATGTCGGCCATCCACACCGCGCTGCCGCCAGAGCCGGTAATGACCGCGACCCGGTTGCCCTTGGGCAGCGGGCAATAGGCAAACGCGGTCGCGACATCGACCATGTGGTCGAGGTCCTCGCCGCGGATGATGCCGTGATGGCGGAAAATGGCGTCGTCGGCCGCGCCGGCATGCGCCAGCGCGCCGGTATGCGAGGCAGCGGCGCGGCGCCCGGCCGCCGAGCGCCCGACCTTGGCGACGATCAGGGGCTTGCCGGCCTGCGCCGCCTTGTCGGCGACCTGACGGAAGCGAACGGGATCGCGGATGCCTTCGAGATAGCACATGAAGATATCGGCGCCGCCGGCGTCGAGCACCCAATCGACGTAATCGTGCGCCTCGAGCACGGTCTGGTTGCCGGCGCTGACCTGATAGGTGAAGCGCAGCTGGCGGTCGCGGCCGCGCGACAGAAACGCGAAGGTCAACGCCCCTGACTGGCAGCTGACGGCGATCGGCTTCGCCCGGCTGCCCTCGGGCAGGAGCGGCTGACTCGCGTCGTGAAACACCGGGCTGAAGGTGGCGACCAACGGCTTCAGCGGGTTGACCAGACCCTCGGAATTGGGGCCGGCGATCACCATGCCGGAGCGCCCGGCGATTTCGCGCAATGCCGCGTCGCGCTCCGCCGCCGCCTCGCTCTTCTCTTCGCCGAAGCCGGAGCTGATGACCACCGCCGCCGGGATGCCGCGCGCCGCGCACTGCTCGATCGTCGAGACGACATGCGCCGCCGGCACCAGGATCACCGCCAAATCGGCCGCCTCCGGGATATCCGCGATGCTGGCATAGGCCTTGTGCCCCAGGACCTCGCTCTGGCTGCGGGTCACCGGATAGAGGCGGCCGGGAAAGCCGTGCTCAAGGAACTGCCGGGTCAGCCGGCCGCGCAGCGAATCGTCGCCGGCGGCTCCGACAATGACAACGCTGTCGGGCGAGAGCAGGGGTCGGAGATCGGGCATGGGCAACTTCCAAAATCGATTAACATCAGACTCCCCTTGGCCGGGCTTGACCCGGCCACCCACGTGTTCACTGCAAGCGCGTGGATGAAGAAGACGTGGATGGCCGGGTCAAGCCCGGCCAAGGGGTACTGTTATGTCCGATACCGCGCTCCATTCACCTAAAGCCCCAATCCGCGAGCGATAATGCCGCGCAGGACTTCGTGGGTGCTTTTATCGCCCCATGGCCGGGCTTGACCCGGCCACCCACGTCTTTAAGCAAGGCGATCATAGAGATCTTCCCAGAACGGGTTATCACGATGGATCAGCTGTACCTTCCAGGCGCGACGCCAGTGCTTGATGTTCATCTCGCGCTGCTTCGCGCGCAGAATATCATCGTGCCATTCGGCATAGACGAGACGCTTGAGCCCGTATTTCTTCGTGAATCCCTCGGCGACACCCTCGCGATGCTCCCAGGCGCGCCGCGCGAGATCGACCGTGCAGCCGACGTATAATGTACCGTCCGGCCGGTTGGTCATGATGTAGACCCAGCCGCCCATTTCCGGCCCCGAAAAGACGTGGGCGGCCGGGTCAAGCCCGGCCAAGGGGCAGTTTCCATTTACCTCAGCCCCAATCCCCGGGCGATGATGCCGCGCAGGACTTCGCGGGTGCCGCCCTGGATCGTCAGCTTGGGGGCGATCAGCGTCGTATGGGCGAGCGCCTCCTCGAAGCGGTCGTCGTTACTGTTGGGGTCGCTGTCGCCGGGGGGCGGCGCCATCAGGCGTACCTTGTTGGGCAATGCCTGCTCCCAGTTGGTGCCGAGGTCCTTGACGACTGCCGCCTCGACCGCCGGCGTCTTGCCGGCCTGCAGCATGCCGGCGACCGATACCGACATGCGGCGCAAGGTGGCGAGATGCGCGACCTCGCGGCCGATCCCCTCGGCGAGCCGCTCGCCCGGCTTGGTTCCGGCGCGTCGCACCAGCTCGGTCAGCGAGGAGAAGGTTTCGAGCCAGCGGTCGGGGCCGCTGCGCTCGTAGGCGAGTTCGTCGGTCGCCTGCTTCCACGCCATATCGACTTCGCCGATCAGGTGGAGGTCGGGCACGAACACGTCATCAAAGGTGATCTCGTTGAAATCGTGCTGGCCGGTCAGATTGACGATCGGTCTAATTGTGATGCCGGGCGATTTGCAGTCGATCAGGAATTGCGTCAGGCCGTGCCGGCGGTTCTCTTTCGTCGGCGGCGAGGTGCGCAACAGTGCGATCATGTAATCGGCATTGTGCGCGTTGGAGGTCCAGATTTTGCGGCCGTTGACCAGCCAGCCGCCGTCGGTCTTCGCCGCGCGGGTCGAGGCGGCGAACACGTCGGAGCCGGAATTGGGTTCGGACAGCCCGATGCAGAAGCACAGGTCGCCGGCGGCGATCTTCGGCAGGATGCTGCGTTTCACCTCTTCCTGGCCGTAGCGCAGGATCACCGGCCCCGACTGCCGGTCGGCGGTCGCATAGGAGCGGGTCGGGGCGCGGTGCGCCAGC
>DASUKH010000307.1:0-4266 GCA_036278835.1 Allostellaceae bacterium
GCTTGCGCCGCGGCCGGGTCGTTCCACAGAGTCGGGTCTTCCGCCTTGGCGGTCAGTTCGGCAAGGCGGCGGTTCGCAACATCCCAGTCAAAGATGCCTCCTCAGCAGCGCCAACGACTTTCTGATGTCGTCGACGACCGCCTGTGTCTCGGCGCGCATGTCATCCCTCTTGATTGGTTCGTCAGGTCCGCCGGGTCAGCTCGATATAGCCGAAGCGGTTGATATAGGCGTCGAAGCCCCGGCTGACGACGGTCGAGGTCTCGTCCTCGACGATGACGGCCGGGCCGGCCACCACCGCACCCGGCGGCAAGGCTGCCCGCTCGTGAATCGCCACCTCGATGAAATCGGCGGAATCAGGGTCAAAGACCGCGCGTCGCCGCGCCGGCTCGGGCCGCGTCTTCGCCGGCTCCTTGGCGGCGGCCGCCGGCTCGTCCGGCATCGGCGCCGACAGCAGCAAGACCCAGCTCAACACCTCAACCTCGACCCCCGGAATGACCCGGCTGTAAAGCCGCCGGTAGGCTTCCTCGAAGGCGGCGAGCAACTCGCCGGCATCGTCGTCGCGATAGGCGCGCACCGGTAGCGGCACGGCGATCTCGTGACCCTGGCCGCGATAGCGCATAAAGGCGGCGCGGGTCTCGATCAGCGCGACATCCGGCGCACCCAGCCGCACGATCGCCTCCGCCTCCACGCGCATCGCCGCGAGCAGCTCGTTGGCCGCGGCGGCGTCGAACGCATCGAGCCGCTGCAACTGCGAGCGCACGATCTCATAGGCGATCGGCGCGCGCAGAAAGCCGACCGCCGAGCCGACCCCGGCATTCGACGGGATCAGCACCCGGTCGAGGCCGAGCTTGTCCGCCATCCGCGCCGCGTGCAACGGCGCCGCGCCGCCGAACGCGATCAGGGTGCGGCCCCTCGCGTCCTTGCCGCTCTCGATGGCGTGGACGCGGGCGGCGTTGGCCATGTTCTCATCGACAATCTCGCTGACCCCGAACGCGGCGAGCGGCAGGGTCAAATCGAGCGCGGCGGCGACCCCCTCCCCTAACGCCGTCTCGGCGGCGTCGCGGTCGAGCCGCATGCGGCCGCCGGAAAACCCGGCCGGATCGATTCGGCCGAGCACGAGATCGGCGTCGGTCACACTCGGCGCGCCGCCGCCTCTCCCATAGCAGGCCGGGCCGGGGGCGGCGCCGGCGCTGTCCGGCCCGACGGTAATCCGCTTCAGCCGGTCCACTCGCGCGATCGAGCCGCCGCCGGCGCCGATCTCGACCATCTCGATGACCGGAATGCGCAACGGCAGGCCGCTCCCCTTCTTGAAGCGGTAAATCCGAGCGACCTCGAAGGCGCGGCTGGTCTGCGGCTGGAAATCGTCGATCAGGCAGATTTTCGCGGTGGTGCCGCCCATGTCGTAGGACAGCACCTTGTCGAGGCCGCATTGCCGGGCGATGTGGCTGGCGAAGATGGCGCCGCCCGCCGGCCCCGATTCGACAAGGCGCACCGGGTAACGGATCGCCGTCTCCACCGTCGTCAGGCCGCCGCCCGACAGCATCAGGAAGAGCGGACAGCCGAGCCCCTCGTCGCGCAGCCGGCGTTCAAGGCTCGCCAGATAGCGGCCCATCATCGGCTGGACATAGGCGTTGGCGCAGGCGGTCGAGAAGCGCTCGTATTCGCGCATCTCGGGCGACACTTCGCTCGACAGGGTGAACGTCACCCCCGGCAGGCGGGCGGTGAGAATGTCGCGGGTGCGCTCCTCATGCGCCGGGTTGGTGAAGCTGTGCAGAAAGCCGATCGCGACGCTCTCGATCTCCCGCTCCGCGAGGTCTGCGGCAACCCGCTCGACCGCCCCTTCGTCGAGCGGCGTGAGGATGCGGCCGCGCGCGTCGATGCGCTCCGGCACGACAAACCGCCAGCGCCGCGGCACCAGCGGCGGCGGCAGATCGATATTGACGTCGTATTGCTCGAAGCGGTTCTCGTGGCGGATCGCGACGGTGTCGCGGAACCCCTCGGTGGTGACCAGCGCGGTCCGCGCCCCCTTGCGCTCGATGATCGCGTTGGTCGCCAAGGTCGTGCCGTGGATCACGATCGACAGGTCGGCCGGCGCCAGCGCGGCCTCGCGCAAGACCGCGCGGATTGCGTCGATGACCGCGCGCTCGGGCGCTTCCGGCGTCGTCAGTACCTTGCTGCTGAATCGGCGGCCACCGGCTTCCAGCGCGACATCGGTGAAAGTGCCCCCGATATCGACCCCCAGCCTCGCTGCCGCCACGCCATCTCTCCCGCGCCCGCAAAGGGGCCAACAATTCGGCGTGCCCGCCGGCGATGTCAATCGGATGAATCCAAGCTCGGTCGCGCGGCGGTCCGCTCGCGCTGCCATGGTCGCGATGCGAGGCATCATCCATGCGGGCTTGGATCGATGGCGCCGGGCGGGCATTCTGCCGCCGATCCAACGAGGAGAAAGCGATGGCGGACGAGGTGGCGATCGAAGCGCGCCATGACATCGACGTGCGCGATATCGAATACCGGCGGCATGACGGCGCCCCGCTCTTGGCGCGGCTCTACCAGCCGCGCGGCGAAGGCCCTTTTCCGGGGCTGGTCGAGGTGCATGGCGGCGCCTGGGCATCGGGCGACCGGCTCAACAATGCACTGCTCGATACGGCGCTGGCGAAAAGCGGCATTGTCGTGCTGGCGATCGATTTTCGCATGCCGCCGGCGCACCGCTACCCGGCATCAATCGCCGACATCAATTACGCGACCCGCTGGCTGAAGGCGCATGCCGGCGAATTCGGCAGCCGGCGCGACCTGATCGGCGGCCTCGGCACATCGAGCGGCGGCCATCAGCTGCTGCTCAGCGCGCTGCGCCCGAACGACCCGCGTTACGCAGCGCTGCCGTTGCAAGAGGCACCGGACGAGGATGCGCGTCTGCCGTGGATCGCGCTGGCGTGGCCGGTCGCCGATCCGCTGGCGCGCTACCGCATGGTCACGGAGCAAGGCAATGCGCGGCTCGTCCAGTCGCACAACGCCTATTGGGCCTCGGAAGCCGAGATGGCGGAGGGCAACCCCACCCTAATGCTGGAAGGCGGCGAGGCGACAGCGCCGCTGCCGCCGGCGATCGTCGTCCAGGGCACCGATGACGACAACCTGACCCCCGACATGGCCGACCGCCTCGCCGCCGCGTGGCAGACGCGCGGCGGCCGGCTCGACCTGCATAAATTCGACGGCGAGCCGCACACCTTTATCGTCCGCAACCCGGCCGGCGAGGCGGCGCGCCGCGCCACCGAACTGATCCGCGATTTCGTGCTGGCGCAAACCGCGCGATAGCCGCACTGCGGAACCGGCGCGGCGGCAGGGCGGTTTGACCGTCGAGCCAAGTCTTTCAGGAGAGGGTCATGCCGACCAACGCCAAAACCAAGGAAAAACGCAAATCGGAGCGCAAGACTCAACCGAAACGTGAACAAAAACCTCACGACATAGAGGCGATGAACGCCCTCGATTTGCTGGAGCATGATCATCGCGAGGTTGAAGAATTGTTCGACCAGTTCGATGAGGTCGATGACAATAAGAAGAAGGATGAGATCGCCCGCAAACTGTGCATGATGCTGACGGTGCATGCGCAGATCGAGGAGGAGATTTTTTATCCCGAGGTGCGCAAGGCGACTCACGATAACGACCTCGTCGACGAGTCGCTCGTCGAACACGAGAGCGCCAAGCACCTGATCTCCGAAATCGAGGACATGCGGGCCGGCGACGAGATGTTCGACGCGCGCGTCCGGGTCCTGGAAGAGCTGATCAAGCGGCACATCATGGAGGAAGAGGAGGAACTTTTCCCCGAGGTGACCGACAGCAACATGGACCTCGACGCGTGCGGCAGCCGCCTGGCGCAGCGCAAGGCCGAACTGATGGAGGAGGTCGAGGGGGCCTGATTTGGGCGGGCGAGCGGCGGAGTGAAAAGGGAGGCTCTACCGCGCCAACCTGTCGGCGGCGATCTCGCCGTCCTTGACGACCAGCGCGATCCGCTCGGGGTCGCGCAATAGCGCGATGTCGGCGAGCGGGTCGCCACGCACGAGAACGAGATCGGCAAGCCGGCCGGGCGCGATCGTGCCGAGTTCGTCCTCGCGGCCGAGGCATTCGGCGGCCCAGCCGGTTGCCGCCTGGATCGCCTGCATCGGGGTCAGCCCCGCCTTGACGAGGCATTCGAGTTCGCCGGCATTGGCCGGGTGGCCGTGGCCGCCGGCATCGGTGCCGGCCACCACCCGGACCCCGATCTGCATCGCCCGC
>DASUKH010000308.1:0-23964 GCA_036278835.1 Allostellaceae bacterium
GCTCGTCGGAGATGCCGAAAACCTGAGCGACAGCGCGACTGCCGGCAACGATGAGTTGACCGGCGGTGCCGACGGCGCGACGAACACGATGTACGGCGACACCGATAATGGCATGTCCGGGAATGCCGTCGGCGGCCGCGACACGCTGACGGGCGGCGCCGAAGCCCGTAATTTCGCCGCCGGCGATGCCGCCACGATCGGCTCCGATGGCCGCGGCGGCAACGACACGCTGATCGGCGGCGCCGGCCTTGACGCGTACAACCTCCTCGTCGGCGACGCCGCCAGCTTTTCGAATGGCCAGCTCGACCTCAACGACGACTCGCTCAGCGGCAACGCAATCGGCGGCAACGACGAGCTGATCGGCGGCCTCGACGCGTTCAATTTGCTGTATGGCGATGGCGGAGCAATGACCGATAATTCGATCGGCGGCGACGACCTGCTGATCGGCGGTGCCTATGACGGGGCTGGCTTCGCCCCGAACGCCAACGGCCTTTTTGGTGATGCCTTCGGAATGGACGGTTCCGCAGCCGGCGGCAACGACCAGCTGATCGGCGGCGCCGGCGCATCCAATATTCTCATCGGCGACGCTGTTTTTATGGTTGGTTCTTCGGTCGGAGGCAGCGATACGCTGACCGGCGCCGCCGATACCGATCAGAATTATCTCGTCGGCGATGCTGTGGTGATGGACGGGTCTGCTTCCGGCGGCGGCGACACGCTGATCAGCGGCACCGGCACCGACTACATGTGGGGCGACGCCGTGAACATCATTTCGCCCGATGTGACGACCGGCGCCGACACGTTTGTCTTCGATCCGGGCAGCGGCAACGACGCGATTTTCGATTTCCGCCAGAGCGACGGCGACACGATCGATGTCAGCGGCTACGGCTTTACCGATATCGGCGGTCTGACGATCAGCGCGTCCAATTTCTCCTCTCCAGGCGATTTCGATACGATCGATTTCGGCAGCTACAGCAACGTCGCAAGCACGCTGATCGATTTCGGCAGCGGCAACAGCGTGACGCTGGTCGGCTTCACCGGCACGCTGACCGCGGCCGATTTCAAATTCGCCTAAGCGGCCGCCACACTCCTTCTCCCCGCTCGCGGGGAGAGGGATTTGAGCCGGAACCTGTGGGCGCGGCGCCGTTAACCGGGTGCCATGCAAGATGCGCTGCTCGCCCTTAACGCAGGCTCGTCCAGCATCAAATTCGCGCTGTATCGGATCGACGCGAGCGGCAACCCATCCCTGGCCGGCGCCGGCCAGGTCGATGCGATCGGCACGGCGCCGCATCTCCGGGTCGCCGATGCCGTCGGCCGGCCGGTTGCCGAGCGGCGCTGGCCGGAGGGCGGCCGGCTGGGCCACGAGGCGCTGCTCGATGCGCTGCTGAGCGAAATCGAGCGCCAACTCGGCGCCAACCGGCTGATCGCCGCCGGGCACCGCGTGGTCCACGGCGGCGACGAATTTGTGGCGCCGGTGCTCGTGAATGAGGAATTGCTGCGCCGGCTCGACGCGCTGGTGCCATTGGCGCCGCTGCATCAGCCGCACAACCTCGCGGCGATCCGCGCCGTCGCCGCGGTGCGGCCGAACCTGCCGCAGGCCGCCTGCTTCGACACCGCCTTTCATCACGGCATGCCGGCGTTGGCGCGGCAGGTGGCGCTGCCGCGCGCCGTCGCGGGCGAGGGGGTGCGGCGCTACGGCTTTCACGGCCTCTCCTACGAATACATCGCCGGCGAGTTGGCGCGGGTCGCGCCGGAACTGGGCCGGGTGGTGGTTGCCCATCTCGGCAACGGCGCCAGCCTGTGCGCGCTGAAGGCGGGCCGCAGCGTCGAGACGACGATGAGCTTTACGGCGCTCGACGGGCTGGTGATGGGCACCCGCTGCGGTGTGCTCGATCCGGGAATCGTCCTTTATCTGCTGAACCGCGGCATGAGCGCCGGCGAGGTCGAGGATTTGCTCTACCATCGCTCGGGCCTCCTTGGCGTTTCGGGGATTTCCGGCGACATGCGCACCCTCCTCGCCAGCCCGGAACAGGCGGCCCGCGAGGCCATCGAGCTTTTTGTCTATCGCTGCGCGCAGCAGGCGGCCGCGCTTGCCGCGGCGCTCGGCGGCATCGACGGTTTCGTCTTCACGGCGGGCATCGGCGAGAACGCGGCGCCGGTTCGCGCGATGATCTGCGAGCGCCTCGCCTGGCTCGGTCTCGCCCTCGACCCTGTCGCCAACGAGCGCGGCGCTATGCGCATCAGCACACGCGACAGCCGGATCGCCGCGCTGGTCGTGCCGACCGATGAGCAGCTGATGATCGCGCGCCATACCCTGGCTGCGCTCGGCAGATAGGAGCAGCAATGGATACGCAGAGCGAAACCGCACCCGGCAAGCTGACCGACGGCGAGCTGGCGGCGATCGACGCCTATTGGCGCGCCGCCAATTACCTCTCGGTCGGACAGATTTATCTGCTCGCCAATCCGCTGCTGCGCGAGAAGCTGACGTTGGCGCACATCAAGCCGCGCCTGCTCGGCCACTGGGGCACCGTCCCCGGCCTCAATCTCGTCTATGCGCACCTCAACCGAGCGATCAAGGCGCGCGACCTTGACATGATCTTTATCACCGGGCCGGGGCACGGCGCGCCGGGCACCCTCGCCAATACCTGGCTCGAAGGCAGCTATAGCGAGATCTACCCGCCGATATCGCAGAATGCCCGCGGCATGGAGCTGTTCTTCCGCCAGTTCTCGTTCCCCGGCGGCATTCCGAGCCATACCGCGGCGCGAACTCCGGGGTCGATCAACGAGGGCGGCGAACTCGGCTACAGCCTCCTGCACGCCTATGGCGCGGCATTCGACAACCCGGACCTGATCGTTGCCTGCGTCATCGGCGACGGCGAAGCGGAAACCGGCCCGCTCGCCGCCTCGTGGCACTCGAACAAGTTTCTCAACCCGGCGCGCGACGGCGCGGTGCTGCCGATCCTGCATCTGAATGGCTACAAGATCGCCAGCCCCACCATTCTCGCACGCATCCCGCGCGAGGAGCTCGAGGCGCTGCTCGACGGCTACGGCTACCGGCCGTATTTCGTCACCGGCGACAATCCGCCACTGGTGCACCGCGAATTTGCCGCGACCCTCGGTGCGGTGCTCGATGAGATCGCCGCCATTCAGCGGGCCGCCCGCCTCCAGGGGCATGCCGAGCGGCCGCGCTGGCCGATGATCGTGCTGCAGACGCCCAAGGGTTGGACCGGCCCCAAGGAGGTCGACGGAGTGCCGATAGAAGGCACGTTTCGCGCCCACCAAGTGCCGCTCGCCGGCCTCGCCGACAACCCGGCCCACCTCAAGATGCTCGAAGACTGGATGAAGAGCTACCGGCCGGAGGAGCTGTTCGACGCCGACGGGGCGCCGCTTCCGGAGCTGCGCGCCCAGCCGCCCGCCGGCAACCGGCGGATGGGCCTCAACCCGCACGCCAATGGCGGCCTCCTGTTGCGCGATCTCGTGCTGCCCGATTTCCGCGATTATGCCGTCGCGGTGCCGCGGCCGGGCGCGGTGACGGGCGAGGCGACCCGGATCGCCGGCAGGATGCTGCGCGACGTGATCCGGCACAACCCGCGGAACTTCCGGCTGCTCGGCCCCGACGAGACCACCTCAAACCGGCTCGACGCGGTGTTCGAGGCGACCGATCGGGTATGGGAGGCGGAGATCCGCCCCGGCGACGACCATCTCGGCCGCGACGGCAGGGTCATCGAGGTATTGAGCGAGCATCTCTGCCAGGGCTGGCTCGAAGGCTACCTGCTGACCGGCCGGCACGGCCTCTTCAACTGCTATGAGGCGTTTACCCATATCGTCGATTCGATGTTCAACCAGCACGCCAAATGGCTGAAGGAAAGCCACGACATCCCGTGGCGCCGCCCGGTCGCCTCGCTCAACTACCTGCTGACGAGCCATGTCTGGCGCCAGGACCATAACGGTTTTAGCCATCAGGACCCGGGCTTTATCGATCATGTCGTCAACAAGAAGTCCGAGATCGTCCGGGTCTATCTGCCGCCCGACGCCAACTGCCTGCTATCGGTGATGGACCACTGCCTGAGGAGCCGCGATTACGTCAACGTCATCGTCGCCGGCAAGCAGCCGCAGGCGCAGTGGCTCGATATCGGCGCCGCTGTGCGCCACTGCACCCAGGGGGCCGGCATCTGGCGCTGGGCCAGCAACGACGAGAACGCGGTGCCGGACGCGGTGCTGGCCTGCGCCGGCGACGTGCCGACCCTCGAGGTCTTGGCCGCGGTCGATCTGCTGCACCGGCACCTCCCCGAGCTCAAATTGCGGGTCGTCAACATCGTCGATCTGATGACGTTGCAGCGGCCGAGCGAGCACCCGCACGGGCTGCCCGACCGCGATTTCGACACGCTCTTCACCAACGATCGGCCGGTCATCTTTGCCTTTCACGGCTATCCCTGGCTGATCCATCGGCTGACCTACAACCGTACCAACCACGACAATTTCCACGTGCGCGGCTATATCGAGGAGGGGACGACGACGACGCCCTTCGACATGACGGTGCTCAACCGGATCGACCGCTTCGATCTGGCGATCGATGTGATCGACCGGGTGCCGCGCCTGCATGATGTCGGCGCCCATTTGAAGCAGCAGCTGCGCGACAAGCTGGTCGAGCACAAGCACTACATCGCCGCCCACGGCGACGACATGCCGGAAGTTCGCGACTGGAAATGGGGCGCCTGAACCGGGACGTGCGGGTGCCGCGTCGTTAGCGTCCCGTCGGCACCAGCGGGTCGAAGGCGCCGCGATCGGGGGCGGCGGTTTCCGCCTCGGTGAAGCCCATCGCGGCGAGAAAGGCGGCGCGCACCTCGGGCGGCTGGCCGGTCTGGAAGATGTAGCCGTCGAGGCCGCGGCGGGCGAAGAAATTGTCCGCCAGCTCGGCGCGGGTGAACCCGTCGATGATCGGGGTGCGCTCGGCAACCGGCAGCTCGATGGCGCGGTTTTTCCCAGGGTCGCGGATTACCGCCTTCGGGTCGCGGCCGTCGCGGATCGCTTCCAGGTCGTTGAGAAAGCGGCGGCGGACCATCACGATGCCGCGGTCGCTGGGCCCCAGATATTCGCGGCCGCGGTCGGCGATGCGGCCCTGGCCGACCCAGGTCACGAAATCCTGGTTCATCACATGAGTGGTGATCCAGCGGCCGGTTTCGGGATCGAGGATCGGCCCCTGCCAGGTCGGGATCTCGTTCTGCACATAGGGTTCGCGCTCGCGCGGCACCCGGCTGAAATGCCAGGTGAGACTGAGCGTGTTTTCGTCGTCGACCGGCACCCGGAATTCGACGTGGTTGCCGACGAAGAGGCCGCACGGCCACAGGCATACCCGCCCGATCGTCCACAGCCGGTCATTCTCGTCGGTGTCGGTGCGGATGCGCCGGTATTGAAACCCGTATTCGAACTCATCGAAATCGACCTTGACGTGGCCCGGCGTGTAGGGGCCCGCGGCGCCGGCGAGCCGCACGCTCCAGTTCGAGTGGGCCCATTCGAAATGCACCGGGTCGATCGAATTTTCCTGGCACTGAAACCAGCTGCACGGAATTTCGGCCTTCACGATCTGGCGGAAGCCGTTCTTCCAGGAAAAGAACTCCCAGTCCGGCACGAGCGGGCGCGGTTCGGGCCCGAGATATGCCCAGACGAGGCCGCCATGGGTTTCGACCGGGTAGGCCTTGATCCGGACCTGATCCTTGAGGCGTAATTCGGGGTGCGCCACGTCCTCGTAGGGCTGCGCCAGACACGCGCCATCGGCGCCGTAAAGCCAGCCGTGATAGTTGCAACGCAACCCGCACGGCTCGACATAGCCATAGCTGAGATCGGCGCGGCGGTGCCGGCAGTGCCGGTCGAGGAGGCCCCAGTTTCCGCCGAGGTCCTTGTAGAGGACGAGGTCTTCGCCGAGCAGCCGCACCGGCCGCGTGCCCGGCTCGGCCAGCTCGCTCTCGCCGGCGATCGGCCACCAGTAGCGGCGCAAAAGCTCGCCCATCGGCGTGCCGGCCGCCGTCTCGGCCAACCCCTCCCAGCGGCTGCCCCGCTCGCTCGAAATCTCCTGCGGCATCGCGCTCCTCCCGGTCGGCCGGCCTGCGGAAACGGAATGATATATCCGTCTCTGGCGGGACGGGACACTCCCTGCCGGCACTCGCGACAGGGCTGCCCGCCGCCCGCGCCAGCGGATATACTTGCGTCGATTTGTTATTGGGGGACGGGAGATGGCCGAACCGCAAATCCGCTTCGAGGACGGCGGCAGCTACGAAAGCTACATGGGACCGTGGAGCCGCCAGGTCGGCGAGGTCTTTCTCGACTGGCTGGCGCCGCCGCCGGGTCTGCGCTGGCTCGATATCGGCTGCGGCACCGGCGTCTTCACCGAGCTGTTGGCGACGCGCTGTGCGCCGGTCGAAATCCAGGCGATCGACCCGGCGGCGGCACAGCTTGCCGTTGCGCAAGCGCGCGGGCTCGGCCCGGCGGTGCATTTCCAGCAAGGCAACGCAATGGCATTGCCCTTCCCGGACAACCGGTTCGATGCGGCGACGATGGCGCTGGTCATCTTCTTCGTTCCCGAGCCCGCCAAAGCGCTGGCCGAGATGGCGCGGGCGTTGGCGCCCGGCGGCATCGTCGCGGCCTATGTTTGGGACGTAACCGGCGCCGGCCTGCCGGCCGAGCCGATCCATGCCGAGATGCGGGCGATGGGCATCCGCCACCCGCGGCCGCCGAGCTTCGAGATTTCGCGGGCGGAGGCCCTGTCGGCATTGTGGGCCGGCGCCGGCCTCGAAGCGGTCGAGGCGCGCCCGATCGACGCCGCGCGGACCTTCGCCGATTTCGACACGTTCTGGTCGATACACTTGGCCGCGCCGAACATCCGGCCGATTGTCACCGAAATGCCGGCGGCCGATCTCGAACAACTGAAGCGACGGGTGCGGGCGCGCCTGTCCAACCCGCCCGGCCCGGTCACCCTCTCGGCCCGCGCCAACGCCATCAAAGGCCGCCTGTCGCTGTAACCGCGGTGAGCGATCTGCTCTAAGCTGGCGCGGTGACAGATGATCTGATCGACAGCGTACGGCTCGGGCTTCCGGTCTTCGAAGCGGGGAGCGTTTGGCTGGTTGGTGCCGGTCCGGGCGATCCGGGCCTGTTGTCCGCATTGGCGCTGCACGCGCTCGCCGGAGCCGACCATGTCGTTTACGACGCCTTGGTCGATCGCCGCATCCTCGCCCTGGCGCGGCCCGGCGCGGCGCTTGAATACGCCGGGAAGCGCGGCGGCAAGCCGTCGCCGCGCCAGCCCGACATCTCCGCCCGGCTCGTCGCGCTGGCGCAAGCGGGCGGCCGGGTGTTGCGTCTCAAGGGCGGCGACCCGTGCGTTTTCGGACGCGGCGGCGAAGAGGCGCTGGCGCTCGCCGCCGCGGGGGTGCCGTTCCGCATCGTGCCGGGCATCACAGCCGGGATCGGCGGTCTCGCCTATGCCGGGATCCCGGTAACGCACCGCGAGATCGCCTCGGCGGTCACCTTCGTCACCGGCCACGCCAGCGGCGGCGCGGGGCCGGATTCCGTCGACTGGTCCGCGGTGGCGCAGGCGTCGCCGGTCATCGTCATCTATATGGGGCTGGCGCATCTCGGCCGGATCGCGGAACGGCTGATCGCCGGCGGCCGCCGCTCGGACGAGCCGGTGGCGATCGTCAGCCGCGCGACCACCCCGGCCCAGCGCGTGTTGGTCACGACTTTGGCGATCGCGGCTAATGAGGCCGGAGCCGCCGGCATCGAGGCGCCGACGATCGTGGTGGTCGGCGAGGTCGTGCGTCTGCGCGACGCCCTCGATTGGCTCGGCGCCACCGGCTGACGGAGCGGAGATGCCCCGCAACATCGATCTACGCGTGCCGGCCCTCTTGGCCTCCCGCCTCTGCCACGAGCTGGCGGGAGCGCTGACGGCGATCGGAAACGGGGCGGAGCTGCTCGAAGCGGGCGATCCGGCCCTCGGCCGAGAGGCCGCCGCGCTGGTCCGCGACAGTGCGCGCAAGGCAAACGCGCGGCTGCAATTCTACCGCTTCGCTTTCGGTTTTGCCGGCAGCGCGCTGACCGGCCCGCCGCCCGATCGTCTCGCCGCCGGTTTCTTTGCCGGCAGCGCAATCGAGTGCGACTACCGGCCGGCGCTGCGTGCCGCCGAAACCGGGCAGCAGAAACTCGCCTGCCTGATGCTGTCGGTCGCGTCCGATTCGCTGCCGCGCGGCGGCCGGCTCGTTGCGGAGGCCGACAGGGGCGGCATCGCCGTCGATGCCAGCGGTCCTGGCGACGGGCCTTCGCCGGAAATGCGCGCCGCGCTATTGCTGGCCGCCACGGCCGGCGAACTCAGCGCCCGCACAATCGGCGGATATTACGCGGCTCTCACCGCCGAGGCGCTCGGCCTGCATCTCTCCTTAGAGGACCGCCCGGCCGGGTTCAGACTTGGCGCGGCGCCGATCCCCCAGCATCGTGAGCCATAAATTCGAGCGCTAATCCCGCCGGGCGCCGGCCGCCGGGACGAGGCTTAGGCGGGTGCGGAAATAATCGAGAGCCTCGGCAAGGGATTTCGTCGCGCGCAGGCGCTGGCGCCCGCTCAGCACGGTGAATTGCGGCTCGGCCGCGGACTGGCCGCCCGGTCCGAGCGATTTGACGATCGTGTAGGCGGCGCTTTCGTGGGTATGGCGGAACACCGAAAACAGCGCCTGTCCGTCGCGGTGGTCGATCGCATAATCGCGCCAGATGCCATGCGCCACGTTGCGGCTGTAAAGCCCGAGCAGCTGGTTCAGCTCGGCGCGGGTGAAATACAGCGTGCGGCGCGGGGCGCGGTAGTCCCGCAGCGGCAGCACCACGGCCTTGTTGCCGATCATCGCCGACCGTCTTCCATTGCGCTCCTGCCATTTTGACGATTTCCCGCGAACCGTCCAGCGCTCTCGCGACCGGCGCAGACCTGCGGCATCGCGACGCGATGCGGCCGGTTGCCGCCGTTGCCGCCGCCGCCGTTCCGCGGCGCGGTTTGCGCGACGGTCGGCGTACCTATATGGTGGCGCACCTTTGACGGGTGTCTTGGGGCCTGCGTGAGCGACATTTTTCGCGAAATCGAAGACGAGCTGCGGCGCGACAATCTGCTGAAGCTGTGGCAGCGCTTCGGCAAGTACATCATCGCCGTGGTGGTCGTCGCCTTAGTGGTCGCCGGCGGGGTCGCCGCCTGGCTCAGCCACCGTCACGCCATGCGCCAGGCCGAGGGTACCCGATATTCGAACGCCCTTCTGTTATTGCGCACCGGCAAGGAGGCCGAAGCGCAAAAGGCGTTCGCTGCGCTGGCGCAGGACGGCGGCGGCTACGGCGTGCTGGCCGCTTTCGAGCACGCCGAACTCCTCGCCAAGAGCGGCGACCGCAAGGGCGCCGTAGCAGCCTATGACCGGCTCGCCGGGGATTCGGGCGTCGGTCCCGATCTGCGTCAGCTGGCGGTATTGTTGTCGGTCATGCACGCGCTGCCGGGCGGCGACCCGCAGGCCGCGATTGCCCGCCTGAAGCCGATGACCGGGAGCGGTGACCCCTGGCGCTTCAGCGCCCTCGACTTGACCGCCGCCGCCGAGCTCCAGGCCGGCAACCGCAGCGGCGCCTTGAAGATCTATCGGCAATTGGCCGACGATGCGGCGACGCCGCAAGGGCTGCGCGCCCGTGCCGCCGAAATGGCCGCTGCGCTAAAATCCTGAGCCGAACCGGCAAGCTGATGAACCGACGCGATTTTTCGGCGCTGCTGCTGTCGCTTGGCCTCGGCGGGTGCAGTCTGTTCGGCGGCGACAAGAAGGTGCCGCTGCCCGGCGAACGCATCTCGGTGCTGGGGTTGGGCGCCATGCTGCAGCCCGATCCCAAGCTGGCAGCGACCCCGGTGACCCTGCCGCCGCCGACGGCCAACCCGGACTGGCCGGAACCGGGCGGCAATCCGCAGCACGCGATGGGCCACCTCGCGCTGCCCGGCCGCCTCGCCCGACTGTGGCAGACCGGGATCGGCGAAGGTTCTTCGAATTACACGCGGGTCCTGGCGCCGCCGGTCGTCGCCGGCGGGCGGGTCTTCGCGATGGATGGCGCGGTGCAGGTCAGCGCCGTCGATGCGGCGAGCGGGCGCATTCTCTGGCAGTCCGATTTGACCCCGAAAGGCCAGGAAGGCAGCGCGTTCGGCGGCGGTCCGTGCTTCTGGCAGGGCCGGCTCTATGTCGCGACCGGTTTTGCCGAGGTGCTGGCGCTCGATCCGGCAAACGGCAAGGTCATTTGGCGCCGCGGCGTGACCGCGCCGGTGCATGCGCCGCCGACTGTCGCCAACGGCCGCGTTTTTGCGGTCACCGTCGATAACGAGCTGGACGTGCTCGATGCCGCCGATGGCCATAAATTATGGTCGCAAAACGGCATCCCGGAGACCGCGGGGCTGTTGGGCGGCGCCAGCCCGGCGGTGACCCGCGACGTCGTCGTCGCCGCTTATACTTCGGGCGAACTCTTTGCGCTTAGCGTCGAGAACGGCCGCGCGCTGTGGTCCGACAATCTCGCCTCGAGCCGCCGGATGAACGCGATCGCCGCACTCGCCGACATCCGCGGCCGGCCGGTCATCGACAACGGCCGCGTTGTCGCGGTCAGCCACAGCGGCCGCATGGCGTCGATCGACCTGCGCACCGGCGACCGGGTCTGGGAGCAGGAGATCGGCAGCAGCTACAGCCCGTGGGTGGTCGGCGATTATGTTTTCGTCATGGCCAACGACAACCAGGTGGTCTGCCTGACCCGGGACGAGGGCAAGGTGCGCTGGCTGCGCCAGCTGCCGAGGTATCAGGACGAGAAGGAGCGGTCGGACCCGATCATGTGGGCCGGCCCGGTGCTCGGCGGCAACCGGCTGATCGCGCTGTCCTCGCGTGGCGAGTTGGTTTCGCTGTTGCCCCATAACGGTGAAATCGACGAGCGGCGCCCGTTATCGGCCGGCTCGTTTCTCGAACCGGTGATTGCCGGCGGCACCCTTTACCTTTTGAACGAGGACGCAAATCTGTCGGCATACCGCTAGCCGGCAGCCGGGCGCGGGTGATGGGCTTCGCGATGCTCAGCCCATCCTACGCCTCGGGTCCTGTAGGATGGGCTGAGCGCAGCGAAGCCCATCGCGGGCGCCCGTTCACTGCCGGAACCGGAGGACGAAAGACCACCGCCGATGCCGTTCACCGTCGCGATCGTCGGGCGTCCCAATGTCGGCAAATCGACGCTGTTCAACCGGCTGGCCGGGCGCCGGCTGGCGCTGGTCGACGACCTGCCGGGGGTGACCCGCGACCGCCGCGAGGGCGAGGGGCATATCGCCGACCTCGCCTTCACGGCGATCGACACCGCCGGGCTGGAGGAGGCGCCGGCCGAGACGCTTTCCGGCCGCATGCAGACGCAGACCGCGCGCTCCCTCGACGAAGCGGATGTGGCGCTGCTCGTCATCGACGCACGCGCCGGCGTTACTCCGGAGGATCGCCACTTCGCGCGCTGGCTGCGGCATGCCGGTCGGCCGGTGATCCTCGTCGCCAACAAGGCCGAGACCCGCGAGGCGCTCGCCGGGCTCAGTGAGACCTACGAGCTCGGGCTCGGCGAGCCGGTCGCCTTGTCGGCGGCGCACGGCGAGGGGATGGGCGAATTGTATGAGCGGCTGCTTCCGTTTGCGCCTGCGGGCGAAAAGGCGGAGGAAGCCGCGGCGGAGGCGGCTAAGCCGCTGCAATTGACGATCGTCGGGCGGCCAAACGTCGGCAAATCGACCCTGGTCAACCGCCTCGTCGGCGAGGAACGGGTATTGACCGGTCCCGAGCCGGGCATCACCCGCGACGCGATCGCGATCGAATGGGCATGGCGCGGCCGCAAGGTGCGGCTGATCGATACCGCGGGTATGCGTCGCCGGGCACGTATCGAGGCGCGCCTCGAACGGTTGTCGGTCGCCGATACGCTGCGCGCGGTGCGCTTTGCCGAAACGGCCGTGCTCGTCATCGACGCGCAGCTTCCGTTCGAGCGGCAGGACCTGACGATCGCCAATCTGGTTGCCGAGGAGGGGCGGGGGCTGGTTGTCGCGGCCAACAAATGGGATCTGGTCGGCGACCCGAAAGCGGCGCTGGCCCGGTTGCGCGAACGGCTCGAGGAGGCCCTGCCGCAATTGGGCGGGGTGGCGCTGGTGCCGGTGTCGGGGCTGACCGGCGGCGGTTTGGGCGCGCTGATGAAGGCGGTCTTCGCGGCGGACGCGGTATGGAACCGGCGGGTGCCGACCGGGGCGTTGAACCGCTGGCTGCAGCGGGTCCAGGAGCGCCACCCGCCGCCATTGGCGGGGGGCCGTCGGCTGCGGCTGCGCTACATGACGCAGGTCAACACCCGGCCGCCGAGCTTTGCGCTGTTCGCCTCGAAACCGGGAGAGCTGCCGGAAAGCTACCGACGCTATCTGGTCAACGGCCTGCGCCAGGAATTCGACCTCCCCGGCACTCCCATTCGCCTGATGCTGCGCAAGGGCGAGAACCCGTACGCCGCGAGCTGAACGCTACCCGGCGAGGCCGCGCTGCGCCAGGAGCGGCCCCACCTCGGGATCGCGGCCGCGGAAGGCGCGATAGAGCGTCATCGGGTCGGCGCTGTCGCCGGCGCGGTAGATCGCCGCGAGATGCCGGGCGAGATCGGGGTCGAACGGGTCGCCCGTCTCGGTGAAGGCGGCGAACCCGTCGGCATCCAGCACCTCGGCCCACAAATAGGCGTAATAACCCGCGGCATAGCCGCCGCCGGCGAACAGATGCCCGAAATGCGCCGGGCGGTGGCGCAAGCCGATCTCCGCCGGCATGCCGATCTTTGCGAGGAAGGCTTTCTCGAACACCTCGATGTCGAGATTGCGCGGGTCGGGATCGGCGTGCAGGTCGAGGTCGAGCAGCGCGCACGCCGCGTATTCGACGGTGGCGAAACCGCTGTTGAAATTGGCGGCGTCGAGCAGCCGCCGCAACAAGTCCTCCGGAAGCGGCTCGCCGGTCCGATAGTGGCGGGCGTGGCGTCGCAGGGTTTCCGGCACTTCCAGCCAGTGCTCAAACACCTGCGACGGGAACTCGACAAAATCGCGCCGCACCGCGGTCCCCGATTGCGAGGGATAACGCACCTGCGACAGCAGCCCGTGCAGCCCGTGGCCGAATTCGTGGAAGAGCGTATGCGCGTCGTCGAAGCTCAGCAGGGTCGGGTCGCCCTTGGCGAAATTGTTGTTGTTGACGACGATCGGAAAGACCTCGCCGTCGAGCGTCGATTGCTCGCGGTAGCTGCTCATCCAGGCGCCGGAATGCTTGCCGGGCCGGGCGAAATTGTCGTGCAGGAAGAGGCCGATCGGCTTGTCCCCGGCGTCCCGCACCTCATAGACCCGCACGTCCGGGTGATAGGCCGGACAGTCGTGCCGCTCGACGAAGCGGACCCCGAACAGCCGCCCGGCGCTCTCGAACGCCGCCGCGACCATGTTGTCGAGCACGAAATACGGCTTCACCGCCGCCTCGTCGATCGCGTATTGCCGCGCCCGCACCTTCTCGGCGTAATAGCGCCAGTCCCACGCTGCTACCCCCTCGTTCAGCCCGTCCTCGCGCGCCAGGGCGGCGAGTTCGGCGCGCTCGGCCGCCGCCTTGTCCTTTGCCGGCTCCCAGACCTGCCGCAGCAGGCCGAGCGCGGCTTCCGGGCTGCCGGCCATCGTGTCGGCGAGCCGGTAGGCGGCATAATCGGGATAGCCGAGGAGCCGCGCCTGCTCTGCCCGCAATTGCAGTATCTCGCCGATCGGGCCGCGATTGTCGTGCGCGCCGGGATGGGCGCCGCGCGCCGCCCACGCCTCACAGGCGATACGGCGCAGGTCGCGGCGGGCCGAGAACGTCAGGAACGGCTCGACCGAGGCGCGTGCCAGGGTGATCGCGTATTTGCCGGCGAGGCCGCGCGCCTCTGCGGCGGCCGCGGCGGCCTCGCGCGCGAAATCCGGCAGCCCGTCGAGATCGCCCGCGTCGAGCACGAGGCGCCACTCGTCCTCGTCATGCAGCACGTTTTGCCCGAACGCGGTATGCAGCGCCGCAAGCCGCTCGGAGATCGCCTGCAGCCGCGCCTTCCGTGACGGGTCGAGCTGCGCCCCGGCGCGCACGAAGCGCAAATGGTGGCGCTCCAAAAGGCGCAGCTGGTCGGGGTCGAGGCCGAGCCTATCGCGCGCCCGATGCAGCGCATCGACGCGGACGAACAGGCCGGGGTCGAGCAGCAGACGCATGTGATGCGCGGCGAGCTTCGGCGCATAATCGCGCGCGATTGCTTCGAGCGCCGGGGTGGAGGCGCTTGCTTCGAGATTGTGGAACACCCGGCCGACCCGTTGCAGCAATCGGCCGCTGCGCTCCAACGCTTCGACCGTGTTGGCGAAATCGGGCGAGGCGGATTCGCCGGCAATCGCCGCGATCTCGGCGGCGTGCTCTGCCATCCCACGCTCGAAGGCGGGCGGAAAATGCTCCGGGCGGATCGCCGCAAAGGGCGGCAACTCGAACGGCGTATTCCAGGCGGTGAAGAATGGGTTGTCGTCGGTTTCTATTGTCATCCGGCACCGCGAAAACAGGGTCCCGGCCCGCGCCGGGAGGCGCTACCATAGATGGTGATGCGGCGGGCGTGTTTCTTCTGTGAGCCGCTTCGCCGCTGCCACAACCCGCTTTTCCCGATGCCGGAGGAACCATGCTGCCGACCGAGCGCCTCGATTATTCCGCGATCGCCGGGCGGCGAAAGCTCCAGCTGCCGGACGGCGCGCGGCTCGCGGTGTGGGTCATCGTCAATGTCGAGGAGTGGGACGCGAAGGAGACGATGCCGCGCACCGTCTTGACCCCGCCGGCCGGCGGCGCGCCGATGCCCGACATCCCGAACTGGGCGTGGCACGAATACGGCAACCGGGTCGGGTTCTGGCGCATGGCCGAGGTATTCGACGATCTGCGGGTGCCGGCGGTGCTGGCGATCAACGGCTCGGCGATCGCCCGCTATGGCGCGATCGTGCGGGCGGCGCGCGAGCGCCGCTGGGAGTTCATCGGCCACGGCTTCACCCAGAAGAACATGCAGAAAGTCGCCGACGAGCGCGACGATATCCGCAAGACCGCCGCCGCGATCCGCGAGGCGACCGGCAAGCCGCCGCGCGGCTGGCTCGGCCCCGGCCTGACCGAGACCTGGGAAACCCCCGACCTCTTGGCCGAAGAGGGGTACGAGTATGTCTGCGACTGGGTGCTCGACGACGAGCCGGTGGTGCTGAAAACGAGGGGTCGGCCGATCGTCAATATCCCCTATACCCAGGAATGCAACGACGTGGCGATGATGCTGATCCAGCATCACAAAGCCGGCGAATACCAGGACCGCGCGATCGACCAGTTCGAGCAGCTATACAGCGACGCTCGGCAGGGGGCGCGGGTGATGGCTCTTGTCGTACACCCCTACATCATGGGGGCGCCGCACCGGCTCAAATATTTCCGGGGCGCCCTCGCCCATATCCGCCGTCACGAAGACGTGGTGTTCTGGACCGGCGAGCAGATCCTCGACTGGTACAACGCCGGCCACCGGTAGTGTCCAGATTCTGAAGTTCGATGGATCGCAGCGGCCATTTTCGTCATACCGGCGAAGGCCGGTATCCACGCTTCAACCGCCAACCCGGTGGACAGATGGGTCCCGGCCTTCGCCGGGACGACAGCGTTGAGATGCAGCAAACCTCGGAATCAGGGCGTTGGGCTAATTATCGCCCGCCAGGAAACGGCGCAGCTCGGCAACGAGGCCTTTCGGGTTGTCGCCCTGCACCGTGTGTCCGGCATTGGGCACGGTGACGTGCCGGCCGTGCGGCAGCCGGGCGGCGAGGCGCTCGGCGTCTTCCTCATGGAAAACGTCGCTGTCGCCGCCGCGGACGACGAGGCTTGGGCAGCGGATGCGGTCGAGACCGTCGGCGAGGCGGGCGCGCTCGGCGCGGTGGGTTTCCTGGTCGAGCCGCTGAAACCGGCTGCGGTCGTATTTCCACCGCCAGCTGCCGTCCTCCTGCCGCCGCAGATTGTGCATCAGGCTGCGGCGCAGGATTTTCGGGTCGCGGCGCGGGTTGAATTCGAGCGCGCGCTCGATGATCGCCTCAATCGACACGGCGTCGGCGACGTCGTTGACGAAATCGCGGATGCGGCTCGATCCGGGCCGGCGCATTTCCGGTCCGGCATCGATGATAACAAGGTGCGACAGCCGCTCGGAATGGTTGATCGCGTAGGCGAGCGCGTTGATCGCCCCCATCGACATGCCGGCCAGCACAAACCGGTCAAGTTTCAGATGATCGATAAAGCCGCGGACGTCGGCGACCTGCGCCGCGATCGAATAGTCGCCGTCGGACGCCCAGTCGCTGTCGCCATGGCCGCGCTGGTCGAGTGCGAGGCAGCGATAGTTCTCGCGCAGGGCAAGGCAACATAAGTCCCAGGTATGCGCGGTCAGAGCGCCGCCGTGAAGAAAGAGGATCGCCGGCTTTTCGGTCATCCCCCAATCGAGATAGTGCAGCCGCATGCCGTTCGCCGAAATATCGTCCTCGCGCGGCAGGACGACAGCGGGAAACGAAAACCCGGCGCGCACGGCGGTGGTCTCCAGGTGCTCGCGGTACTCCTCGGCGGACAGGCTCATGGCGCGGACGGGCCTCCTTGCGGCGATTGCCGTCCGCTTTAGCACGAAATTTGCGGAAAAGCCGAAATCGCGAGATCGCATCCGCCATGCGGAAGGCGAAGGTCACCGCAACCCGATCATTTCTGGTCGTCGGGGAGACGCATCCAGTCCGGCTCGATCGGCGTCAGCGCGGCGGCGCCGCAGTCGAGCGGTTTGCCGGCGGCGACTGCGTCGAGGCGCAGCAGTGCGAGACCGGTGCCGTCGCGCGCCGAGCGCATCTCGCCGGTATCGGCGCCATCTTGCGTGACGATCGTTCCCGGCGCCGGCTGCGGGCCGTCGATCTGCACCGGGAACAACCGTTTCTTGATGAGACCGCGGTATTTTGTGCGAGCGGTCAGTTCCTGGCCGATATAGCAGCCCTTCTGCCAATCGACCCCGTGCAGTTCGTCGAACCCGGCTTCGAGGAGGATTGTCTTCTCGGGCACCAGATCGCGGCTGCCGTCGGGGACGCCGAGCGCCAGCCGGTGGCGATCGTAGGCGGCGGCATCGGCCTCGGCCACATCCGGGAGGTCTACGACGATGCGGGCGAGACACCCGCGCTCCGCAATAACGCGCACCCCGAGCGCGGCGAGGCGCGGATCGACCAGCGCCATCCCGCCGTCATACGGCTGCGCCGCGCCCGGTTCCTCCGGCAGATCGAACAGATTGGCCGCGTCGTCGCCGAACACCGCCGCGACCGCGAGGTCGGGCCGCTCGGCGATCTCCACCTTGGCGCGCAGCCGGTAGAGGGCGAGTCGGCGCCTAAGATCGGCAAGCCGCTCCCGCTCGGCATCGAGCCAGATCGCATCCTGGCACCCGATCATTACAAAATCGTGCAGGTATTTGCCCTGCGCGGTCAGCAGGGCGGCGTAGCCGGCGCGCTCGGGTACGACCCGCATGACATCGTTGGAGACGAGGCCCTGCAGAAAATCCCGCCGATCCGGGCCGGAGACGGCCAGGATGCCGCGATCCTCGAGGAGAACGAAATTCGCCTGCGCCATCGCTACACCCGTCATTGCCTGGAATCCACAGGTAGAGCCGCCCCGCCGGCGCGGCAAGCCGCCCGACCACATCCGCCATGACGAGATCGGGGGCGACTTCCGCCGCCGGCCGACTTATATAGGCACGCATGATCGATCCGTTTGGCCGCACGATCACCTACCTGCGCGTCTCGGTCACCGACCGATGCGACTTCCGCTGCGTCTATTGCATGGCGGAAGAGATGGAATTTCTGCCGAAAGCCGAGCTGCTGACCCTCGAGGAACTCGACCGGGTGTGCAGCGCCTTCATCCGGATGGGCGTGCGGAAATTACGGCTGACCGGCGGCGAGCCGCTGGTCCGGCGCAACATCATGGGTCTTTTCCGCGATCTCGGCCGGCATATCCGATCGGGCGCCCTCGATGAGCTGACCCTGACCACCAACGGCAGCCAACTGGCGCGCTACGCCGAGGAACTGCGCGCTTGCGGGGTGCGCCGGGTCAACGTCTCGGTCGATACGCTCGACCCGGCCAAATTCACCGAGATCACGAGGCGCGGTCGGCTCGACCAGGTGCTCGAAGGTCTGGCAGCGGCGAAGGCGGCCGGCCTTGCGGTCAAGATCAACACGGTGGCGCTGCGCGGCGTCAACGAAGACGAGCTCGACGATCTCGTTGCCTGGGCCGGCGCCGAGGGGTTCGACCTTGTCATCATCGAGGTCATGCCGATGGGCGACATCGGCGGCGAGAACCGCCTCGAGCAGTACCTGCCGTTGTCGCTGGTGCGTGCCCGCCTGCAACGGCGCTGGACACTCGACGAGACCGATTACCGCACCGGCGGCCCGGCGCGCTATGTCACGGTGCGCGAGACCGGGCGCCGGCTCGGCTTTATCACGCCGCTGACCCACAACTTTTGCGAAAGCTGCAACCGGGTGCGGCTGACCTGCACCGGTACCCTCTATATGTGCCTCGGGCAGGCCGACGCCGCCGATCTGCGGACGCCCCTCAGGCAATCCGAAGGCGACGCGGCACTTGAAGCCGCGATCCGCGAGGCGATCGCGCGCAAGCCGAAGGGCCACGATTTCGTGATCGACCGCCGCCACAACCGGCCCGCCGTCGCCCGCCATATGAGCGTCACCGGCGGGTGACCGCCGCGCCGCGCCAATCAAAACCGCCGCAGGCCGCGTTTCTTGCCTCGGAGGCGGAGGCGGCGCAGCAGGCTCTTCTCGAATTGCAGGAGCGCTACGGCATCATCGACCCGGCCGGGGCCGACGTAATCGTGCCTTTGGGCGGTGACGGCTTCATGCTCGAAACGCTTCACCGCTTCGTCGGCAGCGGCAAGGCGATCTTCGGCATGCATCGCGGCAGCGTCGGGTTTCTGATGAACCCGTACCGGGCCGAGGGTCTCGCCGAGCGGCTCGCGGCGGCGCAGCCCGTCCAACTGCATCCGCTCGAAATGATTGCCCGGCAAGACGGCACCAACCGCCGCGGCATCGCTTTTAACGAGGTCTCGCTGTTGCGCGAGACCCGGCAGGCGGCGAAGCTCCGGATCAGCGTCGACGGGGTCGTGCGGCTGGAGGAGCTGATGGCCGACGGTATTCTCCTGTCCACCCCGGTCGGCAGCACCGCCTACAATTTGTCGGCGCATGGGCCGATCGTCCCGCTGGGCGCCGGCATTCTCGCGCTGACCCCGATCAGCGCGTTCCGCCCGCGGCGCTGGCGCGGCGCGCTGCTGCCGCACGGCGCCCGCGTCACGATCGAGGCGCTCGAAGCCGACAAGCGGCCGGTCAGCGCCGTCGCCGATTTTACCGAGGTGCGCGACGTGGTCTCGGTCGAGATTCGCGAAAATCGCGAGATCGCGGTCACCGTGCTGTTCGACCACGACGCCAACCTCGAAGAGCGCGTCTTCAAGGAGCAGTTCCTCAGCTGATGAGCGCGAATTACGACAGCGAATTGGAGGCCCGGTTCGGCCGCTCCATCGAACTCGGCGCCGAGGTGCCGGACGATCCGTGGCTGCGCCGGGTGCTGCTGCGGCGCACCCATCGCCGCTACGCCGAGCGCGCGGTACCCGATTCGGTGGTGCGGCTGCTGCTGGCAGCGGCATTGTCGGCATCCTCGAAATCCGATTTTCAGCAGGCCTCGGTGGTCTGGCTCAGGGATCGCGCCCGCCGCGACCGGCTCGCTGCACTGTTTCCTGACATGCCGTGGATCGGCGGCGCGCCCGTGTTCCTGGTGTTTCTTGGAGACGCAAGCCGGCTCGAGCGGCTCGGTGCGTTGCGCGGCCACGAGCAGGACAACGGCACGCTCGAAGGCTTTTTCAACGCCGCGATCGATGGCGCGCTGGCGCTTCAGACCTGCATTTTAGCGGCCGAGGCGATCGGCCTCGGCACCTGCCCGATCAGCGTACTGCGCAACCGCATCGCCGAGATCGCCGAGATTCTGGAGTTGCCGGACAAGGTTTTTCCAGTCGCCGGGCTGTGCCTCGGCTGGCCGGCGCAGGCGGGGTTCGTCAGCATGCGCCTGCCGCCCGAGGCGACGGTGCATATCGACCGCTACGACGAAGCGCGGCTGCCCGATTCCGTCGCCGATTACGACCGGCGGCGCGACGCGCGCCACTCGATCAAGGATCGCCAGCGCGATCCCGAACGCTTCGGCCGTGCCGCGTTCTACGGCTGGTCGGAGGACAAGGTGCGTCAAGCGGCAGCGCCGGAGGGAGCCGGCTTTGCGGCCTGGCTCAGGGCACGCGGCTTCTCGTTCGACGAGCCGGCCTGAACCGTCCGCGCAAATGGAAAGGCCGCCCGATGGGCGGCCTTTCTACGAAAACCGGCGATCTTGCAACCGTACCGGCGCCCGAATTCAGGCGAGGATCTCCAGACGTGCAGGGATCCTGGTCACGGAAGCGGAAGACCGCGGTTGATCGAAAGACACAGGATCACCTCCTTTCTGCTGTTGCACCGAGGCCCGTAATGTATGGCCGGGGCGGCGCCGCGGCAAGCGCATTGCCGGCCTGTCGCGGCACCGGCCGGATCGGCGGGAATCGCGGCCGACAGGGCGCCCCGCACCGCGCGTGACAATGCGCCGCGGGGCGAATCGCCGGCCCCTGTCGCCCGCCGCTGCCGGCATGGCATGATGGCCGGGTCACGGGCGGAGGCGGGCGCGGCATGGACGAGCGGATCACGGTCAACGGCATCGAACTCGAGGTCCTGCGGTGCGGCCGCGGCCGGCCGGCATTGCTGCTGCACGGTTTCGACACGGTGCCGCCGGGAGCGCGGTTTCTCGACCTGCTGGGCGAGCATGCGGAGATCATCGCGCCGTCGTCGCCCGGCTTCGGCGACACCAAGCGGCCGGCCGATTTCGACACGATCTACGATCTCGTGCACCTCTACCTCGCGCTGATCGACGAGCTGCCGTACGGCCGGTTGAGCCTTATCGGGTTGTCGTTCGGCGGCTGGCTGGCGGCCGAGGTGGCGCTCGCCTGCCGGCACAAGCTCGACCGGCTGATCCTGGCCGATCCGGTCGGCGTCAAGCTTGGCGACCGCGAGAGCCGCGACATCCTCGACGTATTCAACGTCAACCCGGCCGAGGTGCGGCGGCGCAGCTGGCACGACCCGGCGAAGGCGCCCGACTACAACGCGATGAGCGACCGCGAGCTGGTGATCCACGCGCGCAATCGCGAGGCGCTCTGCCTTTATGGCTGGCACCCGTGCCTCTACAACCCGCAGCTGAAGCATTGGCTCGGCCGCATCCGGGTGCCGACCCTGGTGCTGTGGGGGGCGAGCGACCGGGTGGTCAGCCCCGAGTATGGGCGCGCCTATGCCCGGCTGATCCCCGACGCGCGGTTCGCGATGATCGAAGAGGCCGGCCACCACCCCGAACTCGAACAGCCCGACCGCTTCGTCGAGCAGGTCGCGGCTTTTCTACCGCCCGGCTGACAGCCCGCACGTTCTCCGCGTCGAACCGCTTGACGGATTGCAGTCGGACTGTTCGAATCTTGTCGAATGATCGAAATGGCAGTGATGGAGCAGCAACAAGCGATCGCAGCACTCGGGGCGCTGGCTCAGGAGACCCGGCTACAGCTGTTCCGCCTGCTGGTGGCGACGGGGCCGCAAGGTTTGCCGGCTGGAGCCATCGCCGACCGGCTCGGGGTACCACCCTCGTCACTGTCGTTCCACCTTGCCCAATTGACCCAGGCCGGGCTGATCGCGCCGCGCCGTCAAAGTCGCCAGCTGATCTACTCGGCCGAATATGACGCGATGAACGGGCTGCTCGCCTACCTCACCGAGAATTGCTGCGGGCGCGGGCAGCCTTGCGATCTGGCTTGCGCCCCTTCCGACGCCCTCGCGGCGGGCGGAACCGGTGCCGAATCTGCCCGCGCGCCGACCCGATAACCGTTCGAAGGAGGACGAGATGGATCAGCAGGAACTCAAGGAGATGATCCGGGCGCGCTATGGCGGGATCGCCGCCGGCGCCGATTCGGCCGGGTGCTGCGCGCCGGCAAGCTCGTGTTGCGGCCCGAGTGCCGATCCCGACGGCAAATCCCGCCGGATGGGGTATTCCGATGCCGAACTCGCCTCCATCCCCGAAGGCGCCAATCTCGGCCTCGGTTGCGGCAACCCGCAGGCAATCGCCGCGCTCAGGCCGGGGGAGACGGTCATCGACCTCGGGAGCGGCGCCGGCTTCGACTGTTTTCTCGCGCGTGATCAGGTCGGCGCGGCCGGGCGGGTGATCGGCATCGACATGACACACGAGATGCTGAAAAAAGCTCGCGACAACGCCGCGCGGATCGGCGCCGGCAATGTCGAGTTCCGCCTCGGCGAACTCGAACACCTGCCGGTACCCGACAATACCGCCGATGTCATCCTGTCCAACTGCGTCATCAATCTCGTGCCGGATAAGGCGCAGGTGTTTCGCGAGGCGTTCCGCGTGCTGAAGCCCGGCGGACGGCTGGCGGTTTCCGATGTCGTCAACCGGGCGCCGTTGCCCGCGGCATTGCAGGCCGATCCGGCGATGCTGTGCGGCTGCGTCGCCGGCGCCGCGACGATCGCGCAGAGCGAGGCGTGGCTGCGTGAGGCCGGCTTCGTCGATGTGCGGATCACGCCGAAAGACGAGAGCCGCGAACTGATCGCGACCTGGGCACCCGGCAGCGGCATCGAGGATTGCGTGGTCTCGGCGATCATCGAGGGCCGCAAGCCGGCCGTCTGAACCGATGACATCGATGACCGATCTCCGCGAACGGCGGATGGCGCCGGCGCTTGGCCTTGTTGAGCGGTATCTGAGCGTCTGGGTGGCGCTGTGCATCGTTGCCGGCATCGTACTCGGCCGGCTGTTTCCGCCGCCCTTCCACACGCTCGGCCGCCTCACCATCGCCCAGGTTAACATCCCGGTGGCGGTGCTGATCTGGCTGATGATCGTGCCGATGCTGCTCCGGGTCGATTTCACGGCTCTGCGACAGGTCGCGGGCCAGTGGCGCGGCATCGCGGTGACGGTCGGCGTCAACTGGCTGGTCAAGCCGTTCAGCATGGCGGCGCTCGGCTGGCTCTTTATCGGCTGGCTGTTTCGGCCCTGGCTGCCGGCCGGGCAGATCGACAGCTACATCGCCGGCCTGATCCTGCTCGCGGCGGCGCCATGCACGGCGATGGTGTTCGTCTGGTCGAACCTGACCGATGGCGATGCGAACTTCACGCTGACGCAGGTGGCGCTCAACGACACGATCATGGTCTTCGCCTTTGCCCCGATCGTCGGGTTGCTGCTCGGCCTGTCGGCGATATCGGTTCCCTGGCAGACACTGTTTCTTTCGGTGGCGCTTTACATCGTCGTACCGGTTGTCGCGGCGCAGCTGTGGCGGCGCGCGTTGCTGAGCAGCGGCGGAGCGGCCGGTTTGGCGGCTGTGTTGCATAGATTGCAGCCGGTTTCGCTCGTCGCCCTCCTGCTGACTCTCGTCTTGCTGTTCGGTTTTCAGGGCGAACAGATCGTGCGCCAGCCGCTGGTCATCGTGCTGCTGGCGGTGCCGATTATTGTGCAGGTCTATCTCAATGCCGGCTTGGCCTATTGGCTCAATCGCAGCCTCGGGGTGCCGCACAACATCGCCTGCCCGTCGGCACTGATCGGCGCATCGAATTTTTTCGAGCTGGCGGTCGCCGCGGCAATCGCGCTGTTCGGCTTCAGCTCGGGGGCGGCGCTGGCGACCGTGGTTGGCGTGCTGGTCGAGGTGCCTGTAATGCTTTCGGTCGTGCGTCTCGTCCTGCGCACCCGCGGCTGGTACGGCCGCCGCGATCCGGCGATTACCGGCGCAATTGGCGAGGCAAAGCAGGAGATT
>DASUKH010000309.1:0-3615 GCA_036278835.1 Allostellaceae bacterium
GTCGGCTCGTCATTCACCCCGAACCACCAGCGCAAGCCGTTTGACGATGTGCGCGTGCGCCGTGCCCTGACCCTGGCAATCGACCGCTGGCACGGCGCCGAAGCGCTGTCGAAGATCGCCATCGTCAAGACGGTAGGGACCTTTGTCTTTCCGGATTCGCCGCTGGCGCCGACCAAGGCCGAATTGCAGAAGATCGCCGGCTTCTGGCCGGATATCGAGAAATCGCGGGCCGAGGCGCGGCGGCTCTTGAAGGAGGCGGGGGCCGAGGGGCTGCATTTCGAACTGCTCAACCGCAACGTCGATCAGCCGTACAAATTCGTCGGCATCTGGCTGATCGACCAATGGAGCAAGGTCGGCTTGCATGCCACCCAGCGGGTGGTCCCGAGCGGGCCGTGGTACGAGGCGCTGCGCCGCGGCAATTTCGACGTGGCGGTCGAGGCGCCCGGTCACGGCATCGTCAACCCGGTGCTCGACGTCCAGAAGGAATTGCCGTCCTCCGCTTCGGCCGAGAGCTATGGCGGCTACGAGGATCCGGAAGCCGTCAAAATCTACAATGCGATGCTGCACGAAACGGACCGCGCCAAGCAGCACGCCCTGATGTACGAGTTCGAGAAACACAACGAGGACACCGAAGCGCACCAGGGTTATCTCGTCTGGTGGTACCGCGTCGTGCCGTACCATTCCTACGTCAAGGGCTGGAAGATCGGTCCGAGCCACCTCGCCAATCAGGACTTGGCGACGGTCTGGCTCGACCGGTAGATCGGGACCGACGTTAGTCGCGCCGCTCAGCCCGTCCCGCCGGTGCGCAGGATGCGCTGGGCGATCGACCAGCGGTGCACTTCGGACGGGCCGTCATAGATGCGGAACGGCCGCACCTCGCGATAGAGCCGCGCCACGATCGTGTCGTCAGTGACCCCGAGCCCGCCCAATATCTGCATTGAGCGATCGACGACCCGGCAGATCGCCTCCGAGCAGATCACCTTGGCCATGCTCGATTCGTGCCGGCCGCGCCCACCCTGGTCGAGCACCCAGGCGGCGTGCCAGATGGCGAGGCGGCTCGTGTGCATGTCGAGTTCGTTGTCGGCCAGCATGAAGCCGACCCCCTCGTGCTCGCCCAAAGGCTTGCCGAAGGCGGTGCGGCGGCGGGCGTAATCGGTCGCGATGTCGTGCGCCCGCCGCGCCGCGCCGAGCCAGCGCATGCAATGGGTGAGACGGGCCGGTGCGAGCCGCGCCTGGGCATAGCGGAAGCCTTCGCCGACCCGGCCCAGCACCGCGCTCTCCGGCACCCGCAGCCCGTCGAGCCGCACCACCGCGTGGCCGCCGCTCATATACGTATCGAGCGTGTCGAGCACCCGCTCGACCTGGATGCCGGGCGCGTCCATCGGCGAGAGGAGCATCGTCGCGCCGGCCGGGCCGAGCGGGTCGCTGTCGTTCCGCGCCATGATGATCGCGAACCGGGCGCCGACCGCACCGGTGATCAGCCATTTCGTGCCGTCGATGACGAAATCCGCGCCGTCGCGCCGCGCCGTCGTCAGCAGCATCGACGGGTCGGCGCCGGCGCCGGGCGCCGGCTCGGTCATCATAAAGCACGAGCGGATTTGTCCCGCCGCCAGCGGCCGCAGCCATGCCTCTTTCTGCTCCGGATCGCCGACCTGCTCCAAGAGGTGCATGTTGCCCTCGTCGGGCGCGAAAATGTTCATCGCGATCGTCGCCAGCGGGGAATAGCCGGCCGCCTCGAACACGATCGCCTTGCCGCGGTGGTCGAGGCCGATTCCGCCCCATTCCTCGCCGGCATGCGGCGACAACAGGCCGGCGCGGCGCGCCAGCGCCACCAGTTCGAGCCGGAACTCCTCGGAAGGGCCGTGCGCGCCCTGCCGGGGATCGGCCTCGCGCGGCATGATCTCGTCGCGCACGAACCGCTCGGTGCGTTCCTGCAACTCGCGCAATTCAGCGGGGATCGCGAAGTCCACGGTCTTTTCTCCCTCGGCCGGGTTCCCTATGCGGCGGCGCGCCGGCGGCGCTCGCGCAAGGCGATGTAAAGGCCCGAGGCGATGATGATAGCGGCGCCGAGCCAGGTCCACAGGTCCGGGAACTGGCCGAAGATCAGATAGCCGAGGGTCGCGGTGCCGAGCAGCTCGACATAGCCGAGCGGCGCGATGACCGCGGCTGGCCCGGCCTGGAAGGCGCGGATCACGAGATAGTGCCCGATGCCGCCGAGCACGCCGAGGCTGCCGAACAGCGCCGCGTCGAAGAGGCTGCGCGGCATCACGAAGACGAACGGCAGGATTGCGCTCGTCACCAGCGCCCCGAGCAGCGCGGTGAACACGATGCCGGTCGCCGCCCGGTCGTAAAAGCTGACCCAGCGGGTCGCGATCTGGTAGAGCGCGTAGGCCGCGGAGCCAAGCAGCAGCAACAATACCGCCGGGTCGCGCATGCCGGCGCCCGGCCGGATCACCAGCAACGCGCCGGCAAAGCCGACGATAACCGCGCTCCAGCGCCGGATGCCGACGCTCTCGCGCAACAGCGGCACCGACAGGGCGGTGACGATCAGCGGCGCGGTGAAGCCGATCGCCGAGGCGGTGGCGAGCGGCACCCGCGCGATCGCCGCCACATAAAGGCCGTTGCTCGCCAGCATCAACAGCGAGCGGGCGATCTGCACGGCCGGGCGTCGGGTCGCCAGGAGGCGCCAGCCGTAGCGCGGCAGAAAGACCAGCAGCATCGCGGCGAGGTGGCCGGTAAAGCGTGCCCAGACGATCTCCGCCACCGGGTAGCCGCTCTCCCCAAGCAGCTTCATCGCGGCGTTCATGAACGGGAACATCGCGACCCCGGCGCACATCAACAGGATGCCGCGCACGACATCCGGTTGCCGTCGGCCCGCGGCAAGCGATGCTGTCGAGTTTGATGTCATTCCCGCGAAAGCGGGAATCCAGGGAGCCCAAGGGCAGAGCCGGTGCCCTGGATCCCCGCTTGCGCGGGGGCGACGATCAACATCGAAAGAATCGAGGTCCCATCAGAGGCAGGCGCGCATCTGCGCCGCGCGCTCGCCGGCGGCGGCCATCAGGAAGGAGAGATCGCTGCCCGGCAGCACCACCCGCACTCCCATCCCGATATAGCGGCGCAAGAGCGCCGCGTCGGCGATGCCGCCGACCCCGGCGAACTTGCCGTGCGCCCGGCACGCCTTGCAGACCGTATCGTAGGCGGCGACGATGCGCTCGTCGGCGAAGGCGCCCGGAATGCCGAGCTCCATCGCCAGGTCGTTGGTGCCGATCAGCAGCGAATCGATGCCGGGCACGGCGGCGATCTTGTCGGCGTTGGCGATCGCGGTCGGGGTCTCCAGCATCACGACGACAAAGGTGGCGGCGTTGATCGCCGCACAGGTCTCGGCCAAGCCGGCCTTTTCGTAGGCGAGATGCGGCAGCCCGCCGGCCACTGAGCGGTGGCCCACGGGCGGGTAGCGCAGCGCCTCGGCGATCTGCCGAGCCTCCTCCGGCGTATCGACATGCGGCACGACGATGCCGAGGCCGCCGCCGTCGAGAAACCGTGTCGCCAGCCACAACTGCCCGGCCGGCACCCGCGCCACCGGCGCGATGCCGGCGCCGAGCGCGGCGACGGCGA
>DASUKH010000310.1:0-40529 GCA_036278835.1 Allostellaceae bacterium
CCCGATGAGGCGCTCGATTGGGGCTTCTCGGGTCCGATGCTGCGCGGTTCGGGAATCGCCTGGGACCTGCGCCGCGCCCAGCCCTACGACGTGTACGACCAGATCGAGTTCGACGTGCCGATCGGCCGCAATGGCGATTGCTGGGACCGCTATCTGGTGCGCATCGAGGAGATGCGGCAGTCGCTGCGCATCATCAAGCAGTGCCTCGCGCAGATGCCGGCCGGGCCGGTCAAGGTCAACGACCGCAAGGTGGCGCCGCCGCCACGCGCCGAGATGAAGCGCTCGATGGAGGCGCTGATCCACCATTTCAAGCTCTACACCGAGGGCTACCACGTGCCGGAGGGCGAAACCTATACGGTGGTCGAGGCGCCGAAGGGCGAATTCGGCGTTTATCTCGTCTCGGATGGCAGCAATCGCCCCTATCGCTGCAAAATCCGGGCGCCCGGGTTTGCCTTTCTGCAGGCCACCGACTTCATGTCGAGGGGGCACATGCTGGCCGATCTGGTGGCGATCGTCGGATCGATGGACATCGTGTTCGGGGAGATCGACCGATGAGCGCGAGCCACGGCGAGGGGCCGCTTGTCGTGCAGACGGCGACCTTCGAGTTCACCCCGGAGAGGCTCGAAAAGGCGAAATGGCACATCGCCAAATACCCGCCCGGAAGGCAGCAGAGCGCCGTCCTGCCGCTGCTCGACCTGGCGCAGCGGCAATGCGGCGGCTGGCTTCCCGAGGCGGCGATGGATACGGTTGCCCGGCTACTGGAGATGCCGCGCATCCGGGTTTACGAGGTTGCGACCTTCTACACGATGTTCAACCTCCGCCCCGTGGGCCGGTGGCTGCTGCAGGCGTGCACGACGACCCCGTGCTGGCTGCGCGGCTCGGACGATGTGGTCGCCACCTGCGAGCGAAAGCTCGGCATCGGCATCGGCGGCACGACGCCGGACGGCCTCTTCACCCTCGTCGAGGTTGAATGTCTCGGCGCCTGCGTCAATGCGCCGATCCTTCAGGTCAACGATGACTTTTACGAGGACATGGACGGGCCCGCGACCGAGCGGCTGCTCGACGCTTTGCGCGACGGCAAGCCGCCGCCGGTCGGCTCGCTCGCCGGACGACACGGCTCGGCGCCGGCCGAGGGCAAGACGGCGCTGACCGAAGCGCCGGCGCCGCCCGAATTGCAGGCGGCGCTCACCGAGGCCGCCCCGCAGGAGGCCGGAGAGAAGAACAATGCTGGCTGACCGCGACCGCGTCTTCACCAACCTCTACGGCGAGCACGACTGGCATCTGCCGGGCGCGCTGAAACGCGGCGACTGGAGCGGCACCAAAGAGGTCATCCACAAGGGCCGCGACTGGATCGTCAACGAGATGAAGGAATCGGGGCTGCGCGGGCGCGGCGGCGCCGGCTTTCCGACCGGCCTCAAATGGTCGTTCATGCCGAAGACCAGCGACCGGCCGACTTATCTCGTCGTCAACGCCGACGAGAGCGAACCCGGCACCTGCAAGGACCGCGACATATTGCGCTGGGACCCGCACAAGCTGATCGAAGGCTGCGTGCTGGCCGGCCGCGGCATGGGGGTCAGCGCCGCCTACATCTACATCCGCGGCGAGTTTTACAACGAGGCCCGCCACCTGCAGACGGCGATCGAGGAAGCCTACGACGCCGGCCTCGTCGGCAAAAACGCCTGCGGCTCGGGATACGACATCGATGTCTACCTGCACCGCGGCGCCGGCGCCTATATTTGCGGCGAGGAGACGGGGCTGCTCGAAAGCCTGGAGGGCAAGAAGGGGCAGCCGCGCCTCAAGCCGCCGTTTCCGGCGCAGGTCGGCCTCTACGGCTGCCCATCAACGGTCAACAACGTCGAGACGATCGCCGTCTCGCCGGCGATCCTGAAGCGCGGCGCCGCGTGGTTCGCGTCGATCGGCCGGCCGCGCAACACCGGCACCAAGATTTTCTGCATCTCGGGGCACGTCAACCAGCCGTGCAATGTCGAAGAGGCGATGTCGATCCCGATGCGGGAGTTGATCGAGCGCCACGCCGGCGGGGTGCGGGGCGGCTGGGACAATCTGCTGGCGGTGATTCCCGGCGGCTCCTCGACTCCGGTATTGCCGAAAGCGATTTGCGACGACGTGCTGATGGATTTCGACAGCCTCGTCGCGCAGAAATCCGGCCTCGGCACTGCCGCCCTCATTGTCATGGACAAATCGACCGACATTGTGAAGGCGATCGCGCGGCTGTCGGCTTTCTATAAGCACGAGAGCTGCGGCCAGTGCACCCCGTGCCGCGAGGGGCTCGGCTGGGTCTGGCGGGTCGTCGAACGCATGGTCGCCGGCAACGCCTCGGTTGCCGAGATCAACATGCTGGAACAGGTGACCCGCGAGATCGAGGGCCACACGATCTGCGCGCTGGCCGACGGCGCGGTATGGCCCGTGCAGGGTCTGATCCGGCATTTCCGCCCGGAGATGGAGCGGCGCATCGCCGAGTACCGCGCCGCCGCGCCGCGCCAGGCGGCGGAGTAGGGCAGATGAACGGAACTGGCAAAGGGTTCCTCCCCCGCTTTAGCGAGGGAGGTGGCGAGCGCAGCGAGCCGGAGGGGGCGCCCCCTCCACCATGCTTCGCATGGTCCCCCTCCCCCGCTCTGCGGGGGAGGATCAATCTACGCGAGGCATTGAAATGCCGAAGGTGACGATCGACGGGCAGGAATTGGAGGTGGCGCCGGGCACGACAATCCTGCAGGCGTGTCAGCAGGCCGGCATCGAAATCCCGCATTTCTGCTACCACGAGCGGCTCAGCATCGCCGGCAACTGCCGCATGTGCCTCGTCGAGGTCGAGAAATCGCCGAAGCCCGTGGCCTCCTGCGCGATGCCGGTGGCCGAGGGCAACGTGATCTTCACGCAGTCCGAGAAGGCGCGTAAGGCGCGGCACGGCGTCATGGAACTTCTGCTGATCAATCACCCGCTCGATTGCCCGATCTGCGATCAGGGCGGCGAATGCGACCTGCAGGATCAGGCGATGGCCTATGGGTTCGACCGCGGCCGCTTCGACGAGGGCAAGCGGGCGGTGCGCGACAAGAATTTCGGGCCGCTGATCGCCACCAGCATGAATCGCTGCATCCATTGCACCCGCTGCATCCGGTTTCTGACCGAGATTGGCGGGGTCGAGGAGCTGGGCGCCACCGGCCGCGGCGAGGCGATGGAGATCACGACCTATGTCGAGCGTGCGCTCGGCTCGGAACTGTCGGGCAACATCATCGATCTTTGCCCGGTCGGCGCGTTGCTGTCGAAGCCCTACAACTACGTCGCCCGGCCATGGGAGTTGCGCAAGACCGAGTCGGTTGACGTGCTCGACGCGGTCGGCAGCAATATCCGTATCGATTCGCGGGGCGCGCAGGTATTGCGCGTCCTGCCGCGCCTTAACGAGGAGGTCAACGAGGAGTGGCTCGGCGACAAGAGCCGCTTCGCATTGGACGGGCTCCTCCGCCGTCGCCTCGACCGGCCCTATGTGCGGCGCGGCGGCAGGCTGGTCGAGGCCGAGTGGCGCGAGGCGCTGGAGCTCGTCGCCGACCGGCTGAAGGCGGTCCCGGGCGAGCGTATCGCGGCAATCGCCGGCGATTTGTGCGATGCCGAGGCGATGTTCGCGCTGAAGGAGCTGATGACCGGGCTTGGCGTCCGCAATCTCGATTGCCGCCAAGACGGCGCCCGGCTCGATGGCGCCTGCCGCGCCGGGTATCTGTTCAACACCCGGATCGCCGGCATCGAACAGGCCGATCTGTGCCTCCTCGTCGGCAGCAATCCGCGCTGGGAGGCGCCGCTGGTCAATTCGCGCTTGCGTAAGCGCTATTTGCAGGGCGGGTTCCGGGTCGGCGCTATCGGCCCGACGCTCAACCTGACCTTTCCGGTCGAAAGCCTTGGCGAGGGCGCCGCCGCCCTTAACGCACTGGCGGCGGGCGAGCATCCCTGGGCCGAGCGGCTGCGCGCTGCCGAGAAGCCGATGATCGTCATCGGCCAAGGTGCCTTGGCGCGGCCGGATGGCGCCCGCGTGCTCGGCGCCGGGCGGGCGATCGCCGAAGCCTATGAGATGGTGCAGCCGGGCGAGTGGAACGGGTTCAACGTGCTGCACCGCGCGGCGGCGCGGGTCAGCGGCCTCGATCTCGGCTTTTTGCCCGGCTCCGGCGGCCTCGATACCGCCGGTATTCTCGCCGGCTGCCGCAGCGGCGCGGTCGAGGTCCTGTATTTGCTCGGCGCCGACGAGCTCGATCTCTCCGGCGCCGGCGGCGCTTTCGTGATCTACCAGGGCCACCATGGCGACCGCGGCGCGGCGCGCGCCGATGTCGTGCTGCCGGGCGCCGCCTACACCGAGAAGGACGGCACCTACGTCAACACCGAGGGGCGGGTGCAGCAGGGGCGGCGCGCCGTGTTCCCGCCCGGCGAGGCGCGCGAGGACTGGGCGATCCTGCGGGCGCTGTCCGCGGCATTGGGGAAGCCGCTGCCGTTCGATTCATTGCCCGAGTTGCGGCGGCGGCTGCGGGCGGCGCACCCCGCTTTTGCCCTTCTCGACGAGGTCGCGGCGGCCGAGTGGGGGCCGTTCGGCGAGGCCGGGGCGGTCGATGCGGCGCCGTTCCGCTATCCGATCGACGATTTCTACTGCACCGACCCGATCAGCCGGGCCAGCCCGACAATGGCCGAGTGCAGCGCGCTGTTTGGCGGCGACCCCGAAACCCAGCCGCGGACCGGCACGCATGGCTGAGGAGGGTTTTTTGCGCGAGATAGAAACCCCCCCCTCCCCCAGTGGGGGAGAGGGCAGGGGTGAGGGGGACTTCCGGTGAGCGGGTTCTTCACCGGCTACATCCTGCCGGTCGGCATCGTCGTCGCCGAGGTGCTGGCGGTCATCGTGCCGCTGCTGTTGGCGATCGCCTATTTCACCTATGCCGAGCGCAAGGTCCTGGCCTATGCGCAGTTGCGCAAGGGGCCGAACGTCGTCGGGCCGTTCGGGCTGCTCCAGCCGATCGCCGACGGCCTCAAGCTCCTGATGAAGGAGACGGTGGTGCCGAGCGGCGCCAACCGCGTCGTCTTCGTTGCCGCGCCGATCGTCACGTTCAGCCTGGCGCTTGCCGCCTGGGCGGTGATCCCGTTCGATGACGGGGTTGTGATCTCGAACATCAATGTCGGGATTCTCTATCTTTTCGCGATCAGCTCGCTGGCGGTCTACGGCATCATCATGGCCGGCTGGGCATCGAACTCGCGCTACGCGTTTCTCGGCGCGCTGCGCTCAGCGGCGCAGATGGTCTCCTACGAGGTCTCGATCGGGTTTGTGCTGGTGACGGTGCTGCTGATCGCCGGCTCGCTCAATTTGAGCGACATCGTGTTGGCGCAGCGCAACGTGTGGTTCGTCTTTCCGCTGTTGCCGATGGCGGTCATCTTCTTCATCTCCGGCCTTGCCGAGACGAACCGCTCGCCGTTCGACCTGCCGGAAGGCGAATCCGAACTGGTTGCCGGTTATTTCGTCGAATATTCCGCGATGGCCTTTGCGCTGTTCTATCTAGGCGAGTACGGCAACATGATCCTGGTCAGTGGCATGACCGCGATCCTTTTTCTTGGCGGCTGGCTGGCGCCGTTCGGATTCCCCTATATTCCGGGGTTCATCTGGTTTCTGCTGAAGACCGTGTTTGTCATGTTCCTGATCCTGTGGGTGCGCGCCACGTTTCCGCGCTTCCGCTACGATCAGCTGATGCGGCTCGGCTGGAAGGTGTTTCTGCCTTTCTCGCTGGTCTGGCTGGTGTTGACCGCGGGGGTGATGACGGCGGGGCTGCAACTCGGCTGGTTCCCGCCGCGCTGATGCGGTAGGACGGGGGTTACGGGAGACTTGGCGGGGGTGAGGATCGAGCGATGAGTTTTCTGGCGCGCACCGCGCGCGGCCTGTTGCTGACCGAATTGATCGAGGGGCTGGCGCTGACCCTGCGCTACATGTTCAAGCCCCCGGTCACGGTCAATTACCCCTACGAGAAAGGGCCGCTCAGCCCGCGCTTCCGCGGCGAGCACGCGCTGCGGCGCTACCCGAGCGGCGAAGAGCGCTGCATCGCCTGCAAATTATGCGAGGCGATCTGCCCGGCCCTGGCCATCACGATCGAGGCCGAGCCGCGCGCCGACGGCAGCCGCCGCACGACCCGCTACGACATTGACATGACGAAATGCATCTATTGCGGCTATTGCCAGGAATCCTGCCCGGTCGATGCGATCGTCGAGGGGCCGAATTTCGAGTTTGCCACCGAAACGCGCGAGGAACTCTTCTACGACAAGGCGAAACTTCTCGCCAACGGCGACCGGTGGGAAGGCGAGATCGCCAAAGCCTTGGCGCTGGCGGCGCCCTATCGATGATGATTGATGTTGATCTTGTCATCCCGGCGAAAGCCGGGACCCATGGCTCACCAGATTTGCTTGTGGATCAGTGGATCCCGGCTTTCGCCGGGATGACAAAACCGGTTGGATTTGGAGGGCTGTGCCGATGATCCTCCAGACCGTCCTGTTCTACATTTTCTCGGTCATCGCGGTGGCGTCGGGCGTGATGGTCGTCTCGTCGCGCAACCCGGTGCATTCGGTATTGTTCCTGATCCTCACCTTCTTTAACGCGGCCGGACTGTTCATCCTACTCGGCGCCGAGTTCCTGGCGATGATCCTGGTCATCGTCTATGTCGGCGCGGTGGCCGTGCTGTTCCTCTTCGTCGTGATGATGCTCGACATCGATTTCGCGCGGCTGCGCAGCGGTTTTCTCCGCTACCTGCCGATCGGGACGCTGGTCGGGCTGATGCTGCTGACCGAGCTGGTGTTGATCTTCGGCAGCTGGGTGTTCTCGCCGCAGATCGTCGGGCTCAGGGCGGCGCCGCTGCCGACCGGCCCGACCACCCTGACCAACACCCGGGCGCTCGGCGACCTCATCTATACCCGCTACGTCTTCGTCTTTCAGATGGCCGGGCTGGTGCTGCTGGTGGCGATGATCGGCGCCATCGTGCTGACCCTGAGACAGCGGGTCGGGGTGCGCCGGCAGTCGATCGCGCAGCAGCTGGCGCGCCGGCGCGGCGAGGCGGTGGCGATCGTCAAGGTGCCGCTTGGGGCCGCTGCGGCACGCGAATTTGAGACCGCGGACCCGGAACAGCGATTGGCGGGTGACTGAAATGATGGTCGTCGGTCTGGCGCATTACCTGACGGTCGCCGCGATTCTGTTCACGCTCGGCGTGTTCGGCATCTTTCTCAATCGCAAGAACGTAATCATCATCATGATGTCGATCGAGTTGATGCTGCTCGCGGTCAACATCAATCTCGTCGCTTTCTCGGTCGTGCTGACCGACATGGCGGGGCAGGTCTTCGCTATGTTCGTGTTGACCGTGGCGGCGGCCGAGGCTGCGATCGGCCTTGCCATCCTCGTCGTCTATTTCCGCAACCGCGGCTCGATTCAGGTCGAGGACATCCACATGATGCGGGGCTGAGCGATGGCGATCGCCGTCGTCTTTCTGCCGCTGCTCGCCGCCGCGATCGCCGGCTTTCTCGGCCGAACGATCGGCAACCGCGGCTCGCAGGTCGTCACCTGCGGCGCATTGCTCGCATCGATGGGCCTCGGGATCGCGCTGTTCAGCGAGATTCTGCACCAATCGCACGCGGTGGTGGTGCCGATCGCCAACTGGATCATCTCGGGCGGCGTCGATGTCGAATGGTCGCTGCGGCTCGACACCCTGTCGGGGGTGATGATCCTCGTCGTCACGATCGTGTCGTCGATGGTCCACATCTACTCGGTCGGCTACATGGAGCACGACCGCAGCATCCCGCGCTTTATGAGCTATTTGAGCCTGTTCACCTTCTTCATGCTGATGCTGGTGACGGCCAATAATTTTGTGCAGATGTTCTTCGGCTGGGAAGGTGTCGGGCTGTGCTCTTACCTGCTGATCGGCTTCTGGTACGACCGCAAATCCGCCGATGATGCCGCCATCGAGGCTTTTATCGTCAATCGTGTCGGGGATTTCGGGTTTGTCCTCGGCATCTTCACGGTTTTTGCGATCTTCGGCTCGCTCGATTTCGGCACCGTGTTCGGGAAGGTGCCGGGGGCGGTGCACACATCGATGGTCTTTCTCGGCTGGCGGGTCGACTCGCTGACCCTGGCCTGCATTCTGCTGTTCGTCGGCGCGATGGCGAAATCGGCGCAGATCGGGCTGCATACGTGGCTGCCGGACGCGATGGAGGGACCGACCCCGGTCTCGGCCCTGATCCACGCCGCGACGATGGTGACGGCCGGCGTCTTCATGGTGGTGCGGCTGTCGCCACTCTTCGAATTCTCGCCGACCGCCCTCGCCTTTATCGGCGTGATTGGCGGCACGACAGCGTTTTTTGCCGCCAGCATCGGCATGGCGCAGAACGACATCAAGCGAGTGATCGCCTATTCGACCTGCTCGCAGCTGGGCTACATGTTCATCGCGATCGGCGTGTCGGCCTACTCCGCGGCGATGTTTCACCTGTTTACCCACGCCTTTTTCAAGGCGCTCCTGTTCCTGTGCGCCGGTTCGGTGATCCATGCGATGAGCGGCGAACAGGACATGCGGCGGATGGGCGGGCTGTGGAACAAGGTCCCCTACACCTACGTGCTGATGTGGATCGGCAGCCTGTCGCTGGCCGCAATCCCGTTCTTCTCCGGGTATTATTCGAAGGACACAATCCTCGCCTCCGCCTGGGCCTCGGGCAGCGCGGTCGGGCGCTACTCCTTTGTGCTCGGCGTCATCGGCGCGTTCATGACCGCCTTCTACTCGTGGCGGCTGTTGATCATGACCTTTCACGGCAAACCGCGCGCCGATGCCGAGACGATGCACCACGCGCACGAGAGCCCGTGGGTCATGCTGGTGCCGCTGATCGTGCTGGCGATCGGCGCCGCCGCCATCGGCTATTTCGCCGAGATTTATTTCGTTGGCGACGACCGGTTGACGTTCTGGAACAACGCGCTGTTTGTTCTGCCGGCGCACGATTCGATCGCCAAGGCCGAGCACATGGCCGGGATCGTCCAGTTTGTGCCGCTGGTCGCGGCGCTGCTCGGGATCGCCACCGCGTACCTGTTCTACTCGATCGACACCGCGATCCCGGCGCGGCTGGCGATGCAGTACCGCGCGATCTATCAGTTCCTGGTGAACAAATGGTACTTCGACGAACTCTATGACCGGCTGTTCGTGCGCTCTGCGTTTTCGCTCGGCGACGGGCTGTGGAAGAAGGGCGACGGCCGCGTCATCGACGGGATCGGCCCGGACGGGGTCGCCGCCGCAACGCGCGAACTGGCGCGTGAGGCAAGCCGGATGCAGACCGGCTATCTCTACCACTACGCCTTCGCGATGCTGATCGGGGTGGTCGGCATCGTCACCTGGTATCTGTTGCCGCGGTAGGGGAGCGCGCGCGTGATCCACTGGCCGCTCCTGTCGCTGATCACATTCCTGCCGCTGGTCGGCGTCTTCTTCATTATGACGGCGCGCGGCGACGACGCGGTGGTCGCGCGCAACGCCCGCAACATCGCGCTGTCGACCTCGCTGATCGTCCTCGCCCTGTCGATCTATCTGTGGGTTGCCTTCGACCCCACCACCGCCGGCTTCCAGTTCGTCGAGAATCTCAACTGGATCACGATCGGCGGCTTCACGATCCACTATCATATGGGGATCGACGGCATTTCGCTGTTCTTTGTGCTGCTGTCGACCTTCCTGACCGTCCTTTGCGTGCTGCACAGCTGGACCAACGTGCACTCGCAGGTCCGCGAGTACATGATCTCGTTCCTCATCCTCGAGACGATGATGGTCGGGATTTTCTGCGCCCTCGATTTCTTCCTGTTCTACATTTTCTTCGAGGGCGTGCTGGTGCCGATGTTCCTGATCATCGGCATGTGGGGCGGACCACGGCGGATCTACGCCTCGTTCAAATTTTTTCTTTACACGCTTCTCGGTTCTGTCCTGTCGCTATTGGCGATGATCGCGGTCTATTACCAGACCGGCAGCACCGACATCACCGTGGCGCTCAACTATAACTTTCCGCCCGAGATGCAGACCTGGTTGTGGCTGGCCTTCTTCGCATCGTTCGCCGTCAAGGTGCCGATGTGGCCGGTGCACACCTGGCTGCCCGATGCGCATGTCGAGGCGCCGACCGCCGGTTCAGTGATCCTCGCCGGCGTGCTCCTGAAGATGGGCGGGTACGGGTTTATCCGCTTCTCATTGCCGATGTTCCCGCTCGCTTCGGCGACCTTCACGCCGCTGATGTTCGTGCTGTCGGCGATCGCGGTGATCTACACGTCGTTTGTCGCCCTGGCACAGACCGATATGAAAAAGGTCATCGCCTATTCGTCGGTCGCGCATATGGGCTTTGTGACCGCCGGCTTGTTCGCGGTGACCAGCGAAGCGATGCAGGGCGCCATGTTCCAGATGCTGAGCCACGGCATCGTTTCATCCGCGCTGTTCCTCGTCGTCGGGGTCATCTACGACCGGCTGCACACCCGCGATATCGACCGTTACGGTGGGCTGGCCGACAATATGCCGGGTTACGGGTTCGTCTTCATGTGCTTCATGCTGGCTTCGGTCGGGCTGCCCGGCACCAGCGGCTTTGTCGGCGAATTTCTGGTGATGCTCGGGACGTTCAAGGTCAGCACGATCGAAGCCGTTCTGATCACGACCGGCGTGTTCCTCGGCCCGATGTACATGCTCTACCTTTACCGCCGGATCATCTTCGGCACGATCACGCGCGAGGATTTGCGCCGAATGCTCGACCTGTCGCCGCGCGAGAAGCTGGTCTTCGCGCCGCTCCTCGCGCTGGTGCTGTGGATGGGGGTCTATCCCAATTCCTTCCTGATCCCGATCCGCCCCGCGGTCGATCGCGTCGTCGAGCGGGTGCATGCCGCCCGCGAGGCGGCGCTAATCGACCATCGCGGCAACGCGCATGCCATTGCCGATGCCTCGATCCTCGACCGGCTGTCGTCCGCGTTTTCCTGGACCCCCGCTTCGGCAGCGGTGACGAAACCAAACTGAACCGGAGCCATGTCCGTCTTTCCCGTCCCCGACCTGCTGCCGGCCCTGCCGGAAATCGTGCTGGCCTGCGCCGCGATGGTGCTGCTGCTGGTCGGCGTATTGCGCGGCGAGAACTCGACCCGGCTCGTCTCATGGCTGTCGGTCGCCGTGCTGGTCGCCGTCCTGATCCTGTCCGGCATCTTCCAGGGCGAGCGGCGGGTCGGCTTCTACGGCATGTTCATCACCGACGAATTCGCCGTGTTCATGAAGGTGCTGGTGCTGGTCGGCTCGGCCCTCAGCATCATCATGGCGCTGCACTACAACCGCGAGCAGAACATCGCGCGGTTCGAGTTTCCGGTGCTGATCCTCCTGGCGACGACCGGCATGATGGTGATGGTCTCGGCGTACGACCTGATCACCCTCTATCTCGGCCTCGAACTGCAGAGCCTCGCGCTCTATGTCGTCGCCAGCTTTGACCGCGATTCCGTGCGCTCCAGCGAGGCAGGGCTGAAATATTTCATCCTCGGCGCCCTCGCCTCGGGGATGCTGCTCTACGGAGCCTCGCTGATCTACGGCTTCTCCGGCACGACCAGCTTTGTCGGGCTGGGGCAGTTGTTCCACGGTGCCGCGCCGCCGACCGCGGGCCTCATTATTGGCATCGTGTTCGTCATTGTCGGCCTCGCCTTCAAGGTGTCGGCGGTGCCGTTCCATATGTGGACGCCCGATGTGTACGAGGGCGCGCCGACCCCGGTTTCGACCTTCTTCTCGGTGGCGCCGAAAATCGCGGCGCTGGCCTTGTTCATCCGCTTTCTGATCGAGCCGTTCGGCGGATTGTCGCCGGAATGGCAGCAGGTCATCATGTTCCTGTCGGGCGCCTCGATGTTCCTCGGGTCGGTTGCCGCGATCGCCCAGCAGAACATCAAGCGGCTGATGGCGTACAGCTCGATCGGCCATGTCGGCTATGCGCTGATCGGCCTCGCCGCGGCCACCCCGAGCGGCATCCGCGGCGTCCTCGTCTATATGGCGATCTATCTGTTCATGAATATCGGGGCCTGGGCCGTCATCCTGTGCATGAAACAGAAAGGGCAGATGATCGAGCGGATCAGCGACCTGTCGGGGCTGGGCCGCACCCAGCCGGGGCTGGCCCTTGCGTTCGGCATCTTTCTGTTCGCGCTGGCCGGCATCCCGCCGACCGCCGGCTTCTTCGCCAAGCTCTACATTTTTCTGGCGGCGATCGAGGCGGGGCTGGTCGGGCTTGCCGTGTTCGGTGTCATCACCAGCGTGATCGGCGCCTTCTATTATCTGCGCATCGTCAAGGTCATGTATTTCGACGAGCCGGTCCCCGGCTTCGATCGGCCGATCGCGCCGGAGCTGAAAGCGGTGCTGGTCGGCGCCGCGGTGCTGACGATGTTCTTCATCCTGTATCCCGACCCGGTGGTCGGCGGGGCACAGGTGGCGGCGGCCTCGCTGTTCGTGCGATGAACGCCGCCGCGGCGCCGGAATTGCCCGACGGCTTCCGGCTGCACCGTTACGACCGGATCGGCAGCACCAACGACGAGGCAAAAGCCCTGGCACGCGCCGGCGCACCCGCCGGCACGCTGGTCTGGGCCGGTGAGCAGACGGCCGGGCGCGGTCGCCGCGGCCGCCTCTGGGTGTCGCCGCCCGGCAATCTTTATCTGTCGCTGGTGGCCCGGCCCGCGGGCGCATCGGCGCGGGCGGCGCAGCTCGGCTTTGTCGCGGCGTTGGCGCTCGGCGAGGCATTGGCGCCGCTGGTCGGGGCGGCCGGCGAATTGCGCTACAAATGGCCGAACGATGTGCTGCTCAACGGCCGAAAGCTCGCCGGAATCCTTCTCGAATCGGAAACCGTTGCCGCCGGGACTTTCGATTTCGTGGTGATCGGGGTTGGGGTCAATCTCGTCGCGACCCCGCGCGAGGCCGAATACCCGGCGACCTCGCTCGCCGCCGAGGGCATCGCCGGGGTCACGGCGCCGGGACTGCTCACCGCCTTCGCACGCGAAATTGCGCGCTGGACCCGGCGCTGGGAAGGCGAGGGGTTCGCGCCGGTGCGCACGGCGTGGCTGGCGCGCGGCAGCGGCCTCGGCGAGCGGGTCCGGGTGCGCCTCGATCGCGCCACCCTGGAGGGCCGCTTTCTCGATCTCGATGCCGATGGCGCCCTGTTGCTCGAAACCCCGCAAGGGGTACGGCCGATCTCTGCCGGCGACATCTTTCCCGCTCAGTCGCGCTGATCGGGCGACGGCGCGGGTGGACGGGGGCGGAAAATTTCGAACTTATGCAGCAAACGCTATAGTTTCTCGGACGATGTAGCTCGGTTGTTCTGGTTCTTCGTAACGCGCCCGATCTTGTTGGCGTCGCGTAATATGGCAGAAGCAGCGCCCGGAACTTAGACAACCTCGCAAATCGAGTGGGGGGCCTATGGTTTATAGTCGCGACACACTTGCGGGCGCGTCTCATAGATTGTGCAAAGGTAGCGGCTCTGGCCCCGTATTTTGCGCACGAAGGGGCAGCGGAGTCGTTCCTCCCCAGTTTGCGCATCTATCCATAGGTCGGCCCATGGATCGTTAGGTCTACCGAGTACGTAGGCAAATCGCAGGATGTCGTGGCGGCCCTCCCGCCGCCAGCGTTCAACACCCTCACCGGTCGCTTCCAGCGTTCCCATGTAGGAAACATTGGTACAGCACTTACCACATTTCGTGCATGGCGATCCTGGCGGCAATCTCGGTTTGCTGTCGAGCATGGATCAAATCTTTATCGCTACCCGTGGTGGGCAATGTGACATTATAGCAGAAAGTCATTACAAAATTTTCAAAACTTGCTCGCAGTTCCGACGAAAGCCCACAGGCGCTAACATAAGCCGAGAAATCCCCTTTCCGCATTCCCGGCGAAAGCCGGGACCCACCAGTCGGCGCTCGGGATCTTGCCACCGTGGGTCCCGGCTTTCGCCGGGAATGCGGATTTTCAGCGCACGGGAAGGCTCATGGGAGCGGCTCTGGCCTATTTTAGCGCCTATGGGCGAAAGCCCGGACCCACTGTGCCGTCCACGAGGCGCTTGAAGGGTGGGCCCTGGCTTTCGCCGGGGGGCTGCGGAAAAATCTACGCGGCGAGGCCCTTGCCGTCGTAGAGCGCGTCGAAGGCGTCGCGATAGGCGTCGCGGATCGCGTGCCGGCGGATTTTGAGGGTCGGCGTCAGCTGGGCGTTGGCGAGGCTGAACGGTTCGTCGGCGATCAGGAACCGGCGCACCCGTTCAGCCGCCGCGAGGTCGCGGTTGACCCGCGCGACAGCTTCGCCGAGCGCCTTGTGAAACCCCGGTTCGCGCGTCAATGCCGGCAGTTCGGCCGCAATGCCGTGGTCCCTCGCGTAGGCGGCCGCAAAATCCGGGTCAGGCACGATGACGGCGACGAGATAGGGCCGGCGGTCGCCGAACACCATCGCCTGCGCGATCTCCGGCGCCAGGGTCAAGGCCCCCTCGATCCGCGCCGGCGAGATCATGTCGCCGCCGGAATTCTTGATGAAATCGCGTTTGCGGTCGGTGATCGTCAGGTAGCCGTCGCCGTCGAGCCGGCCGATATCGCCGGTGTGCAGCCAGCCGTCGGCGAGCGCCCGCGCACTCGCCTCGGGGTCGTTCCAATAACCTTTCATGACGTTGTCGCCGGCGACAAGGATTTCGCCGTCCTCGGCGACTTCGATCCGGACCCCGTCGAGCGCCCGCCCGACTGTCTCGATCCTGATGTCGTCCGGCGGGTTGCAGGCGATGACCGGCGCCGCCTCGGTCTGGCCGTAGCCCTGCAGCAGCCGCACCCCGAGCGCGACAAAAAATCCGCCGATTTCCGGGTTGAGCGGCGCGCCGCCCGAGACCATCGCCTTAAGCCGCCCGCCAAACCGCGCTCGCACCTTGTTCCGCACCAGCCGGTCGATAACCGGGTCGAGGAAGCGGTCGGCGAGCGGCAATTTGCGGCCGGCGAGGCGCTGGCGGCCAATCGCGACGGCGCGCTCGAACAGATGCCGCTTCACCCCGCGCTCGCGCTGGATTTGCAGGCGGATGCGCTGGTGCATCGTCTCGTAGAGCCGCGGCACCGCGGTCATGATCGTCGGCCGCGCCTCCAGCAGGTTCGCCGCCAGCGTCTCGGCGCCCTCTGCGAAGTAGATTTCGGCCCCGATCGAGATCGGGAACGCCATGCCCGCCGTATGCTCGTAGGAATGCGACAGCGGTAGGAAGCTCAGGAACACCTCGTCCTCAAGTCCGAGGATTTCGAGCAGGCGGTGGGCGCCCTGGCAGTTGGCGAGAATGTTGCGGTGGCTCAGCATCACGCCTTTCGGCGCCCCGCCGGTGCCCGAGGTATAGATCAGGCAGGCGGTGTCGTCGGGTGCGAGCACGGCGGCCCGGCCGGCGATTTCCTCACCGGCATCGGCGTTCCCCGCGATCAGCGCGTCCCAGCGGAGCAGATCGATCGGCGACTGCTCGACATCCGGATCGTCGATCGCGATCACGGTCCGCAGCGCCGGCACCTGCGCCGCGGCTGGCAGCACCCGCGCCGCCAGCGATGCGGTTGAGACGATCGCGGCGCTGGCCCCGCTGTCGCCAAGGATATGGCGATGATCCTCGACCGTGTTGGTCGTGTAGGCCGGGACGGTGACGGCGCCGATGCTCATGATCGCAAGATCGGCAATGACCCATTCCGGCCGGTTCTCGGAGACGAGCGCCACCCGGTCGCCGGGGGCGATCCCCTGCGCCGCGAGGCCGGCGGCGAGCCGGCAAACCTGCGCGGCGGCTTCCGACCAGCTCAGGCTGCGGTACTGCCCATCGCGCTTCGCCCACAAAAACGACCGGTCGCCGCGCCGCCGCGCCACGTCGAAAAACATTGCCGGCAGGCTGCGCCAGTTCGCGTAGTCCATATGCTCACCAGATTTAGATATCGGCCGGGTCTCGATTGGCGGCCCGGCGCCGCGCTCCCATATCCGGACGGATGATACCAGCCGGCCGCTCACCCTGTCCCTCCCCCATAGATGGGGAGAGGTGACCCGGTGTCAGCGCCTGCCTCTCTATCGCGGTCCGCGGGGAGGGGGCGGGGCCGAGGAAAACCGAGGCATGCATGAACAGACGATTCGCCGCCGCCGAACCGGAATCGGCAGGGGACCGGCTCGGGGCGCTGCCCGAATGGGACCTCGCCGACCTTTACCCCGGCCGCGACAGTCCGGAACTGCAGCGCGACCTCGATCGGCTCGCGGCCGACGCCGCGGCATTCCGCGCCCGGTACCAGGGTCGGCTCGCCGAGTCGTCCGGCGCCGCTCTGGGCGAGGCGGTGGCGCAGTACGAGGCGATGCAGGAGATGGCCGGCCGGATCGCCAGCTATGCCGAACTGTTGCGGGCCGGCAATGTCGCCGATCCGGAGATCGGCCGCTTTGCGCAGACGACAAACGAGCGCCTCAACGCGATCTCGACCGACCTGCTGTTCTTTACGCTCGAACTCAACCGCCTCGATGATGCCGCTCTCGACGAGAAGCTGACCGACCCCGCCCTTGCGTATTACCGGCCGTGGCTTCGCGACGTGCGAGCGCAACGGCCCTATCAGTTGAGCGATGATCTCGAAAAGCTGCTGCATGAGAAATCGGTGGTTGGTCGCGCCGCCTGGATGCGGCTGTTCGACGAGACGATGGCCGGAATGCGCTTCCCGTTCCGCGGCCGGGACCTGACCGAACCCGAGGCGATGCACCTCCTCTCCGACTCCGACGGCGCGGTGCGCCAGGAGGCCGGCCTGTCGATCGGTGCGGTGCTGGCGGCGCACGGTCCCCTCTTCGCGTTGGTCACCAACACGCTCGCCAAGGACAAGGAGGTCGAGGACCGTTGGCGCGGTTTCGCCCGGCCGATCTCGGCGCGCAACCTGTCGAACCTGGTCGAGGACCCGGTGGTGGACGCGCTGATCGCGGCGGTGCGCGCCGCTTATCCGGGGTTGTCGCACCGCTATTACCGGCTGAAGGCAAAATGGTTGGGGGTCGAGCAGCTGCCGTTCTGGGACCGCAACGCGCCGCTGCCGGGCGATATCGACCGGCTTGTCCCGTGGCGCGAGGCGGAAAGCACCGTATTGTCGGCCTACCGCGCGTTCTCGCCCGAGATGGCATCGGTCGGCGAGCGGTTCTTCAAGTCGTCGTGGATCGATGCGCCGGTGCGGCCGGGCAAGGCGCCGGGCGCCTTTGCCCATCCGACCGTGCCGTCGGCCCACCCGTACCTGCTGCTCAACTACCAGGGAAAGCTGCGCGACGTGATGACCCTGGCGCACGAATTGGGGCACGGGGTGCATCAGGTGCTGGCGGCGGGGCAGGGGGCCTTGATGGCCGACACGCCCTTGACGCTCGCCGAGACCGCTTCGGTATTTGGCGAGATGCTGACCTTCCGCGCGCTGCTGGCACACGAAAAAGACCCGGAGCGGCGGCGCATCATGATCGCCGGCAAGGTCGAGGACATGCTGAACACCGTGGTGCGCCAGATCGCCTTCGTCAGCTTCGAGATGCGGCTGCATGACGAGCGCCGCGCCGGCGAGTTGCTGCCCGAGCGGATTTGCGACATCTGGATGGACGTGCAGCGCGAAAGCCTTGGCCCCGCGTTCCGCCTCGACGAGCCTTATCGCTATTACTGGAGCTATATCCCGCATTTCATTCACTCGCCGTTCTACGTCTATGCCTACGCCTTCGGCGACTGTCTGGTGAACTCGCTCTATGCCGCCTACGAGGAGGCGCACGAGAGCTTTGCCGCCCGCTACCTCGACCTGCTGCGCGCCGGCGGCACATTGCGCCACAAGGAACTCCTCGCCCCCTTCGGCCTCGACGCCGCCGACCCCGAATTCTGGTCCAAGGGCCTCGGTGTCATCACCCGCTTCATCGACGAACTGGAACGGTTGGGTGAGAAGTAGGGTGGAAAAGCGTAACGCATTCCACCACGTCGGGCGGACGATTGCATTCGCTTAGCCACACAACTTCGATCGTGTATTCCATCACCCGGGTGAGGATGAAAGAGAGGGAATGGCGCGCTGATGACGCAGGAACAAGAGGGACGGATCAAACAAGCATGGGCCAAACTGCGCGCGACCAGAGAACGAATCCGCCGAGCGGGAGAAGCAATAAAATCGGCGAGCCTCTCCGGCTCGACCGATCGTCTCGAAAAATCGCACCGGGAATATGATGCTGCGAATCAGGCTGATTCGGCCGCACAGGCCGAACTTGAGGCGGCTATGCGGGATGCCGGCTTGAACATTTGAGTGGCGGCGGATTGCGCTCCGCTTATCCGCCCTACCTAGGGGTCATTTCGATGAGGAAAGCTAATGGCAGAGAAGAAGCCCGTTATCTACAGCGACTTGGCGAAGGTTGATGCCACCACTGACGATGACATCGCGCGGCAGATTGCCGAAGATCCGGATACAGCGCCGGAACTGACGGACGAATGGTTCGACGAAGCCGATCTTTACGTGGGCGATACATTGGTCAGGCGCGGCCGTGGCCGGCCACCGCTGGACCATCCGAAGAAACTCGTCTCACTACGGCGAGATCAGGATATCATCGATCGGTTCCGGGCCGATGGACCCGGCTGGCAATCCCGCATCAATGCCGCGCTGCGCAAGCACCTGTGGGGCTGAGTCCGCTTGAAAGGGAATCATCATCGATTAGATTGCTTCCAATGATTGCAACCGGCTTCGATGACCAGCATTACCATTCGCAACCTGGATGAGGACGTGAAGCGCAAGCTGCGCCTTCGCGCCGGCGCGCATAATCGGTCGATGGAAGAGGAGGCTCGCGACATTCTGCGCTGCGCGGTTCATCAAGAAACTGATCCGCAACAGAATCTTGCCGATGCCATTCGCCGGCTGATCGAGCCGCTCGGCGGTGCCGAATTGCCTCCGTTTCCCCGCGGAGCGATCCGGGAGCCTCCGGATTTCTGGTGATCGTGCTCGATACCAACGTGCTGTCGGAGGTTCTGCGGCCGAGGGCGTCCGCGAACGTACTGGGGCGGATGCGCTCAGAGCCCGTAACAGCGCTGTTCACCACGTCCATTACGGAAGCCGAACTGCTATACGGGTTAGCGCTGCTTCCGGATGGAAGAAAGCGGCGGGCGCTGGAAGCGGTGATCAGGGAAATTCTTGCGGTGCAGTTCGCCGGCCGCATCCTGCCGTTTGACAGCGCGGCAGCGCGTGAATTTGCTTCTATCGCGGTCGCCCGCCGCCAGGCCGGGCGGCCGATCGGCGAGGCTGACGGTCGCATCGCCGCCATCGCCCGGTCGCGGCGGGCTGCCCTCGCGACGCGGAATGTCGATGATTTTCGGGGCTGCGGGCTGGTTCTTGTCGATCCGTGGACAACCAATGACTGACGACAACACACTTCCCGGCCGGGTGCGGCGGTATGCGCGGGTCGGTGGGGCGATGGCGGGGCTCGGCGCGCGGCTCGCCGGCGAGCGCTATCTGGGCATGCCGCTCGACCGCGAGCGCCATGCCGCCGACCTGAAGACGGCGCTGGGTGGCATCAAGGGGCCGATGATGAAGGTGGCGCAGCTGCTCGCCACGATCCCCGACGCGTTGCCCGAGGAGTATGCCGGGGAGCTGGTGCAATTGCAGGCCGACGCGCCGGCGATGGGCTGGCCGTTTGTGCGGCGCCGCATGATGGGCGAACTCGGCGCCGACTGGCAGCGAAAATTCGGCAGTTTCGAGCACGAGGCGGCGCATGCCGCCTCGCTCGGCCAAGTGCACCGCGCCATTGCACTCGACGGCACGCGGCTCGCCTGCAAATTGCAGTATCCCGATATGGCCTCGGCGGTCGAAGCCGATCTGCGCCAGCTGAAGCTCGCGATGGGTATCTACGAGCGCTACGACCGCACGGTGCGGACGGCGGAAATCCATGCCGAAATCGCCGAGCGGCTGCGCGAGGAATTGGATTACGAGCGCGAGGCCGCGCATATGCGCCTCTATGGCGCGATCCTGCAGGATGAGACGGGGGTCGCCGTGCCGCGGCCGTTCGCCGAATTATCGACAAAACGCCTGCTGACGATGACCTGGCTCGACGGCGGGCGAATCCTTGATTTTGCGGCCGAGGCATCGCTCGACGAGCGCAACGAGGTCGCGCTGCGCATGTTCCGCATCTGGTACGTGCCGTTCTATTATTACGGCGTCATCCACGGCGACCCGCATCTCGGCAATTACACGGTGGCTCCGGACCGCACCGTCAACCTCCTCGATTTCGGCTGCATCCGCATCTTCCCGACGAGCTTCGTCAAGGGCGTCATCGACCTCTACCACGCGCTCGAACGAAACGACCGCGACCTGGCGGTCGAGGCCTACAGCGCCTGGGGCTTCGGCAAGCTGTCGAACGAGATGATCGCCGTATTGAACCGCTGGGCTGCTTTCGTCTACGGGCCGCTGCTCGACGACCGCACCCGCCCGATCCAGGAGCGGGCGCAGCCGGGCCGCGAGGGCCGCAGCCTCGCCGACGACGTGCACCGCGATATTCGACAGCTCGGCGGCATCGCGCCGCCGCGCGCCTTCGTCTTCATGGACCGCGCCGCAGTCGGGCTCGGGTCGGTCTTCATGCACCTGAAAGCGCAGGTCAACTGGCACCGCATTTTCCACGAGCTGATCGACGATTTCGATGCGACCGTTCTCGCCGCGCGTCAGCGCCGGGCGCTCGCCGAGGCCGGGGTGCCGCCGCCGTCATGATCTGCGATCTGGTGATCTTCGACTGCGATGGCGTGCTGATCGACAGCGAGAAGCTGATTGACCGCGCGCATGCCGAAACGCTCGCCGCCTGCGGCTTTGAGATCGCCGCCGAGATGCTTTCCGAGCGCTTCTGCGGCCTCTCGGATAAGGACATGCTGGCGGCGATCGAGCGCGAGCACGGCAGTGCCTTGCCGGCGGATTACGAAACCCGCGCCGCCGAGGCGGTGGCGCGCGCATATGCCACCTCATTGCGGCCGATCGCCGGGGTGGAGGCGGTGCTTGCCGGTTTGGCGGTGCCGGTCTGCGTCGCTTCAAGCGGCACGCCGGCGCAGGTTCGGCGCGGGCTCGCAGCGACCGGCCTATCCCCCTGTTTCGCCGATCGTATCTTCAGCGCCTCGATGGTTGCTCACGGCAAGCCGGCGCCCGACCTGTTTCTCTACGCCGCCGCGCAGATGGGCGCCGCGCCGGATCGGTGCCTCGTCATCGAGGACAGCGAGCCGGGTATAAAGGCGGCCGTCGCGGCCGGAATGAGGGCCATTGGCTTCGTCGGCGGAAGCCATTGCCGGCCGGGCCATGCCGAGCGGCTGACGGCGGCCGGCGCGGCGCGGGTTGCCGGGCGGATGACTGATTTGATCCCATTGCTGACCGACGCCGATCGAACCGCAGCCGCGCCGGCCGGCGATTGACAGGGCCGCGCCGGGCTGCAAAAATTTTTGCGTGCTGCCGCTGCAAGGCCCCGATGTGGAGGCGGCGGCCCGCATCGCCGTGACAGATTGGCGGACGGCGTGGCATGCTGCCGGCGCGGGCGGGACTTTGGCGGCGCCGTCCCCCGTCGTGTCGCGTCGGTTTTAGGGGATTGGGGAAGCTCTCAGAATGAGGACGACAGCCGAAGAGCAGCCCTCCGGGCCGGAGCCGGCGGCGGCGCCGGCGAGGCGCCGACGCGGCTCGGCGGGCGCCGGCCTCCAGGCCGCTCCGGCGACCGTAGCCGCCGAGCCGCAGCCGATCGCGGTGAGCGCGGTCAGGTTGCTTCGGCTCGACGAAGGCCTCTATTCGTTGCGCGTCGGCGAGCTTCGCGGCCGGCCGGGCGAGGCCGCGGGCATCGCGGTTCCGGCGGCACAGATTGCGGTGCCGACCGCCGGCGGCGGCGGGGTCGAGATTATTGCCGCCTTTCCCGGGCGCGGGCCGTGGCTCGGCCGCGACGGCGGCACGGTGATCCTGCGCTCGCCATCCGGCGGCGGCACCGTGATGATCACCGCTTATTCCGAAACCGGGCAGGCGGCGAGCGAGCTGTCGCTTGATCTGCAGCGGCTCGACGGTCCGCCACGGCCCGGCGCCGCGCCTGCGGGCGCGCCAGGCGAGACGGCGCTGGTGCCGGCCGGCGGGCGCGACGTCCAAACCGAGGTGCTTCTCCATCTCGAACGCGCCGGCGATCGCCTGTTTCCGGGGCGCGGCTGGGTCGGTGCGCTGGGCCGCCGGATGCGCGTCGAGGCGTTCAGCGTCCGCCCGCTGGAGCGGCTGGCGCCGGCCGACATCGAATTGCGGGCGTACATGCCGAATGGCGGGGAGACGCCGTGGATTCCCGGCGGCGTCTTATGCGGCACCCGCGGCCGCGGCCTCCCGCTGACCGGATTTGCGGTGCGGGTGGTGCCGCATCAGGCGGATCGCTTCGAGGTGCGGTATCAAGGGTCGTTCTTCAACGGCGGCATTTCCGAGACGCGGCGCGACGGCGAGCCGTGCCGCTCCCAGACCGCCGACGACCCGCTGGAGGCAGTCAATATCCGGCTGATCGAACGTGCCGCGACGGCGGAGGGGGACCACCCGGGCGCGTGAGCAAGCCGCCCATCGCGGGATGACCCGCGCGGCGGGACCCTGGCCGGTCCGGCTGCTGCGGCAAGCCTTGAAACACGGCCCGTTCTCATCGGAGCGCAATGAAGTTCGTCTTCATCCATCAGACCTCTCCCGGTCAATACCTGCATCTCGTGCGGCACCTCCAGCAGGCCGGGCACGATGCGGTCTTTATTACCCAGCGCCGCGATCGGGAGGTGCCGGGGATACGGCTGCTCGAATACACGCCGGCGCCGGTCGCGCTGCCGGCGCAGTCTTATGCCCTCGATCTCGAAGGCGGGGTCATGAACGGCCTCGCCGTCGCCCGAATCTGCGAAGGCTTGAAGCGCGACGGCTTTGCTCCGGACATCGTCGTCGGCCACTCCGGGTGGGGCGAATTGATGTTCGTCAAGGACGTGTGGCCGAACGTTCCGCTGCTCGGGTATTTCGAATTCTTTTATCGCGGGGTCGGCTCCGATCTCAATTTCGATGACGAATTTCCGGCGACGGATGATGACCGGCTGCGGGTTCGGGTCCGCAATGCCATCAATCTATTGAGCCTCGATGCCGCCGACTGGGGGCACACCCCGACGCTGTGGCAACGCGCCCAGTACCCGGCCATCTACCATCCCAAGATCAGCGTGATCCACGAGGGCGTCGATACCGAGGCGGTGCGGCCAAACCCGACCGCCCGGCTGTGGCTGAGCGGCCGGCGGTCGCTGTCGCGCGCCGATCAGGTCATCACCTACAGTGCGCGCCGCCTCGAACCCTATCGCGGCTTTCACACCTTCATGAGAACCTTGCCGAAGGTGCTGCGCGACTGCCCCGAGGCGCACGTTGTGATCATCGGCGGCGACGGGGTGAGCTATGGCCGCATGCCGGCCAACGGCAAGAACTGGCGCGAGGTCATGCTGGCCGAACTCGGCGACCGGCTCGATCTCAGCCGGGTCCACTTTCTCGGCTGGCTGCCATACGCCAATTATCTGGCCGTTCTGCAAATCTCATCGGTGCATGTGTACCTGACCTACCCGTTTGTGCTGTCGTGGGGGCTGCTCGAGGCGATGGCCGCCGAATGCCTCGTCATCGGATCGCGCACGCCGCCCGTCGAGGAGCTTGTGGACGGCCAGGACAATGGCCTCCTCGTCGATTTCTTCGATACCGACGCGCTTGCCGGGCGCATCTGTGCGGCCTTGCGCGACCGCGATTCATTGCAGCCGGTACGGCAGAACGCGCGGCGCACCATCATCGAGCGGTACGATCTGAAGACGGTGAGCCTCCCCGCCCAACTGGCTCTGTTGCGGCGCCTGACCGGTAGCGCGCTGACCGCGCCGGCGCGCCGTGGCCGAACCGGCGCGGCGCGGCGGCAAACCGCTGCGGCGGCCGAGTGAGGGCGGCGATGCCGGCCGGTGCCGTCCCTGCCATGGGCGGGGCGCCCGCCGCGCTCGCCCGGCTGTTGCCGCTGTCGCCCGGGCTTTTTGCCGTGACGCTCGAGGGCGGCACCGGCGCGGCAGCTTCGGGCGGGAGCGGGCTGACGCTGCCGGTTGTCCAGCTGTGCGCTCCACCGGATGAGGCGGGAGCGATCGAGATTGTCGATGGCGGCGGGCGGAAGCGGGCGTGGCTCGACGCCCGCGACATGCTGTTCCTCAGAGCGCCCGACCCCGGCGGGCGGGTGCTGGTAACGGCTTATTTCCACGACGGTGCCGGCAGGCTGTTGCCGTCGTTGAGAATTCGCCCGATCGCGCCACCGGGGCCGGAGGCGACGGTGGCGCTCGCGACCGGGGAGCCGCCGCCGGTCAGCATTGAGATCGCCGCCCATATCCACGGGCGCGGCGAGGTGCGGGTTGTCGATGCAGAGTGGGTCGGGCAGGGCGATTCCGATGCCGCGGCCCGGACCGAGGAGGTGATCGAGTCGTTCGCCTTGTCGCTGCGCAACCCGTCATCGGCCGCGATCGAATACAAGGGGTTGACGGCGAGTGGTGCCGAGACCCCCTGGGTTGCCGGCGGGACCGCTTGCGGCGACCCCGGAGGTGGCGTGCCCCTCCTCGGCTTCGCGATCCGCCAGAAAACCGGGAGCGATGCCGGCATGCATTTTGACTGCGAATATTCCGGGCGCTTCCGCTCGGGCCGCATCGCCGGCCCGATGCGCAACGGCGCCCCCTGCCTGTCCGCTGCGGCGGACGACCCGCTCATTGCCTTCCAGCTGCGGCTCCATTCCCGGCCGGTGGGCTGATTTACAGCGACGTGGACGCCGCTTCGCGTCCCCGATCGGGATTGCGTCGCCCGGCGCCCGATGACAGCCTGCCGGGATGAAACAAATCCGCCTCAACGCTTTCGAGATGAACACGGTCGGGCACCAGTCGCCGGGACTGTGGGCGCATCCGCGCGACCGCTCGGCCGACTATACCGATCTCGGATACTGGACCGGCCTCGCGAAGACGCTGGAGCGCGGCCTGTTCGACGGGATTTTTCTGGCCGACGTGCTCGGGGTTTACGACGTCTATGCTGGCACCCCGGACGCCGCGCTGCGGCATGCCGTGCAGGTGCCGGTCAACGACCCGATGCTGCTGGTGCCAGCGATGGCGGCGGTTACCGACCATCTCGGCTTCGGCATCACCTGCACGCTGTCCTATGAGCCGCCTTATACGCTGGCGCGCCGGCTCTCGACCCTCGATCACCTGACGAAGGGCAGGGCCGGCTGGAACATCGTCACCGGCTATCTCGACAGCGCCGCCGCCGGGCTGGGCCTCGGCGCGCAGCCGCCGCATGCAAGGCGCTACGACGTGGCCGACGAATACATGCAGGTCATGTACAAGCTGTGGGAAGGGTGCTGGCAGGACGACGCGGTCCTGCGCGACCGCGATGCCAGAGTGTTCGCCGACCCGGCGAAAATCCGCCGGGTCCGCCATGGCGGCGAGTTCTACCGGCTCGATGCGATCCATCTGTGCGAGCCGTCGCCACAGCGCACCCCGGTTCTCTACCAGGCCGGCGCTTCGGCGCGCGGCCGCGCGTTTGCCGCCGCGCATGCCGAGTGCATCTTCATCAACGGGCCGACACCGCAGGTGGTCGGGCCGCAGGTCGCCGATCTGCGCCGCCGCGCCGCCGGGCAGGGGCGCGACCCGGCCGATCTGATCATCTTCACGCTGGCCACCGTAATCACCGGCCGCACCGCCGCCGAGGCGCGCGACAAGCATGCCGAATACCGCCGCTATGCCGATGTCGAGGCGGCATTGGCGCTGTTCTCCGGCTGGACCGGGGTCGATTTTTCGCGTTTCCACCCCGACGATGAGCTGCGCTACATTGAAACCGAGGCGATGCGTTCGGCGCTGGCCGCGTTTACCTCCGACGACCCCGACCGGGTGTGGACGGTGCGCGAGCTGGCCGAGCACGTCGCGATCGGCGGCCGCGGCCCGCTGTTTGTCGGCTCGGCCGAGGAGATCGCCGACACGCTGATCGGCTGGGTCGCGGCAACTGGCATCGACGGGTTCAATCTCGCCTACGCGGTGACCCCGGAGAGCTTCGAGGATTTCGTCGATCTCGTCGTTCCCGAACTGCAGCGCCGCGGCGCCTACAAGCGCGGCTACCGCCCCGGCACGTTGCGCGAAAAGCTGTTCGGCCCCGGCCGCCCCCGTCTCGCCCCGCCGCACCCCGCCGCCAAATACCGGGCGGGCTGAAGCCGGCTCTTGCGACGCAACCGCGCCGCATTCCTCGCCGTTAGCTGAAGGCAATGGTCCGGCCCCGAGGGGGGCCGAGCCTGCCAGCAGGCAAGAGGTGACGGAATGCGCGGCACATCGATCGCTCTCGCCGCCGTGCTGCTCGGCGCAGCCGGTGGCATGGCGTTCGGGCAACCCCCGGCCCAGCCGAACGGCGCCAAGCTGACAACCCAGACCACCGGCAATCCGGCGGCGACCCCAACCATCAACCCGTACACGCCGCACAACCAAAACCCGCTGGTCAATCCCAACGCGGCGGGCACCCAGATGGGCTGGACCGGCTATGACAGAACGAGCGGCGCGACCGAGGTCCGGCAGCCGACCACGATCGTCCCGCGCACCCGGCGTGAGGCACGGCTGCGGCTGCGCCAACTCGGCTACCATCGGATCACCAATCTGCGTGACACCGCCGGCGGCGGCTGGATCGCCCAGGCGCATTGGGGGCCGAATGTCGTCACGGTGCAACTCAACAGCCGCGGCCTCGTGGTGGCGCAGCGGTGAGGATTGCGTGATGGAAAACGAGATGATCGTTGCACGTTTTCGCAACCGTGAGGCGGCGGAGCAGGCCAGGGCCGAGCTGCAACAGGCCGGGTTCGATGCGGCCGCTATCGGGCTGCGCGCCGATGCGGAGGGCGGTGCGGTGCTGTCGCTGCACCCAGGGCCTGGGGGCGCGGCGGGCACGGCCGACGCGGTTCTGCGGCGGCATGGGGCGGAGGCAATTGAGCGGCGTCCGGGCGACGAGCCGCCGTCGGAGGCCCAGCCGGGCCGCACCACCACCCTGAGCGGTGCGCCGGCCGATTACGACATTTCGCCCGGCACGGTGCCGCAGGCGGAACCCGATACCGATTGGCTGATCCGCAGGGAGGGCGAACTCGCCGCCGATGTCGATCCCGACCGCAACCCGGACCGGCGGCGCTGAACCCTGCCCCGTACCGTCGCGCATTGCCGCGCCGGCTTTGCTCGGGGCCGGACGCGCCCATCTCGCTGAATGGAACCTGGAGGCGGCGCTCGCTGCGTTCGACGCGGCGGTACGGCAATGGCCCGACGATCCGATAGCGCATTACCTGCGCGGCGAGGCGTTGTTTCTGCAACGCCGCATCGAGGAGGCGCTTGCCAGTCACGAGGCGGCGCTGAGACTGGGGATCGACCGCATCGCCGGCGGGCGGGGGCAGGCGATGAGCGGGCTCGTACCCGGCGATTTCGGGTGGATGAGCCATATGCTGCGCGGCGATTTCGCGAGCGCCTGGCGGCTCGCCGACGCCGATCGAGAGCGGCGGCGGGGCACCGCCATACCCGCATGGCCCCGCCACATGCGCCCGGTCTGGGACGGCGGTTGCTTATGGGACCGGCGGGTGCTGGTGCGTTGCTGGCACGGGCTTGGCGATGCCATCCAGTTTGCCCGCTATCTGCCGCTGTTGGCCGCCCGTTGCGCCGCCGTATGTGTCGAGGCGCCGGCCGAATTGTTGCCGCTGCTGCGGCCGCTTCCCGGCATCGACGAGCTGGTGCCGCTGAAAGCTGCGGAATGCGACCGGCGCGAGGTTGGCTGCGAAGCAGAGATCGAGATCGGCGAGGCGCCGCATGCCTTTCGCACCACCCTGGCAACGATCCCGGCGGCCGTGCCGTACCTGACGGCGGACCCGGCACGGGTGGCGGAGGCGGCCCGGCGGCTCGCGGGGACAGGGCCCGGGCCACGGGTCGGGATCGTCTGGGCATCCGGTCCGTGGAAGCCGGAGCGCTCGCTGGCATTGCAAAGCCTGGCGCCGCTCGCCGCAATTGACGGGGTGTCGTTTGTCAACCTGCAGGGCGGCCCGGAGTACCGAAGCTGGCGCGACCGTGGCCCCTCGGGCGAGAGCGACCGCCTTGCGATGAGCGATCCCGGATCGGCCGACGATCTCGTCCAAGCCGCCGCGACGATCGCCGGCCTCGATCTTGTCATCACCGTCGATACGATGGTTGCCCATCTCGCCGGCGCGCTTGCGGTTCCGGTCTGGCTGATGCTGCATTTCGCCGCCGACTGGCGTTGGCTGATGGGGCGTGGCGACAGCCCCTGGTATCCGACGATACGCCTCTTTCGCCAGACCCGGCCCGGCCGATGGGAGGCGGTCGTCGAGCAGGTCGCCGCTTCGTTGCGCCGGCTGCGGTCGGGGTACGGAGGGCCGCCGCGGTGATCGCGGTGCTGACCGGATTTCCCGATAATGTGCTGGCCGTCGTCTACGAGGGTCGGGTGACCCGGCAGGATTATCGGAACGCATTGCGGCCGGCCGTGGACGCGATGGTGCAGCGCAACCGCAAGGTGCGCGTCTATTGCGCGATAGGGCCGCAATTTGCCGGGATGGAGGCGGGCGCGGTGTGGGAGGATTTGCGGCTCGGCATCGGCCACTGGTCGCGCTGGGAACGCATCGCCATCGTCACCGACCTCGGCTGGGTCCGGCATGCGGCCGGCGCCTTTCGCCTTGTCATGCCGGGAGCGCTGCGCATTTTCCGGTTCGGCGAGGCGACGGAGGCGCGGCGCTGGGTGACCGCCGCGTTCGGTCAGTAACCGCTAACAGATTGCATAATAAAAGACCCTTGCATCGGCGTCCGCGCTCACTATTTATGGCGCCCGACGCAATCGCACGTGCCAAGGACCCCTTGTTCCCGCTTCGTCGCGGGCCCGATATCACCGGGGGTGCTGCTACGACGTAACGCGTCCTTTTTGGCAGAGCCGGCCGCAAGTGGGCCGGCATTCCTTAAGGGAAACGGCTATGATCCGGCACGCGATGCGAAGACCTCGCACGATCACCTGATCCATCGGCGTCTGACGCGACGGAGCCTTTGCTCCGCCTGCGCGCCGCCCTGCCTGTCGCCGACGCGCCCATGGGAGAGGCGCGCCGGCGTCGCCTCCTTGCTTTGGGGAGGATCGTGCGATGGCGAAAGCTCGTCCTGTTCCGCTTCGACCCCTGGCGCGCCCGTCCGGCCGCGCCGTGCTGCCGGCCATCGACGCGCTGGTCGCGCGCGACCAGCCGTCCGAGCCGCTCGTCTGCCTGCGTCCGGCGGCGATCGCCGCCGCCGCGCGCGACTTCACCGCCGCCTTTCCGGGCGAGGTGCTGTACGCCGTCAAGTGCAACCCCGATGTGCGGACGCTGCACGCCGTGTGGGCCGGCGGGGTGCGCCGTTTCGACTGCGCCTCGCTGCCCGAGATCGCCTTGGTGCGCCGCGAGCTGCCGCAGGCGTCCGTGCATTTCATGCACCCGGTCAAGGCGCGCCACGCGATCGCCGCCGCGTTTCACCGCTACGGCGTCACCGACTTTGCGCTCGACAGCCAGGACGAGCTCGAGAAGATCGTGCAGGAGACCGTGCCGGTCGGGCTGGTCGGCACGCCACCGACGCTCGGCCTCTTCGTGCGCCTCGCGGTCGCGCAGGGCGGCATCTACGCGTTGTCGGGCAAGTTCGGCGCGGCGCCCATCGAGGCGGCGCGGCTCTTGCGTTCCGCCCGGCCGCATGCGGCGCGGCTTGGCATCTGCTTTCATGTTGGCTCGCAATGCCTCGATCCCGGCGCCTATGTCCTGGCCATCGCGCTTGCCGCCGAGGTGATCGCCGAGGCCGGGGTCGCGGTCGATATCGTCGATGTCGGCGGCGGATTTCCGGTCAGCTATCCCGATGCGGTACCGCCGCCGCTCGATGCTTATTCCGGCGCGATCGGCGAAGTGGCCGCGGCGCTGCTCGGGCCTGAAGTGCGGCTGTGGGCCGAGCCGGGCCGCGCGCTTGTTGCCGGCGGCGGGTCAGTCGTCGTGCAGGTCGAGCTGCGGCGCGGCGACGCCCTCTACGTCAATGATGGGGTGTATGGCTGCCTCAGCGATGCCGGCCGGCCGGGGTTCCGCTTTCCGGCGCGGCACATCCCGGCCGACGGCGCCGCTCCCGAGCCGGGTGCGGCGCTGCGCGGGTTCGTGCTGTTCGGGCCGACCTGCGACAGCGCCGACCGCATGGACGGGCCGTTTCTGCTGCCCGAGACGATCGACGAGGGCGACTGGATCGAGCTCGGCCAGCTTGGGGCCTACGGCGCCTGCCTGCGCACCGGCTTCAACGGCTTCGACGCTGCGGCGACGGTCGAGGTTTCCGACCCGCCGCTGCTGCGGACGCCGGGATACGGCTGACGGGCCGGACCGCCCACGAACTGCCTTAACCCTCCCCCGAAAGCGGGGGAGGGCAGGGTGGGGGTGAGCCGACAAACGAACCACGGTCCCCGCAGCGGTGTTTCTCCGGTATCCGATCGGCAGGCGGGAGGCCGGCAATGCAACGGGCGCTGATGGAGCTTTTCGGGGGCGCGGCATTGGCTGCGATGCTGATCATCGCGGCAGGCCCGCCGGCGATGGCGCAGAAGTACCCCGACATGCAGGGGCCGCGCGCCTACGACGCCGGGCAGGCCTATCGCGGCGGCTATACCGTCTATCCGAACGGCATCTGGAACGGCCAGGTTTACGATTCCCCCAAACCCGACAGCAGCCATTCGAGCTTTGGCTCATTTAGCTCGGGGGTGGCGCGAGAGCAGCTCAACGCGAAGGGCTACAGTCAGGTGCACGGTCTTGAACGCGAGCACGGCTGGTCGGGTCACGCGATTAAAAATGGGCGTCAGGCGCACGTGTTTCTCGACGACAAGAACAAGGTCGCGACCTACCGGGGGGATTAACCGTCCTGCCGCAGGCGGCTCGGCAGCAGCTCGCCGCGGCCTTGCAAGACCGGGTAGGCCGCGGCTGCGAGATGCGCATTGACGCGCTTCAGGTCGCGGATGATGTCGAGATGCAGCCGGCCGGCCTCGACGCTTTCCTGGCGACCGCCTTTCGGATGGCCGAACAGCGCCGTGGTGGCGCTCGTCTCAAATTCCCGGAACACCTCCTTTTCGCCGATCAGGCGGCGCGCCGCGCGCGGGTCCTCGGTCATGAACACCGCCGCCGCGGCCCGCGCGTTGGCGATCAGCCGCTCGATCATTTCGCGGATTTCCGTGCGGCCGGCCTCCGAAAATGCGATCCCCTGCTTGATGCGCTTGGCGGCGAGCGGCATCAGGCTCTTTTCGAGAATATCGCCAGCGTGTTCGAGGTTGGTCGAGAAGGCGAGGATTTCCGATATGCGGCGGCGATCGGCGTCGTCGAGCGAGTCGGCGTCGAACGAGGTCAGGTACTCCTTGATCGCCCGGTCGAGGCGGTCGAGCACGTCGTCCATCCGCTTGGTTTCGCTGACCCGCTTGCGGTCGCCGCGGTCGATCGAGTCGATCGCGCCGCGCAGCATCTCGGCGAACACGTCGGACATCCGCAGCGCCTCGCGCGCGGCGGCCGCGAGGGCCGTGCTCGGCGCCTCGCGCGCCGCGTTATCGAGATAGAGCGGCTGCGACGGGTCGGCGGTGTCGATCTGCACCGGCAAAACCCGGATCAGCAGGCGCGAAAACGGCTTCAGGACCGGCAGGAACAACAGCGCCAGGACGATATTGAAGACCGAATGGAAATTTGCGACGGCGCGCGCCGGGTTGGGGTCGATCGCCGTCACCAGCGGCAGGATCCATTGGAGCAGGGCCAGGCCGATCGCGCAGCCGACGATGCGGTTGATCAAATTGCCGATCGGCAGCCGTTTGCTGGCGGGGTTGCCGCTGGCGCCGCCTTCCAGCAGCGGGTTGACCGCCGAGCCGAGATTGGCGCCGAGCACCAGCGCGAATGCCGCCTCGGGCGGGATCGCCCCCTGCGCCGCGAAGGCCATGACCAGCAGCACGATAGCGACGCTCGAATGCGCTGCCCAGGTCAGCGCCGCCGCCAGCAGCAGCGCGATCACCGGATCGGCTGTGACCGCGCCCAGCAGCATGCGCAGCCCCGGCGTGTGCTCGTATGGGGTGAGCAGGCTCGTCAGCTGCAACAGCGCGATCAGCATCAGCCCGATGCCGATCGCCACCCGCCCAAGATCGCGGGTGCGGGTGACGCCGCCGCGCCGAAACATCAGGACGCCGATCAGGATCAGGATCGGCGAGACGCGCGCAACATCGAACGACAGCAGCTGGACGATCGCGGTCGTGCCGATATTGGCGCCGAGCATGACGCCGAGCGCCGGTACGAGGTCGATCGCGCCGCCCGCCGCAAACGAGGTGGTGATGAGGCCGGTCGCCGTGCTGCTTTGCAGCACCGCGGTGATGCCGAGGCCGGCGGCGAGCGCCTGAAACCGGTTGCCGAGCGCCCGGCTGAGGATGCGGCGGAGCTGCGGGCCGAAGGCGCGCGTCACCCCGCTCTGGACCATGTGCACGCCCCAGATCAGCAGCGCGACCGCGCCGGCGAGATCGACGAGCGTCAGCGTCGCATCCACCTGCGCCTCCGTTGCCTGCCCCCGCTTCAGAAAATGACGCAAGCGGCGCGAAATTCCAGGCGAATCGTCTGCGGCAGAAGGAAATACCGGCCCGACGGCGAGCGCGCCTTCTACAGGATCGCCGCGGCGAGTGTGGCGGCCCCCCAGATGACCAGCAACGCGCCGGCGGCGCGTGCCGTCCACTCACCCCAGGGCAGCGTCTTCTCGATCAGCACGAGCAGCGCGATCCCGGCGATCCACAGGAAATTCATCACGCCGCCGACAAACAGCAGGGCCATCAGCACCCAGCAGCAGCCGAGGCAGAAGAACCCGTTGAAAGCGCCGCTGCGCAGCGCGCCCAGCCGGCCGGGACGCCAATGCGCGAGCAGCGTTGCCATTGGCGAGCGGCATTGCCGGAGACAGGCGTTCTTGAACGGCGTCCACTGATAGATGCCGGCGGCGATCAGCACGGCGGAAGCGACGGCGCGGTCGGCCGTCGCCATCATCGGCGACAGCATCCCGGCCTGGCTCAACCCCCATTGCAATGCGGTGGCGACCACACCGAAGCCGACCCAGACCAGCAGATAGCCGGCGGCGAACACCCCGGCCGACCCCGCAGCGAGGCCGCCGAGGCCGGCCCGCCCGCGTGCCAGCGCCGCGACCAGCAGGATCGTCGGCGCGGCGCTCGGCAGCATCATCGCCACCATCATCGCCGCCCACATCGCGAAGACGATCAGGGCGTAGCCGAAGCTCCAGGCCGGCGCCGTCATGGCCATCCCGGCCGGCATCGCCATGCCCTCCGCCGGCATCATCCCGCCCAAGCCGGGGCCGATCAGCAGATAGGCCCAGGCGATCAGGATCGCCGCGGCGAGGCCCGACAGGACAATCGCGCGGTCGTTGCACAACAGCGCCGCCATGCTGGGAACCATGCCGATCGACCTCAGTTGAGCCTGCCGCGGTTCGACAGGTGGAGATGCGCAAACTGGGCGTAGCTGTTCTCGATGCCCGGCAACGCGATCGCCCCGGAGGCGCGGGTCGTCGCGCTGCCCATTTCGGCGGTGCGGTACTCGAACCCGTTCGGCAGATCGATGCGGGCCCGGTGCTCGGCGCCGGTCACCGGGTTGCGGATCGGCTCGCCGGTGGTCTCGACGATGCCGGCAACCCGAAACCGGCCGCGCCGCGCCTCGACATCGACCTCGTACTCGATTGCCCGGAACAGCGGCTCGAGCTTGTTCGGCGACATCGCCGAAAACACCCACCACACGGTCGCCATGTCGTCCGTTTCCTGCCCGGTCAGGATTTTCAGCAGGGCGTCGCGCTGCGCGTCATCCGCTCGCTGATCGACGATCAGTTGCATCGTGCCATTACCGTGGTGGATCGGTCCGGGCCAGCTGACCATCAACACCGCGCGCAGCCCGTCGAGTTTGACCCCGCCGAAATGCCCCGCCTCGATCTCGTAGCCGATCGCGGCCCGGCAATCGCCGTGCGTCGGTAGCGCATTGAACTGGCAAGGGCAACCATAGTTGCAATTGCAGTTCACCAGTTCAGTCGCCTTGACCTCCCATTCCGTCGCCATCGCTTTGTCCTCCCTCGGTAACCGATTTTTAAGTTGCCTCGCGGAGCGGTCCTTCAGCCTAACGATCCCCCCGCGGCGCAAGCATTATAGCGCCGGTCCGCGGCGGATACGCCCCGAACTTGAAGGCAGGCACCCTTATCAGTTCGTACTTAAGCCCAGCGGCAGAGGAGTAGTGGGTTGCAAAGGTTGCGGCTCAAGGGGCCCGCGCGCTGGTGTATGCTGACGACTAAACAAAGCAATTTTGGGGAGACAAGATGTGACAGCAGCAACCCAGCGCCTGGAGGTCCCGGCCGCGGAATACCGCAAGGCGATCACCGCCGGCGTCATCGGCAACGTTCTCGAATGGTACGATTTCGGGGTTTACGGATACCTGGTCTCGACCCTGTCGCAGCTGTTCTTCCCGAACGGGAGCCCGACCGTATCGCTCCTCTCGACCTTCGCGGTGTTCGGGGTCGGTTTTGTGATGCGCCCGGTCGGGTCGATCGTGTTCGGCATCTACGGCGACCGGTACGGACGCCGCAAGGCGTTGAGCGCCGTCGTGTTCGTCATGGCGCTGTCCACCTTTGCGATGGGTCTGTTGCCGACCTACAGCAGCGTCGGCCTGTTGGCGCCGGTGCTGATGGTCGTCGTTCGCCTGTTCCAGGGGTTGTCGGCCGGCGGCGAATGGGGCGGCTCCACCTCCTATATCGTCGAGTTCGCACCCGCCGGGCGGCGCGGTTTTTTCGGTTCCTGGCAACTGGTCGGCGTCGCCGGCGGGTTTCTGCTCGGGTCGCTGACCGCGGCGCTGCTCGGTCATTGGCTCAGTCCGGCGGCGGAGCTGGCCTGGGGCTGGCGGCTGCCGTTTCTGTTCGGCATTCTGGTTGGCGTCGTCGGCGCCTATCTGCGCTGGCACCTCGAAGACACGCCGAAATTCAACGAGATTGAGGAGCAGGGCGCGGTAGCGGCGGCGCCGCTCAGCGAGGCGTTTACCAAATACCGGCGCGAGACGCTGCTCGGATTCGGCATTACGCTGCACAACACCGTCGCGTACTATATCCCGCTCATCTACATGAACTCCTACATGGTCAGGATCGGCAAGCTGCCGGCGCAGGCGGCCTTGTGGATCGTCACCTCATCGCTGGTAGTCTTCGTCCTGCTGCTGCCGTTCATGGGGGCGCTGTCCGACCGGGTGGGGAGGCGCCCGATCCTGCTCGCCTCCTGCATCGGCTACATCATTTTCGGCTATCCGTTCTTTCTGATGTCGTCGTCGGGGAGCATCGCCCTGGCGGCCGTCTCGCAATTCCTGATGATCGTGCTTTACGCGCCCTTTTCCGCGGTGGCGCCTGCTTTTTACGCCGAGATCTTCCCGACGCGGGTTCGCTACACCGCGCTGTCGATCGGCTACAACGTCGCGGTGGCGATCTTTGGCGGGTTCGCGCCGTTTATCGCGACGTGGCTCGTGCACTCGACCGGCAGCCCTTATGCCCCCGCCTATTACCTGATCGCGGCGGCGGTCGTCACCGGTGCAATCCTGGTGCGCACCCGAGAGACCGCTTTCTCGCCCCTGCGCTAGGGGCATTATCCGATCAAGTCCGATCATAGAAACTCCCCGCCCGCCGACTTGATCCGCGGGTCCACGTCTTCGGCGGTGCGGCCACAGACCTGGATGGCCGGGTCGAGCCCGGCCAAGGGGGGACCGATGATTTTATCTGAACGGACTGTGCGCTGACCCTCGTCAGGGCGTAAGCAATTCCGGCGGATGGCGCACGACGGTGCGCCGCCCGCGCTTCCATACCGCGAGCGGCGGGCGGATTTCGGCGATCGCCTGCTCCGGGGTCGCGGCGTCGATCGCCACGAGGTCGGCCGGATTGCCCGGGACGAGGCCGTAATCCTTGAGGTTCAGCAGCTTGGCCGACCGGTCGCTCAGCATGCCGAACAGCGCACGCAATTCCTCGGGCGCCGCGATCTGAAGGATATTGGCATGCATGTTGGCCATGCGGATCAACGAGCAGTCGCCGTAGGGGGTCGCGGCGTTGAGGACATTGTTGCTCGACAGTGAGCAGGTGACGCCGTTGGCCGCCAGGAGATTGGCGTCGGCCACCCCGCGGACGACGGCGTGGTCGCGCTCGCGTCCCATCAAATAGAGGTCGGTCGCCGTCAAGACGGTGACCGCGATCCCGGCATCGGCGAGGCGGCGGGCGAGGGCGGCGCATTCGGCCGGCGGCAGCAGCGACAGTTTCGCCATATGCCCGGCGACGACCCGCCCGCCGCGGCGGTAGCGCTCGGTCAATTCGAGCACCTGATAGATGTGCATCTGGGTCGGGTCCGGGCCGACATCGAGATGTAAATCGAGATCGACATCGAACTCGCGGGCCAGCGCGAAGACGCGCTCGATCTGCGCCGCGGGGTCGCTGTCGTAGCGCGGTGCGGCACCGAGCACCGGCGCGCCCTGACGCAACGCCGCGACCAGCAATCCCTCGGTCCCCGGATAGTTGGTGAGCCCGTCCTGCGGAAAGACGCAGATTTCGAGGTCGATTGCCCAGCGGTAATCGTCCGCCAGCTTGCGCACCGCTTCGAAGCTGCGCAATTCGACAGCGGGGTCGATTTCGAGTTGGGTGCGCATCCGGGTGGTGCCGTTGACGAGGCACTCGCGCAACGTCGCCTCGGCGCGCGCGTACACGTCCTCCGCCGTGAAGTCCTTCTTGATCGGCGCAGTCATCGTCACCGGATTGACCCGGCGCCCGTCGGGGAGCGGACAGCGCCCGGCAATGCGCGATTTGTCGAGATGGATGTGGGTTTCGACGAGGCCGCCGCAGACCAGCCGCCCGCCGGCATCCCAGCTCTCGTCGGCGGCGCCGAGGCCCGCACCGATCGCGGCGATGCGGCCGTCGGCCACCGCGATATCGAGCGGCCCGTCGCCGAGGCGGTCGGCGAGCCGGGCATTCCTGATCACCAGATCCAATTTCCCTCTCCCTGGATTGCGGCCATCAACAACCTTACCGCGCCAGATGCGCCTCGCGGCGGCGGTAGAGGTCGTCGTCGGCATAGCCCATCGCCTCGGGCCGGCCGCGCCCGAGCATGACCTGCATGTAAACCGGTTCGAGCCCATCGTTGCGGAAACCGTGAACGACGCCGGGCGGGCAGGCGATGCATTCCCATTGCCCGAGCTTTCGCTCGAGATGCCGGCCGTCCTGGTCCTCGAGAAACACCGTCAAATAGCCCTGCAGGACGAAAAACACCTCTTCGACCTCGTGGGTGTGCGCGGCATTGCCCTGGCCGGGCGGGACATAGACGATCGACAAGGTGAAGCCGCGCGGCGGGATGACGCCCGGGTCGTCGTGCTTGCCGGAGCCGCCGGCACCGATAAAGCGATGCTGCGCCCGGCGGTAGCCGTCGGTCTTTGCGTCCTCGAAGGCGTCCCAATCCGCCACCTTGTCGCGAAAGCGGCCGATATAGCGCTCGGCGATCTGTTCGAGGCTCAATTCGGCGATCTCGGGCGGCATCGGGTGGCGAGACGCGGCCATCGGGGTGCTCCGCAGTGGGTCAAGCACGATGCAAGCGCGGCTCCGCGGCTTCTGTCAACCGCCCGGCAATCGGCGTAAGATGGTTGCCGCACGCGGCACGGGAGGAAGCGATGTCGAGCAATGGCCAGCGCTATAATGTCGGCGGCATCCTCTTGGAACGGCCGTTCAAGGTCCGGCGGCTGGGGCATTTCGGTTTCAATGTGTCAAAGCTTAAAGAAGCGCGCCATTTCTACGGCGACCTGTTGGGCTTTACGATCTCAGACAATGCCGATTTCTCGCGCGCGCCGTGGTTTCCGAAGGATGCCGGGTTCGGCAACTGCCACGGCTATTTCATGCGCTACGGCACCGACCACCACGCGATGGTGTTGTTCGCGAAGGAGGTGATGGACCGGCGCGCCGACCGCAAATTCGCTCCCGAGGTGACGATCAACCAGATCACCTGGCAATGCGGCAGCCTGCGCGAGATCGTCAACGCCTACGGCTATTTTCAGGAACAACAGGTGCGCATTCAGCGGGTCGGGCGCGACATGCCGGGCAGCAACTGGCACACCTACGTCTATGACCCGGACGGGCATACCAATGAGCTGTATTACGGCATCGAGCAGATCGGCTGGAACCGCGAGTCGAAGCCGCGCGCGATGTATTATCGCGGCTTCCAGGTAAAGCCGGAATTGCCGCAAATGTCGGAGGCCGCGGAACTGGCCGAGGCGGCGGCCAAGGACATTGATATCTTCTCCGGTCACCGGCCGGCCTTGCCGAACGGCGGCGCCAAATACGACGTGGACGGCGTGCTGCTGCCGCGGCCGTTCAAGATCACCAAGATCGGCCCGGTGCGGCTGTTCGTCGATGATGTCGATCGCGCCGAAGCCTTCTACACGCGGCATCTCGGGCTGATCCGCAGCGAGGAGACCGAATATCGCGGCGCCCGCTGCGTCTTCCTGCGCTGCGGCGCCGAGCATCACAGCCTCGCGCTCTACCCGAAGGAATTGCGCGGCGCGCTCGGCCTCAGCCCGCACACGACCTGCCTGTCGTTCGGGATCGAACTGGCGAATTACGGGCAGTTGCGCGCCGCCGTCGATTTCCTGAAAGGGCAGGGCGTGCGCCTCGCCGATTTGCCGCCGGAACTTTATCCCGGCATTGATTATTCGATCTTGGCGGTCGACCCGGACGGCCACGCGATCCAGCTCTACCATTACATGGAGCAGGTCGGCTGGGACGGGCGGGTGCGCCCCGCCAGCGTGCGTCGCCCGGTCACGCACCCCTGGCCCGAGGCCCTCGAGCCGCTCGGCGACAGCTACCTCGACCAGACCTTCCAAGGCCCCTTCGGCTGACCTGATCCCGGCCGCGGGGCATCGCCCTGCCTGGACGCGCGGGCATCGCAAATTTGGCATAGGAGCCGGTATCTGGCAGATTGGTCGCGAGCCCCTTGAGGCACGCACGCACCTTCTGAGTCGGCTGCATCCGCAGCCGGTTGCTTATCCGATTGGCATGATCGATCAGAAGGCGTTGTTGATGGATATCGGCACAAATTCGGACGAGAAGACTGGGACCCAACCCCCTCCGGAGCTTGCCGATCTCGTGCCGATCGAGGAGATCTTGTGCACCGCGGAGCTTTGGCGACGGCCTGCCCGACCGCCGGACTATGAGGCGGAAAACCGCGCGCTTGCGGCGCTGGTCCAGGCGCTGGCAGACTCGCCCTCAACGATCCTGCAAACCCTGGCCGATACCGTCCTGGAAGTCTTCAAGGCAGACTCCGCAGGGTTGAGCCTACTCACCAAGGACGAGAAGAACTTTTACTGGGCCGCCATCGCTGGCGGCTGGAGACCGCATATCGGCGAGGGCACGCCGCGCAATTTCGGTCCTTGCGGCGACGTGCTGGACTGCAATTCGCCGCTCCTGTTCCGCCACTGGGAACGGCGCTATCCCTATCTGTTGCAGGCGTTGCCTTTGGCGGAAGAGGGGCTGCTGGTCCCGTTTTACGTCGCGGGCAGGGCGGTCGGTACGATCTGGACTATTTCGCACGACGATCGACGCAAATTCGATGCCGAGGATTTACGTCAGCTTCAGAGCCTCGGCCGGTTCGCCTCGGCGGCTTACCAGGCGGTGCAGCTTCAGCGTGCCGAGGAGGCTCGGCGAGTCGCGATGGAGGCAATGGAGGAAGCCGTCCGATCGCGCCGCGAGGTGGAGAAAGTCAACGAGAGCCTGCGCGAGAGCGAGGAGCGCTACCGGACCCTGTTCGATCTTGGGCCGGTCGCCGTCTACTCCTGCGACGCCTCGGGTGCAATTCAGAACTTCAACCGTCGCGCTGTCGAATTATGGGGTCGCACGCCGGCGACAGGCGATCACGCCGAGCGGTTTTCCGGCGCTTACAAACTTTTTTTGCCCGACGGGACGAATGTCTCCAACGAGGAATGTCTGGTTGCTCAGGTGCTGCGCGATGGGCCGGAGATCGAGGACGCAGAATACATCATCGAGCGGCCGGACGGCTCGCGGCTTATGATCGTCGCGAATGCCCGGAAGCTAAAAAACCAGCGGGGGGAACCGGCCGGCGCGATCAACTGCTTCTACGACATTACCGACCGCAAGCAGGCGGAGCTGCGCCAGCAGCTTCTGATCGATGAGCTGAACCACCGGGTTAAGAACACTCTGGCGACGGTTCAGTCGATCGCGGCGCATACCTTGACCGCGGCATCGGATATCAAAAGCCGGGAGACGTTTGACGCGCGCCTGATCGCCCTGTCGCGGACTCATGACCTGCTGGCGCGCGCCGCCTGGGAAGGCGCGTCGCTGCGCGAGCTGTTGCTTCAGGAACTCGCCCCCTATGGAATCGACGGGGGTGCCTCTTTCGCCATCGAAGGGCCGGATCTGGACCTTCGTCCGAAGGCGGCGCTGGCGCTCGGGCTTGC
>DASUKH010000311.1:0-17839 GCA_036278835.1 Allostellaceae bacterium
AACTGGCTCGAGACCGAGTACCCGAGCCCGGCTTTCCCGATCTCGAGCCGCGGCCTCGGCGCGCCGCCCGGCGTCGGGAGCACGCCCTATTTCACCGCATACGGCGCGGTGACCCGAGGCTATCCGATGCTGCGCGGCGACCGGCCGGGGCCGGGCGAAACCGACCCGCCCGAGGTGCTCGATCTGATGCGGCGGGTGACCCTGATCCCGACAGTCGGCCGCACCCTGTTCGGGCCGCGCATAACGGTATTCCTGAAAGATGGAGCGAGCGTCACAAGCGAGGGCACCGGGCGCGAATTCATCTGGGATTTCGAGGAGGAAGCCCGCCGGCTGCGCCCGATCGTGCCGGGCATCGCGATCGGCGGGGCGCAGTTCGACCGGCTTGTCGATTGCTGCCGCCGCCTCGACCAGACCGAAGAGGCCGCAAGCCGGCTGATCGCCCTGACCATTCCCGGCACATGATGATTCGAGTCATTCCTACCTCGTCATCCCGGCGAAGGCGAAGGCCGGGACCCATCCTTCAGCCGTCCGTGCCGTAGAAGCATGGATACCGGCCTTCGCCAGTATGACATTCCCAGGTCCGGGCATATGGGAGGACACATGCCGCTGCGCACCGGTAGCCAGTTCCTCGAATCGCTGCGTGACGACCGGCAGATTTTTATCGATGGCGAGCGGGTTGGCGACGTGACCCGCGACCGTCGCTTCGCCGCCGCCGCGCAAAGCGTCGCCGAGCTTTACGACATGCAGCACGACCCGGCGCTCACCGAGCGGATGAGCTTTCCGTCGCCGACGAGCGGCGAGCCGGTCGGCCTGTCGTTTATCGAGCCGCGCAGCGTAGACGACCTGATTCGGCGGCGCGGCATGGTCAAGACCTGGATGGATGCGACCTGCGGCATGTTCGGCCGCAGCCCCGATTTCCTCAACGTGATGCTGACCGGGCTGGCCGCCGCCGCGCCGGAATTCGGCAGGCGCGAAAGGCGGTTTGCCGACCATATCCGCGACTACCACGTGCTCGCCCGCGAGCGCGATTTGTGCATGACGCACACCCTGCTCAACCCGCAGGTCGACCGCTCGCGGCCGGTCGAGCGCCAGGAGAAGGACCTCGCCGCCAAGATCGTCAAGGAGACCGACGCCGGCATCGTCGTCACCGGCGCCCGCATGGTTTCGACCTTGTGCGCCTATTCCGACGACATCCTGGTGATGCCCTCGACCTTCCTCGCGACAAACGAGGAGGCGGCGCCCTACGCCTTCGGCTTCTCGATCCCGGTCGCGACATCGGGGCTCCGCTTCATCTGCCGGCCGTCGGTGGTGCATCAGGGCGCGGCCTCGCCGCTCGACTGGCCGCTGTCGTCGCGGCTCGACGAGGGCGATGGTCTCGCGGTCTTCGACAACGTGCTGGTGCCGTGGGAGCGCGTCTTCATCCACCGCGACCCCGAGATGTGCAACGGCCTCTTCCAGCGCACCCAGGCGATGCCGCAGGTCTTGCACCAGACCGCGATTAAAAACCTGGCCAAGGCCGAATTTATGATGGCGCTTGGCTTCGCGATCGCGCGCTCGACCAACATCGATCAGCATCTGCACGTGCAGGGCATGCTCTCCGAGCTGATCCTGCATGCCGAGACCGTCCGTGCCGCAATTCGCGCGAGCGAAGCCGACGCGGCGATCAGCCCTGCTTCGGGGCTGATGACGCCGGCCGAGATGCCGCTGTGGACGGTGCGGATGGGGTTCCCGAAGATGTTCGTGCGGGCCTGCGAAATCATCCAGCTGCTCGGCGCTGGCGGCCTCGTCGCGGTGCCGTCCTATGCCGAACTGTCCGGCCCGGCGGCCGCCGATGTCGAGAAATACGCGCAGGCCGCCAATTGCGACGCGCCGCGGCGGGTCAAGCTGTTCCGCCTTGCCTTCGACGCCGCCGTCTCGTCGTTCTCCGGCCGCCAGCAGCTTTACGAGCGCTATTATTCGGGCGATCCGGTGCGCCTCGCCGGCGCGCTCTACGCGCTCTACGACAAGGACGCGCCGGTCGCCCGCATTCACCGGATGCTCGAGGAACTGGAAGCCGGGTCGTAGGACCCGACGCTTCGACCGAAGCTTCGGACCGCTTGCCTCCGGCCCGCATGCGGGCGGAACGCCCGCGCCCCGGCATGCGGCTGGGCATGATCGTCAGCGGGTGACCATGCGGATGCCGACCACCACCAGGATCGCCGCGAGAAGCGGCCGCAAAAGGCGCTCCGGCACCCGCGCGCTGAGCCGGCTGCCGAGCGCGATGCCGGGCAGCGAACCGATCAGCAGCGAGACCAGCAGCAGCCAATTGACGTCGCCGAGCAGCAGGTGGCCGATCCCGGCGATCAGGGTCAGCGGAACGGCGTGTGCGATATCGGTGCCGACCAGCCGCGGCAGCGGCACAGCAGGGTAAAGCAGGATCAGCGCCGTCATGCCGAGCGCACCGGCGCCAACCGACGAGATCGTCACCAATACCCCGAGCACGAACCCGGAGAGAACGGTCGCGGGCGCCGTCAACGGTCCGAGCGGGCGCCGGCGCCGCCGACTCATCTCCTGGATCAGCGGGCGGGCCAGCACTGTCGCGGCGCTCAGCAGCAGAGCAACACCGAGGATCACCTCGATCAGATGGCGGATGGTCTCGCCGCTGACCCCGACCGCCCGCATTCCGAAGAGGGTCAGCACCGCCCCCGGCAGGCTGCCGGCGGCCAGCCGGAAAACGATCCGCCACTCGACATTCCGGTTTCGGCTGTGGACGAGGCTTCCGACGCTTTTGGTGATCGTGGCGTAGAGCAGGTCGGTACCGACAGCGGCCGGCGCCTCGGCGCCGAACACCAGGATTAAGAGCGGGGTCATCAGCGAGCCGCCGCCAACCCCGGTCAGCCCGATCAGCAGGCCGACGGCAAAACCGGAAACGATCGAAAGCGGGCTGATCGACGCGACAAAATCGAAGACGATGTTACCCGCTCCCGTACTCTGCCGCGCCGCAGAAGGATCGGCTTCAGCCGCCGCCGGCAAAGGCCGGCATCACCTCGCGGGCGAACAGATCGGCGGAATGCAACGCGTCGGCATGCGACATCACGCCGAAGGCGAAATCGCAGACGAAATAGCTGGCGCCGGCCGCCGCCGTCTGCTCGGTGACAAACGCGCGCACCTGGGCCGGAGTGCCGGCCATCGCATGGCCGCGCTCCTGCAGGGCATCCCATTCCAGCGGCAGCGTGGCGGCGAGGGGGAACGGCACGTTGTATCTCGCCCACAGCCGCTCCATGTTGCCGCGCCATGACGGATAGGCCCGGCGCGCGACGTCGAGCGCCTCGCCCTCGGTCTCGGCGACGACGAGGTGACGGTTGATGCCCATCAGCGGCAAGTCCGCTTCGGCGCGGCCGAGGCGGCGCCACTCCGATTTGTAGAGTTCGATGATGTGGCGCGCCGCCTCGTTGTCGCGCAAGGTCACGATGTGGGCGCCGCGCTCGGCGGCCCACGGGATGCTATCCGGACGGCTGGTGCCGTACCACAATTCCGGGTAGGGCTTCTGCACCGGCTTCATGACTACCGGCACGCGGTCGAAATCGTAATATTTGCCGTGCCAGGTGACCTCGTCCTCGGTGAGGCCGATGCGCACAACTTCGAACGCCTCGCGAAAGCGCTCCGCCCCGGTCGGGAAATCGACGCCATAAAATCCGACCTCGATCGGCGAAATGCCGCGCCCGACCCCGAACATAAAGCGCCCGCCTGACATCTGGTCGAGCATGCAGACTTCATCGATCAGCCGCAGCGGATGGTAGAGCGGCAGCAGATAGACCATCGGGCCAAGCTTGATCCGCCGGGTGCGCTGCGCCGCGGCGGCGAGGAAGATGCTCGGCGAGGGCGCGTACCCCAATGGCGTGTTGTGGTGCTCGGCGAGGTGGTAGGCATAGAACCCGGCCCGGTCGTAGGCCTCGATCAGCTTGAGCCGGTCCTCATAATGGCGCCCGAGCGGCGCGCCGCTGTCGTCGAGATGGTCGAAAATCCCGAACTGCATGACTGCCTCCAGAGGGGCCATTCCGTAGGATGGGCTGAGCGCCGCGAAGCCCATCATCGAGGCCGACGTTATCCGATGGGCTTCGCTGCGCTCAGCCCATCCTACGATCCTACCTCATGGCAACCGGGCCGTAATCATCTTGACCGGAGTTCGAGACCCTTGGTGACGCGTCGTAGGATGGACTGAGCGACAGCAAAGCCCATCAACCGGCTGACACCCGAGGCGGTGGACTTCGCTGCGCTCAGCCCACTCTACGGGTTCGGTGCATGGCCGGCTGCAAACCCGGCATTGGCAAAGGGCTTGCCAAAGGCGCTAAAGTGAGCGCAGCGCATATAGACCCGAAGGAGCCCTGCCATGCATTACCGGCGCATCTCGGCCGATTGCCACCTTGACATGCCGTGGATGCCGCGCGAGCTGTTCGTCGAGAACGCCCGGCGCGAATTGAAGGAGCGCATGCCGTATGTCGAGGACGGGCCGGACGGGCCGCAATGGGTCGCCAAAAACGGCGCCAATTTCGGCCTCCTGAACGGGGTCGGGCCGGGTGGCGCGAAGCACGTCCCGGGCCAGAACGTCCGGGTCGATATCATGGCCGAGCACGGTCTCTATTCCGATGCCAAGCAGGGCAGGATCCGCTGCCGCGATCCGCACCTGCGGCTCAAGGACATGGAGGAAGACGGGGTCGATGCCGAGGTGATTTACGGCATCCTCGGCGCCTCCTCGCGGCTGAACGACAAAGAAGCCAGCAACGAGATGCTGCGCATCTACAACGACTGGCTGAAGGATTTCTGCAGTCATTACCCGGATCGGCAGATCGGCCTCGCCTGCCTGCCCTACGGCAACATCGACGACGCGGTGAAAGAGGTTCACCGGGTGGCCAAGATGGGCTTGCGCGGCCTCGAACTGTCCTGCTCGTGGGACATGGAGCCGATGTGGCATCCGGATTGGGAGAAGCTGTGGAAAGCGGTCAACGATGTTGACCTGCCCTTGCATTTCCACACCTTCCCGACCACCGCGCCGCGCTCGCGCACCGAGGCACGGCATGTCCAGCGGGCGGCGATGTTCACCGGCGTCTCGGCCTTCCAGATGGGCCTCATCCACATCATCGCGGCGATGATGGGAGCGGGCGTCTTCGAGCGCTATCCGAACCTGCGCGTGTCATTCGGCGAGAGCGGCGCCGGCTGGCTCGCCTATGCGCTGCACCGCATGGATTTCGAGTTCGAGGACCGATTCCGCGACCTGATGAAGATGAAGCCCAGCGAATACTGGCGCCGCCAGTGCCGCTGCACCTTCCAGTTCGACCCGATCAGCACGAAGCTGATCGACGATATCGGGGTGGAGACGATGATGTGGGGGTCCGACTACCCGCATACTGACGGCGTGTGGCCGGAATCGCAGAAATACATCGACGAGCAGTTCGCCGGCCTGCCCGCCGACGTGGTGCACAAGATCACCTGCGAAAACGCCGCCAAATTCTACCGGCTGGCGAATTAGAGCGGCGCCTTCGGCCGGGTCCAGACACCTATACCGTGATGCCCGGCCTTGTGCCGGGCATCCACGCGAAACGGCAAGGCTTGTGCCGGCTCACCGGAATGGCCGGGACAAGCGCGGCCATGACGAATTATTCGGCCGGATGCCCCTCTAATGCGCCTGGTCCCAGCTGCGGGCCCAGCCGGTTTCGACGACGAGCGGCACCGCGAGTTCGCAACGCGGCGCACAGGCGCCTTCCATGACCTCGCGCACCAGTCGGGCGGTCGCCTCGACCTCGGCCTCCGGCGTCTCGAACAAGAGTTCGTCATGCACCTGCAACAGCATGCGCGCCTTGAGGCCGGAAGCCGCCAGTTTCGCCGGCAGCCGCGCCATTGCCCGCTTGATGATGTCGGCGGCCGAGCCTTGCAGTGGCGCGTTGATCGCCTGCCGCTCGGCCCCGGCGCGGCGCGCCGGGTTGGCGTCGCGGATGCCGGGGATGTAGCATTTGCGGCCGAAGATCGTCTCGACATAGCCGGTGCGCCGCGCCTCTGCCTTGATCCGCTCCATGTAGGCGCGGATGCCGGGGAAACGCTCGAAATAGGCGCGGATATACTCGGCCGCCTCGGCCTGCGGCACGCCGATCTGGTTGCCGAGGCCGAACGCGCTGATGCCGTAGATGATGCCGAAATTGATTGCCTTGGCGCGCCGGCGGACCAGCGGGTCCATCCCTTCGACCGGCACCCCGAACACTTCGCTGGCGGTCAGCGCGTGGATGTCCTGTCCCGCCTGGAAGGCGCGTTTCAGTTCGGCGACATCGGCAACATCGGCGGCAAGGCGCAATTCGATCTGGCTGTAATCGGCCGACAGCAGCAGGTGTCCCGGCTCGGCGACGAAGGCGCGGCGGATTTTGCGCCCTTCCTCGGTGCGGATCGGGATGTTCTGGATATTGGGGTCGGAGGAGGAGAGCCGCCCGGTTGCCGTCGCGGCGAGCGCGAACGAGGTATGCACCCGCCCGGTCTTCGAATCGATATTGTCGCCGAGGGCGTCGGCATAGGTCGATTTGAGCTTGGTCAGCTGGCGCCATTCGAGTACCTGCGCCGGTACCGGGTGCAACGGCGCCAGCGTTTCGAGGATCGAGGCATCGGTGCCGTAGGCCCCCGTTTTCCCCTTCTTGCCGCCCGGCAGTTGAAGCTTGTCGAACAGCACCTCGCCCAGCTGCTTGGTCGAGCCGATATTGAATTGGTTGCCGACATCGCGCCAGATCGCCTGCTCGAGTTCGGCAATGCGGCGGGCAAAGTCGCGCGACAACTCGGCCAATGCCTCGCGATCGACCTTGACCCCGGCATCCTCCATCGCCGCGACCACCGGGGCTAGCGGCCGCTCGACCGTCTCGTAAAATGCAGTCATGTGCTCGCGGATGAGCCGCGCCTTCAGCAGCAGATGGGCGCGCAACACAGCATCGGCGCGTTCCGCGGCAAACTCGCAGGCCGCCTTGGGCGCGACCTCGGCGAAGCAGATCAGGCTTTTGCCGGTGCCGATCAGCCCTTTCAGCGGCGGCAGATCGTGCTGCAAGGCGCGCTGGGTCAGTGCCTCGGTCGTATGCTCGACCTGGCCGCCGTCGAGCACGTAGGACATCAGCATCGTGCAGTCATAGGCCTCGACGTCGATGCCGTAGCGCCGCAGCAGGTGCAGGACGCTCTTCATGTCGTGCCCGATCTTGAGCACGCCGGGGTCTTCAAGGAGCGGCTTCAGCCGCGCGATCACCGCGTCGAGCGGCAATCCGGCGCTCTCGGCGCCGTCGAGCAATCCCGCCGGACGGTGCCCGAGCGGCAGGTAGGCCGCCAGTCCCGGCGCCAGCGCCAGCGCCAGCCCGCACAGGGCCGGCCGCGTCCCGTCGAGCGCGCTCGGCGCCGGCCACAAGGCGACGGTGCCCGCCTGGGTGGCCGCCTCGATCCACTGGTCGAGCCCGTCCAGCGTATCGACGAGGGCGTAGGTATGCGGCGCCGAAAACGGCGGCACCTCCGGCATCACCGGCTCGCTCGGCCCCGCCGCGACCGCCGGCGCCGTGATAGCCAGCCGCCGCTCGATGCGTGCCTTCAGCGCGCGCAACTCCATCTCGTCGAGGAACGGAAACAGCTTCTCCGGATCGTACGGCGCGACCCTGAGCGCCGATAGCGGGCAGGGCAGCGGCACGTCGTCGTCGAGCTTGACCAGCTCCTTCGACATCCGCGCCTTCGCCTCGTTGTCGATCAGCGATTGGCGGCGTTTCGGCTGCTTGATCTCGTCGGCGTGTGCCAGCAGGGTTTCGAGGTCGCCATATATGTTGATCAGCTCGGCCGCGGTCTTGACCCCGATCCCCGGCACCCCCGGCACGTTGTCGGTCGAATCGCCGCACAGCGCCTGCACCTCGATGACCTTGTCGGGGCCGACCCCGAATTTCTCGCGCACCTCGGCGTCGCCGATCGGCCGGTCGGTCATCGGGTCGCGCATCGCTACCCGGCCGCCGACCAGCTGCATCATATCCTTGTCGGAAGAGAGGATCGTCACCTGCGCCCCCGCCTCGACGGCATGCCGGGCATAGGTCGCGATCAGGTCGTCGGCCTCGAAATTGTCCATCTCGATGCGGCAGACGCCGAAGGCGTCGGCGGCGCGCCGCACATGTTCGCATTGCGGTGCGAGGTCGTCCGGCATCTCGCGCCGGTTGGCCTTGTATTCCGGATAGATTTCGTTGCGGAAACTGCGCCCCGACGCATCGAGGATCACCGCGATGTGGTCGGCGTCGGTCTCGCGCAGAGATGTGTCCAGCATGTTGCTGAAGATCGTCACGACCTCGGTCGGCATGCCGTCCGACTGGCGGCGGAAGCGGTCGGCGCTGGTGTCCCGCGCGCGGGCGAAATAGGCGCGGAAGATGAACCCCGAGCCGTCGATCAGAAAAACATGGTGCGGCGCCGCCGACGGTGGCGCGGCGGTTTCGGGCGCGGCGCCCGGCTCGAGAACCGGACTCACGGCGACGGCATCATCCATCGGCGGCTCCCGCCTGACCCGGCGCGACATCGCCCACCTGGCGTGGCGCCGGGCTTTCGCTCAATCGCTCTTCGCCGGGCCCGTCCGCTGACGGCATCGCGACCCCGACCTCTTCGGCCACCCCACCCTGGGCGGCCACTGCGCGGTTGACGAACAGACGCGAACAATAGGGGCATTCGACGCGGCCAAGCGGCGCCAGGTTCAGATAGACCCGCGGATGGCCGAGCGGCCCGCCGCCGCCATTGCAAGCCACCACCATCTGATCCGTCTCAATGGTTTCAAAGGGGGTCATCATGTTTCCGGAACGAGTTGCGGTCCGGCGGGTTGATGCTCTGCCGGTTGCCGCCTGATCGACCGGATGATACGCGCTGGGTATAAACACGCAATGATGCGCTCTCCTGTGCCTGCGAGGCCCGCGCCCCGGCGCTACCGCCTGCGGCGCGCCGTGGTAGCGGTGTTGCTGCTGCTCGTGGCGCCGCTGGCGGCGGTGATGGCGCTCGGCGGTCCGGCTTTCGGGCCGTCGGCTCCCGGCCCGTCATCGACCGCCGCCGCGCCGCCGCCGCAAGAGCCGCAGTTCACCGAAAAGGCTTTCGTCGCCGAGGACGGCGCCCGCCTGCCTCTTCGTAAATGGTTGCCGAATGGGCGGGTTAAAGCGGTGATCCTGGGCCTTCACGGCTTCGACGATTACAGCCACGCCTTCGATATGCCGGCCAAGCTGTGGGCGCAGCACGGCATCGCGACCTATGCGTATGATCAGCGCGGCTTTGGCGGCGCGCCCGAGCGCGGCGGCTGGGCCGGCGAGGGGCGGCTCGCGCTGGACGCGATCGAGGCAAGCCGCATTTTGCGGCGGACCTATCCCGGCCGGCCGGTCTATCTGCTCGGCGAGAGCATGGGCGGCGCGGTGGCGATCCTGGCGATGACCGGCGCGATGCGCGGGGTGATCCCGTCGGGTGCGGCGATGCCAACCGCCGATGCCGACGGGGTCATTCTGGCCGCCCCCGCGGTGTGGGGCCGTATCACGATGAAGCTGCTGCCGAAGATCGCATTGTTCACGGCGGCGCGGCTATTGCCGAGCCTGTCGCTGACCGGCGGCGGGCTGCATATCGTCGCCTCCGACAACAAGGCGATGCTGCGGGAATTGTCGCTCGACCCGATGATGCTGCGGGTCGCGCGGGTCGCGACGATCTATGGCCTCGTCAACCTGATGGACGATGCGCTCGCCGCCGCGTCAAAGCTGAGAAAACCGCTGTTGCTGATGTACGGCGCGCACGACGCGATCATCCCGCCCTCGGCCGTCGCCGATTTTGCCGCCCATCTGCCGCGCGCCGGCAGCCCGGACCATCGGTTCGCCTATTATTCGCGCGGCTATCACATGCTGCTGCGCGACCTTGACGGGCCCATTGTGGCTGCCGACGTGACCAGCTGGATTCTCCGCCGCGGTGCGCCACTGCCGTCGGGTGCCGACGCCGCGGAGCGGGGGCGCCCGTGGCCGCCCGGCGCGGCGCCGAAACCGCGATTCCCGGGCGCGCCCGAAATTGGCGCGGCGCGGCCAATGCCGGCCCCGGCCTTGCCGCTTGCGTCGGCCGGCGCCAGGGGGTAATCACCACCGCGCCCGCCGTCCCCCGCCGGCGCGCCCCATGAGGACCCGTAGCTCAGCTGGATAGAGCGCTGCCCTCCGAAGGCAGAGGTCGAAGGTTCGAATCCTTTCGGGTCCGCTTTCACAATCAATGCGTCACAAAGTCGGCTGCCCAGAATCGTTCTGGGTAGCACAAACGGCTTTCATCCGGGGCGAAGCGCTCAAATCTGAGCCTCGACCGGCCTGAGCCTCGACCGGGTAAAATCCGAAGGCAATTCCGCGCCTGCCAGCTTCCTATTCCCCCGCCGATTTTTCCGTTGCGTGGGGGGCGGGTCTCTCCGCACTCTCGTCGGGAAATGAACACGGCGGCGCCGAGAGCGGGGCTCCTCAGCATTACGGCGCGGCAATGGGCGATCCTGGTGGCCGTGCAGTCGTCGAGCCTCCTGTTCGGCATGACGATCACGCTTGCCAACGTGGTCTTGCCGCAGATGCGGGGGTCGCTGTCGGCGACGGTTGACCAGATCGGCTGGGTCGTCACGCTCAACCTCGCCGCCACCGCGATCGCCACCCCGACCACCGGGTGGCTGGCGAGCCGGCTCGGCTGGCGCGGCACGATGTTGGGCGCAGTGGGCGGCTTTACCGCGTGCTCGCTGTTGTGCGGTCTGGCGAACAGCCTTGCGACCCTGGTGATCTATCGGATCGGCCAGGGCCTCTTCGGGGCATTAATCATGCCGATGGGCCAGGCCATCGTGCTGGCCACCTTCCCGCGGCCGCTGCACACCACCGTCATGGTGATCTGGGGGTTCGGCAGCGTCGTCGGGCCGGTCGTCGGTCCCATCGTCGGCGCGGCGATTGCCGAGACCTACAGCTGGCGTGCGGTATTTTTCATGATCGTACCGCCCGGCCTCGTCGCGATGGGCTTTATCTGGTTTGCGCTCGCCGGCAACACGGCGCGCACGCGGGCCCGGCTGGACTGGGTCGGGTTCGCCGCGCTGTCGGTCGCGATGGCGGCGTTGCAACTGATGATCGACCGCGGCCAGCGGCTCGGCTGGTTCACCTCGCCCGAAATCATGGCCGACGCGGCGGTCGCCGGCGCCGCCTTCTGGATGTTCGCGGTGCACAGCCTGACGTCACCCGCGCCGTTTCTCGACCCACGCCTGCTCCTCAACCGCAATTTCTCGATCGGCCTCCTGATCGCGTTTTTTATGGGGATGCTGTCCTATACCAGCATCACGCTGTTTCCCGGGCTCTTGCACGATCTGCGCGGCTACCCGGTGGGGACGATCGGCGAATTGCTGTCGGCGCGCGGGGTCGGCAACTGGGTGGCGTTTCTCGTCGTCGTGCCGGTCAGCCGGCGCTTTCCGCGGCTGACGGTGGCGCTGGGGCTGGCGGCGCAGTCGTTCGCCGCGTGGTCGATGGCGCAGCTCAATCTCAACCTGACGAGCCTCGATGTGTTCTGGACCAACGCGTTGCAGGGGTTCGGCTTCGGTCTCGCCTTCACGCCGATGACCGTATTGGCCTTCGCGACCCTGCCGGCGAGCCGCATCGCTGAAGCCTCCGGCGTCTTCACGCTGGTGCGCAATTTCGGGTCGAGCCTTTACATCTCGCTGTCGCTCGTCCTCTTGGTCCGTGCCAGCGCCACCAGCTACGGCCGTCTCATCGAGATCATCAACCCGTTCAGCCTGACGACGAAGGGGCCGGCGGCGCCGGGCAGCTGGGACATCGGCGCGACCGGCGGGTTGCAGCGCCTCGCCGACGAGGTCCACCGGCAGGCCTCGATGATCGGCTACATCGACGCCTTTTACATGCTCGCCCTTACCGCCGCGATCGCGGTGCCGTTCGTCGCGTTTATGCGGGCCCGACCGCTCGAAGGCTGAACCACGGTCGCGCCGGCCAGGCAACGGAGGGGCAACGGGGCTTCCGCAATTCGGCGCCGATGTTTATGTTGCCCGCCGCACCGCCGCGCACGACCAAGGACATTCGGCCCCGAATCTATGGCAGTTGTTGAACTCGAAGCGCTTACCAAGAAATTCGGCGATGCCGCGGCGGTCGACGACCTGAACCTCACGATCGCGCACGGCTCTTTGGTTTGCCTGCTCGGGCCCTCCGGTTGCGGCAAGACCACGACCTTGCGGCTTGTCGCCGGGTTTCTCGATCCCGATTCCGGCACGATCCGGGTCGGCGAGCGCATCCTGTCGGGGCCGGGCCGCAGCGTGCCGCCGGAGCGGCGCGGAATGTCGATGATCTTTCAGAGCTATGCGCTGTGGCCGCACATGACGATCGCGGAGAATGTCGCCTACGGCCTCAAGCTGCGCCGGCTAGACCGGGTCGACAGGGAGCGGCGGGTGGCCGCGATCCTCGATGTAGCTCGGCTCGGCGACCTCGCCCGGCGCTACCCGCATGAATTGTCCGGCGGCCAGCAGCAGCGCGCGGCGCTCGCCCGCGCTCTCGCCATCGAGCCGGAGACGCTGCTGCTCGACGAGCCGCTCTCCAACCTCGACGCCAATCTGCGCGAGGAGATGCGCTTCGAAATCCGCCGGCTGCACGATACGTACAAATACACGACGATCTATGTGACGCACGACCAGAGCGAGGCGATGACCACCGCCGACGTCATTGTCGTGATGAACCGCGGCCGGGTCGAGCAGGCCGGCTCGCCCGAAGACATCTACGAGCGGCCGCACTCCGAATTCGTGGCCCGTTTTATTGGCGGCACCAACATTTTCCGCGGCCGGCACCTCGGCGGCGGGGTTGTCGATTGCGGCGCGATGGTGCTGCGCTGCGGCGCCGGCGAGCCGGCCGCCGCCGGCGATACCGCGATCTCCGTGCGGCTGCACGATATTGCCCTGTCAGCGGACGATGAGGCCGCCCGCGAGCGCGCGCCCAACGAGGCAGCGGGCCAGGTGCTGCGGCAATCCTATCTCGGCTCTTACCGCGACTACCTTGTCGGCCTCAGCGACGACAGGGAAATCCGCGTCACCGCGCCGCTCGGGGTCAATGTTCCGGTCGGCGGGAAGGTGCGGCTACAATTCCCGCCCGAACACTGCCGCGCGCTCGCGCGGTGAAACACAGCAAAGAAGGGGGACTCGATGAAACGGCCGATTACCGGCGGCATCCTTGCCGCGATCCTGCTGCTGGGCGGCGCCGGCACGGCGTTGGCGGCGGCGCCGGCCCCGACCGGGGTCACGCCGCAACTGACCGAGGCCGCGAAAAAGGAAGGCACGGTCGTCTGGTACACCTCGATCGAATTGCAGACGGCGGAGAAGCTCGCCCACGCCTTCGAAGCCGCCTATCCCGGCATTCATGTTCAGGTCGAGCGCACTGGTGCCGAGCGCGTCGTGCAGCGCTTGGGACAGGAACGCGCCGCCGGCATCCACACGGCCGACGTCGTCGAATGCTCGGATATGACGGCGCTCCTCGACTGGAAGAAAAAAGGCTGGCTCGCGCCGTTCGTGCCGCAAGCGGTCGCCAAGTACCCTGCCGATCAGCGGGACCCCGACGGGTATTTCGCGACCGACCGCTTCACCCTGTCGCCGATCGAATACAACACGAAGCTCGTCAAGCCCGCAGAGGCGCCGAAGAGCTTTGCGGATCTGCTCGAGCCGAAATGGAAGGGCAAGATCGTCAAGGCGCACCCCGGCTACAGCGGCACGATCATGACCGTGACCTTCGAAATCGCCCGCGACATCGGCTGGGATTATTTCAAAAAGCTGGGGCAACAGCACATCATGCAGGTGCAGTCGGCGGCCGAGCCGCCAAAGCAGGTGGCGCAGGGCGAACGACCGATCGCTGCCGACGGCGGCGAATACGTGCCGTTGCAGATGATCCAGAAAGGGGCGCCGATTGCGCTCGTCTATCCGACCGAGGGGACCCCGTCGATCCCCGGCGGCGAGGGCGTCGTGGTCGACGCGCCGCACCCGAACGCGGCCCGGCTGTTCGACATCTACATCTTCTCGACCAAGGGGCAGCAGCTGATGGCGGACATGGCGCAGCTGCGCTCGTTCAACCCGGACGTGAAGCCGCCGAAGGGCATGAAGCCGCTTTCCGAGATCAAGATCATGAAGGCCGATCCCGCTGCGCAGCAAAAGGAGACCACCGAGATCAAGAAGAAATACGCGCAGTATTTCGGGTTGTGACAATGGCCGCGGATCGGGATTGTATCCCCCGATCCGCGCCCTTTGAGACGCGCCCGGCTCCGCTGCGGCGCTCCTGAGGTCTCACTCAGAATGAATCGAGTAAAGAACCCGTCCTCAAAACCCGCATTCCTGGCGAAAGCCGGGGTCCACGGCGGCAGCATCGCGAATATGGACGGGTGGGTCCCGGCTTTCGCCAGGAATGCGGGTCTGTTAGAGCAATCCAGCATTTTGCCGGCGATCCTCGGCCCGCGTACGGCCTTATGACCGTCGCCGCGATCCCGCGCGCCGGCGAGCGGCCGGTGCGGCGGTTCGAGCTGTCGCTGCCGGTCATCGCGCTGATCGCGCTTGTGCTGTGCGGACTGGTGCTGCTGCCGCTCGGTTGGCTCGTGTGGTTCAGCGTCAGCGACAACAAGGGCGCGCCGACCTTGGCGAATTTCGCGAGGTTGGCTGCCGACCCGAGCTTCACCAAACCCTATTTGACGACGCTAGGGATCGCCGCCGGGGTGGCGGGCGGCGCGACCGCGGCAGCGTTGCCGCTGGCCTGGCTGGTCGCCCGCACCGACCTGCCGCTGCGCCGGCTGATCCGCGCCCTCGTCACCGCCTCGTTCGTGACCCCGCCGTTTCTCGGCGCGATCGCCTGGGAGCTGCTCGCGGCGCCGAACAGCGGCATCCTGAACCGACTGTGCCGGAGCCTTTTCGGGCTCGGCGAGTACGAGCACGTCTTCAACATTTATACGATCGCCGGGGTCATCTTCACGATGGCATGCTACGCCTTCCCCTATGTCTTCGTTCTGGTCGCCAACGCCTTCGACAACATCCCGGGCGACCTCGAGGACGCTTCGGCCATCCTTGGCGCCGGCCGCGCGCGCACCCTGGCGAGGGTGACCCTGCCGATGATCCTGCCGGCGCTGCTGGCCGGCGGTCTGATCGCGTTCGTGCAGGCGCTGACCCAGTTCGGCGTGCCGGCGATCCTGGCGATGCCGGCCGGATTTCATGTGATCACCACCAAAATCTGGGCCTTGTTCCAGGAGCCGCCGCAGCCGCATCTCGCCGCCGCCGCGGCGATGCCGCTGCTGGTTTTGACGATGCTGCTGCTTTATGGGCAGCGGCGGCTGCTCGGTCGGCGCGGCTACACGGTGATCGGCGGGCGGTCGAGCGCGCCGCGGCGCGTGCAACTCGGTCCTTGGCGTTGGGTCGCGTTCGCCTTCGCCCTGGTGCTGCTGTCGCTGCCGATCTTTCTGCCGTACATGGCACTCATCAAGACGGCGCTGGTGCCGACCCCATCCGCGCCGCTGAACTGGCAGACGTTGACCTGGCACAATGTGTGGTTTGTCTTTGTCGAGTTTTCGCAGACCCGGCTGGCATTGCGGAACACCGTCCTGCTCGGGCTGGTGTCGGCGACCGCCGCGACCGGCCTCGCGCTGGTCGTCGGCTATATCGCAAGCCGGCAGGTCGTCGCCGGCCACCGGCTGCTCGGCTTCATGGCGACGGCGCCGGTCGCGATCCCGGGGATCGTGCTCGGGGTCGGGCTGTTCCTCGCCTATACGCGCCCACCGGTCATCCTCTACGGCACCTTGTGGATATTGCTGCTGGCCTTTGTGACGATCGAGCTGCCGGCCGGTTATCAGCAGCTCCAGGCGGCGTTTCGCGGACTGCATCCCGAGTTGGAGGAGGCGAGCCGCATCTTCGGCGCCAGCCGGCTGAAATCGCTGTGGCAGATCACCGCCCCGCTGTTGCGGACGAGCCTCGTCGCGACGTGGTGTTTTGTGTTCGTCGGGGTTATCCGCGAACTCTCGGCGACGATCATGCTGACGACCGCCAATACCAAGGTGGTCTCGGTCATCATCTACGACCTCAACGAGAGCGGCGATTTGGGCGCGATCTCGGTGCTCGGCATCACATTGTTGGTGATCACCTTCGCCGTCGTGCTGATCGCCAACCGCCTCCCCGTCCTCGGCCGCGTCCCGGACCTGCGCCTGGGGTGATTGGAGGTGGTAGCGGCTACAGCAGCGAGCGCGCCGCTTCGGCGACCTTTTGGGCGGTGATGCCGAAATGGTCGAAGGCGGCGGGGCCGGGGGCGGAGGCGCCGAACGAGTGCATGCCGACAAACGACGAGCGGGGGCCGAGCCAGCGGTCCCAGCCGAAGCGGACCGCCGCCTCGACCCCGACGCGGGGGGCGGTGCCGAGCACGTGGCTGCGGTACTCCTCGGGCTGCGCCTCGAATAATTCCCAGCACGGCATCGAGACGATCGCGGCGCGGACGCCGTCCTTGGCAAGTTGGTCGCGCGCCGTCACCGCCAGCTCCACCTCGGAGCCGGTGGCGAGCAGGGTGACCTGACGCTCGCCGTCCGACTCAGCCAGCACATAGGCGCCGCGGGCCGAGCGGTTCTCGCCGTCGGGGCTGGTGCGCAGCAGCGGCAGGGACTGCCGGGTCAGGGCCAGGATGGACGGGTTGTTCGGATGCTTGAGCGCGAGCGCCCAGCACTCGGCGGTCTCGACCGCATCGGCCGGGCGGAACACCAGAAGATGCGGGATGGCACGCAACGCCGCCAGATGCTCGACCGGCTGATGGGTCGGGCCGTCCTCGCCGAGACCGATCGAATCATGTGTCATCACATAGATGACGCGTAGCTCCATCAGCGCCGAGAGACGGATCGACGGGCGCGCGTAATCGGTGAAGGTCAGGAAAGTGCCGCCATAGGGGATGAGGCCGCCATGCGCGGCGATGCCGTTCATCGCGGCTGCCATGCCGTGCTCGCGCACCCCGTAATGGATGTAGCGGCCGGCGAAATCGCCGGGACGGATTTCGCCCTCGCTCTTGATTTTGGTGTTGTTGGAAGGGGTCAAATCAGCCGAGCCGCCGATCAGTTCCGGCACCGCCGGCACCAGCGCCTCGAGGACGGCGCCCGAGGCCTGTCGCGTCGCAATTTTCGCGTTCTTCGCGCGGAACTCGTCGCAGGCTTTGGCGATGATGGCGTCGAACCCGGCCGGCAGCTCGCCTTTCTGGCGGCGCACGAACCCGGCGCGACGGTCGGACGGCAGGGCCGCGAGCCGTTCCTCCCAGGCGCGCCGCACCGCGGCGCCGCGCCCGCCGGCCTGCCGCCATTCGGCCCGGATGTCGTCGGGCACGATGAACGGCCCGTATTCCCAGCCGAGCCGCTCCTTCGCCCCCTTGATCTCCTCGGCGCCGAGCGGGGAGCCGTGCGCCGCGGCGGTGCCGGCCTTGGTCGGCGCGCCGAACGCGATGATCGTCTTGCAGGCGATCAGGGTCGGCCGGTCGCTGGCATGCGCGCGGCGGATCGCCTCGGCGATCTGGTTGTGGTCGTGGCCGTCGATGCGCAGGGTCGCCCAGCCATGCGCCTCGAAGCGCCTGATCTGGTCGTCCGATACCGCGAGGTTGGTCGGGCCGTCGATCGAGATCGAATTGTCGTCCCAGAACAGGGTCAACTTGTTGAGCCGCAGATGCCCGGCGAGCGACAGCGCCTCGTGGCTGATCCCCTCCATCAAACAGCCGTCGCCGCAGAAAACGTAGGTGCGGTGATCGACGATGTCGTCGCCGAACTCGGCGGCGAGGTGGCGCTCGGCCAGCGCCATGCCGACCGAGTTGCCGAGACCTTGGCC
>DASUKH010000312.1:0-22823 GCA_036278835.1 Allostellaceae bacterium
GGCGGCGGCGCGCAAATGATCGGCAATGACGCGGTGCGACACCGCATGCGCTCCGTCGGCGGCGACCCCGGAAAGATCGGCCGAGGCGAGGATCAGGGCACGGAACAGGTCGATATCGTAATTATCGTGCTTGCCCTGCAACACCGCGGCGATGCGTTCGAGACCCATGCCGGTATCGATCGACGGGCGCGGCAGCGCGCTGCGCTCGCCGCCGGCCACCTGCTCGAACTGCATGAAGACGAGGTTCCAGATCTCGACAAAGCGGTCGCCCTCCGCCTCCGGCGTTCCGGGCGGCCCGCCGGCCACCTCGGGGCCGTGGTCCCAGAAAATCTCCGAGCACGGCCCGCACGGGCCGGTGTCGCCCATCGCCCAGAAATTGTCGGCCGTCGGAATGCGGATGATGCGGGATTCCGGCAGTCCGGCGATGCGCGCCCACAGGCTCGCTGCCTCCTCGTCCTCGGCATAGACGGTGACGAGGAGCCGCTCGCGGTCGAGGCCGAACTCGCGGGTGACGAGGTTCCACGCCAGCTCGATCGCCCGGTCCTTGAAATAGTCGCCGAACGAGAAATTGCCGAGCATTTCGAAAAACGTGTGATGCCGGGCGGTATAGCCGACATTGTCGAGGTCGTTGTGCTTGCCGCCGGCGCGCACGCATTTCTGCGCCGTGGCGGCGCGCCGATAAGGCCGCTTCTCGATGCCGGTAAAGACGTTCTTGAACTGGACCATGCCGGCGTTGGTGAACAGCAGGGTCGGGTCGTTGCGCGGCACCAGCGGGCTCGACGGCACCACCGCGTGATCGTGCCGCGCGAAGTAATCGAGAAACGCGGCGCGGATGTCGTTGGTCGTTGGCATGCGCCCATTTGTGGGGGTTCCGGCCCGTCTTGCAAGGGGCAGCGATCAGGCTGTCGCGCCGCCGCCATCATGCGAGCGCATCTGATGCCGATCGCTCTTTCGCCGATATGACCGGATCGGTGGTGCGGCGGGCCGGCGGCGGCTCCCGGACACGTACACTGAGGATCGGCAGAGAGGATCAGCGCGAGCCGGTCTTTCTCAGGACCGTCCTGCGTGACAGCGCGCACATTCTCGGAGCGGCGCCAACCAGCAGGCGATCGAGCTTATCGACCGCGGTCAAGAACCGATCGGGAAGTTCCGGCACGGGCAGTGTCGAAGTCACTCCGCCGGAGATAATAAACAACAGACACTCGGATGGCGCGTCCAATTCCATGCGCAAATCCGGAAATGTCGATTCAAATCTGTCGGGCGAATCGAATAACAGGTTCGACACTGCGTTGTTCCCGGACCACGGGTCGGCTGCGTCGCTGGCTTTAGCATTCGGATCGAAAACGTCAACATCATACGAATATCCCTCGTGATGCAGCACCCTCAGAAGGACCCGAAGAAGGAGCGAACAGTACGCCTCGTTTATCAGAACAAGCCCACCCATTTTGAGCACTCGTAACGCTTCGTAAAAAAATTTCGCCGGCTCCGCAAGGTGATGGATTACGTTGGAAGCAATAATCACATCGAGGGACTCGTCTCGAAATGGCATTTCTCTCCCGTTCGAGACAATATTTATCCAGCTGTTTTTGGTAACATCACTCAGGATTATCTTATCTCCAAGATAACGGCGCGACAGACCCGCGCCCGCACCAATCTCTACAATGAGATCTGCATCGGCTTTATCGATCCAGCTCTTCATCCAGTGATATCGCTCTGCCAGCAGATAATTCAAATTTTTGAAATTGGCGCGTATCGCCCGATCGCGGGCTGCGTCGACGGCGCCCCGATTGTTTAGGCGATGCTTATCCGAATCCGAAAAGAACGCGCTGCCGAGAAGCCGCGGCCTGATCCGGCGCGTCGCCGGCGCGCCGCCCGTCATTCGGCGGCTGCCGTCGTGCGGGCGGCAGCCGCGCCGGAGGGAGAGCGCCCGAAGGCAACGCGTTGCCGATCGAGCACATAGCGGCCCGCATCGGCGATCGGAAGCACCGGCCGGCTGCTTCGGCCGGCAAGCATCGGGAGCGTCGCCGCGACAACAATCACCAGGGTCTGCAGCAGAATGATCATTAGATCGCCGACCGCGGTGGTCGCCCAGCCGGGGATCGCCAGATCGGTGCCGAAGCGGATTGCGGTCACCACGACGATGCCGAGACCGGCGACGGCGGCGAGCGCCACCGCCGCGAGTAGAACCCGCACGAAGATCCGGTCTGTCTGTACCGAGAGCGCGCTGAGCCCGTGGACGATCAACGACGTGACATTCATCCGCGAACGGCCGGCAAGCCGGGCGCCGCGTGCCGTCGGGACTTCGAGATAAGGCAGGGAGGACCGGATAATCGAAGCCGCCAGATGATTCCATAATTCGGGCATGTAAACGAGCCGCGACACCGCCGACATCGGCAGCAACGCGAAATTGCCGAACCGGATCGCCTGACCCGTCAACAGCCAGAAAACCAGTTGATAAAGCCGGTACCAGAGCCGGAAGGCCGGCGGCTCGGAACGTTTGGTGCGGCGTGCCAGCACGATGCTGTCGGGGCGCTCACGGCTCGCGGCAACTAGCGAGGCGATGTCCGATGGCCGATCCTCCCCGTCGCTGTCCATCACGACAACCGCATCGAACTCGGGGCGCTCGGCCATCTCGCACAAGCCTACCGCGATGGCCCGCTGATGGCCGAGGTTCAGCGCCAGCCGGATAATCTCGACTCCGACGACGCAGGAATCAGGCGGCAGCGCGATCGCCTCCGGAGCAAACCGCGCAAGCGACCCGTCATCGACCGCGCAAAGCTGAATGGCGATTTCTTCCCGATCGAACTGCCCGGCAATGTCCGCCGTCAGCATGGCGAACGATCGCCAATCGTCGAATACCGGGGTTACAATGGCCAAATTTCTGATCACGTTCGTCCGGATTTATTGTCGCTAAACGCATCATCCTGCAAATTGCCGGCTATGCAACGGGTGAAAACAACGGCGGCATCGGGCGGCCGAAACCGGCGGCGGATTGTCGCCCGCGCCGCCGGACCACCGCCGGGTGGTTCGGGCAAATACCGGCTCGCGATCCCGGCCGCGCTGGGTGGCGCGTTCGCGATCATGGCGGCGCTGTGGTTGATGGGGGAGCAATCGATCGGCCTCGCCGTCTTGCGCTTTCTCGGCATCCATCCGGGCCCGTTTCCGTTTCTCGATTCGCACGCCGTGCTCTCCGCTGCAGAGTGCCAAGCTCGCGGAATCGATGTTTACGTCGTCAACCCTTGCGACGTGCTGGGCCGGGTTCACGTTTATTCGCCGCTGTGGCTCACCTTGCTGCCGCGCGGCACGACGGTCGCGGCCACCCCGTGGGTGGGGGCCGGCCTCGATCTTCTGTTCATCGCCGCCCTGGGGCTGCTGATTCGGCCGCGCAGCGCCGGCGAACTGGCGGTCCTGGCGGTCGCGGCGTTTTCGCCGGCGACGGTCTACGCCCTCGAACGGGCAAATACCGATCTCGTCATCTTTCTCCTGGTGCTCGGCGCCGGGCTATTGCAGACGCGGTCGTTGCGTCGGCGATACGGTTCCTATGCGGTGCTGGTCGGGGCGGCGCTGTTGAAATATTACCCGGCGATACTGCTCGCCCTTGCGGCGCGCGAGCGTCGGCGTCATGCGCTGCTCGTCGCGGCCGGCACTGCGGCGGCGCTGGCTGTCTTTGCGGCCGGCTATCATGATGAGCTTGGCCGGGCGCTGGCCAATATCCCGCGACTGTCGCACTTCTCGGATTCTTTTTCCGCGCAAAACCTGCCGTTCGGCATTGCCGAAATCATCGAGCTGCCGCCAGCCTCGGCGGCGCTGTTTGGATTCGCTTTGTTCGCCATGCTGACCGCCTTCGCAGGCGCCCGCGCCCGGCGCACCGTATCGCTGCTCGGCTCGATTGAAATCGACTGGGCGGCGCGCGAGCAGCTTTTCGCGGCGATCGGCGCCTTGCTGATCGTCGGCTGCTTTTTCGCGGGCCAGAACGTCTATTACCGCGGCATCTATTTTCTGTTTGTGCTGCCGGCGCTGGTGCAGGCGCGGTTTGCTGCCGAGGCCGGGCCGGCGCGCCGGCTGCTGTCATACCTGATCGCGGCGGTGCTGTTTCTGATGTGGGGGGAGTTTTTTCGTACCGCGATCGATGCCGGTCTGCACGCGATGCTCCCCGGCGCGGCCGGCAACCGTCTCGCCAACCTGTTCTGGCTGCTGCGCGAATTCGTCTGGTGGTGGCTGATCGCCGGGCTTTCTGCGGTCGCCGCGAGCTATATCAGGCGCCTGCCGCTGGTGGACGACGGCATCCCCTGGCTGCGGCGGCGATGGCCGACCGACGCAGCGGCTCTGCCCGGCGCCGACCGGGCCGGCGACAAATAGCGCCCGGCCGGCTTCCGCCTATTCCTCGCCGCCGATTTCACCCGGGGTCGCCATCATCGCGTCGGCAACGAGGCCGGCATTTTCGCGGATCGCCCGCTCGATCAGGTCGGCAGCCTCGGGATGCTCCTTGAGAAAGAGCTTGGCGTTCTCGCGGCCCTGGCCGATCCGCTGGCCGCCATTCGAGAACCACGAGCCCGATTTCTCGACGACCCCGGCCTGCACGCCGAGATCGATCAGTTCGCCGCGCTTCGAGATGCCTTCGCCGTACATGATGTCGAAATCGACCACCTTGAACGGCGGCGCCATCTTGTTCTTGACGACCTTGACCCGCGTCTGGTTGCCGATCGCAAGATCGCGGTCCTTGATCGAGCCGATGCGGCGGATGTCGAGCCGCACCGAGGCGTAAAACTTGAGCGCGTTGCCGCCGGTCGTCGTCTCGGGATTGCCGAACATGACGCCGATCTTGAGGCGGATCTGGTTGATGAAGATGACCATCGCGCGCGAGCGGGCGATGGAGCCGGTCAGCTTGCGCAAGGCCTGGCTCATCAGCCTGGCGTGCAACCCGACATGGCTGTCGCCCATCTCGCCGTCGAGTTCGGCGCGCGGCACCAAGGCCGCCACCGAATCGATGACGAGCACGTCGATTGCCCCCGAGCGCACCAGCGTATCGGCGATCTCGAGCGCCTGCTCGCCGGCATCGGGCTGCGAAATCAACAGATTGTCGATATCGACCCCGAGCTTTCGGGCATAGCCCGGGTCGAGCGCATGTTCGGCGTCGATAAAGGCGCAGGTGCCGCCGCCCTTCTGCGCCTCGGCGATGACGTGCAGCGCCAGGGTCGTCTTGCCGGAACTCTCCGGCCCGTAAATCTCGACGACCCGGCCGCGCGGCAGCCCGCCGATGCCGAGCGCGATATCGAGGCCCAAAGACCCGGTCGAGATCACGTCGATGTCGCTGGCCGCCTCGCGCGAACCGAGTTTCATGATCGAGCCCTTGCCGAAAGCGCGCTCGATCTGCCCCAGGGCGGCATCCAACGCCCGCTGCTTGTCCATCAAATCCTTGTCCAAAAGACGCAACGCGGACTGCATGTTCCGTCCCTCCCTTATTCCACACCGGGCAGGGCCGCGCAACGAAGCGGCGGGCATCATCGTACATGATTTGTTCTATGATGCAAGCGAAATTCAACCGCCGCTCGCGCCGGCGCATGGCGGCAACGCCGCGGCAGGCTTGATTCGCTGCGGCAAATGCCCAAGCTAAAAGCGCCCATTTTCTCGCATTGCGCCGCGGAGCCGCCCCGATGTTCATCCAGACCGAGCAGACGCCAAACCCGGCCAGCCTCAAATTCCTGCCCGGCTGCGCCGTCATGCCTTCCGGCACCGCAAATTTCCCGGAGCGCGGCGCGACGGCGCGCTCGCCGCTTGCCGAACGCCTGTTCCAGCTCCCTGAGGTCAGCGGCGTCTTTCTCGGCGCCGATTTCATCACCGTCACCAAGGACGGCGCCAGCGACTGGTACCGGCTGAAACCGGCGGTTTTGGCGGCGATCATGGAGCATTTCACCGCCGGGCGGCCGGTCATTGTCGGCGAGCCGGGCGAGGCCGCCGGCGCGGCGGCGGAAGATGACGACGAGGTCGTCTCCCAGATCAAGGAATTGCTCGAAACCCGGGTGCGCCCGGCGGTGGCGATGGATGGCGGCGACATCACCTTCGAGGATTATGCCGACGGCATCGTCTATCTGCACATGCAGGGGTCGTGCTCGGGCTGCCCGAGTTCGACGGCGACCCTGAAGGCCGGCATCGAAAACATGCTGCGGCATTACATCCCCGAGGTGCAGGAGGTGCGTTCCATCTAAGCGGCGACCGGGGCGGGCGCCGCTTCGGCATGCGGCAATGCTGCTGCTGGCGCTCGAAACCGGCGGATCGCTGTGCTCGGCGGCCGTCTTGCGCGGCCGCACGGTGCTGGCCGCGGAGTGCCGGGCGATGCGCTACGGCCACGGCGAGGCGCTGCTGCCGATGATCGATCGGGTGGTGCGCGATGCCGGTTTGACGCCGCGCCAGCTTGACTGCGTCGCCGTTTCGGTGGGGCCCGGCGGGTTCACCGGGATCAGGGTCGGCCTCGCCGCGGCCCAGGGCATCGCGCGCGGCGCCGGGGCGCGCCTCATCGGGGTCACCAGCTTTGCCGCGGTCGCCGCCCGGCTCGCCGAAACCGCGAGCGATGCCGGCGAGGGCGGCCCGCTGCTGGTCGCGCTCGACAGCCGGCGAGAGGATTTTTACGTGCAGATGTTTGCCGGCGCCGGCCCGCCTGCCGAGCCGCGCGCGGTCCTGCCCGGTTCTCTCGCCGCTTATGTCGAGGCGGCGTCCGGCGGCCGCCTTGGGCCCGGAAGGCGGCTCCGGATCGCCGGCGACGCGGCGGAGCGCGCCGCCGCGGCGCTTTGCCGGTTCCGGTTCTGTGAGGCGCTCGACGGCTTCGCCCCCGATGCGCTCGGGGTCGCGGCCGCCGCTCGGCGGCGAATCGAGTCGGATGATGCGGAGGGGCCGCTGCGGCCCCTCTATCTGCGTCCCCCCGACGTGACCATGCCGCGGCCGAGCGGAGCATGACCCGGTTGATCGCGCCGCTCATGCCGGCGGCGGCGGCGCCGCTGGCGATGCTGCATGCCGCCTGCTTTCCCGATGACCCGTGGGATGCGGCCGCGATCGCGCAGGTGCTCGCGATGAGCGGGGTTTTCGGTTTTGCGGCGTCGGAGGACGGTGCCGCCTGCGGGTTTGTCCTGGTGCGCGATCTCGGCGATGAAATCGAGATCGTCTCGCTCGGGACATTGCCGTCATATCGGCGGCAGGGGATCGGGCGCGCCTTGATGGAAGCGGCGCTCGCCGAGGCCGGGCGCCGCTTCTGCTCTTCGCTCGTGCTCGAAGTCGCGATCGACAACGCGGCCGCGCGCCGCCTTTACGCGAGCCTTGGCCTCGCGCCGGCCGGAACGCGGCCGCGCTATTACCGCCGGCCGGACGGGACGGCGGTGGACGCCGTGATCTTGCGCCTCGACATTGCAGGCGAGCGCTCCGACGGCTGAAGTGTCGCCCGGCCGCCTCGTCCGGCCGGGAAGTCACCGGCCGTCTGGCAGTGCCGGCGGCGCCGCGGGCAGCCCGCCTCTACTCCGCAATTGCTGCATCGTCCGGAACGGCTACTTGCCCGGCCGACGCGAGCACGCAAGCACAGCGCAAAAACCGTGTTGCACCGTGATCTACGATTATCTAGTATTTTCAAGTCAATCGAATTCCGGGGTCAATCCCTTATGGATGCGTTGGATCAGTCAAGCGGTTTGTTGGCGCTGACAACGGAGATTGTGGCGGCCCACGTCTCGAACAACACGGTGGCGGTGGGAGATCTGCCTCACCTGATAAACCAGGTCTATAATTCTCTGGCGAATATCGGCGTATCGCCGGCGGCGCCTGCCGCCCGGCCGCAGCCGGCGACCAGCGTCAAGAAATCGGTCCAGCCCGATTACATCGTCTGCCTGGAAGACGGCAAAAAGCTGAAGATGCTGAAACGGCATCTAAAGACTTCCTACAACATGTCGCCTGAGGCGTATCGCGAGCGCTGGGGCCTGCCGCCCGACTATCCGATGGTGGCGCCGAATTACGCCCGGCAGCGTAGCCGGCTCGCCAAGGAGATCGGCCTCGGGACACGCGCCCGCCGGGCCGGCGCATGAGCCCGGCGGCCGCCGCCCCGCCTCCACGGGTTGCGCGTCGGCGGTAGGCTCGCCGGGCCGGCTCGGCTATAGTATCGCGATGCGCCCGCCCCGGACCGCGACCGGATGATCGCCCGCCTCGAGCAGCTCTGCCTCGACAAGGGCCTCAAGATGACCGAACAACGCCGCGTCATCGCGCGCGTGCTGTCCGATTCGGCCGATCATCCCGATGTCGAGCAGGTCTATCGGCGCGCCACCGCGATCGATCCGCGCATCAGCATCGCCACCGTGTACCGCACCGTCAGGCTGTTCGAAGAAGCCAACATCCTGGCCCGCCACGATTTCGGCGACGGGCGCTCGCGATATGAGGAGATGCCCAGCGCCCACCACGATCACCTGATCGATCTGCAAAGCGGACGGGTGGTAGAATTCCGCAACGAGCAGATCGAAAAATTGCAGGAGATCATTGCCGACGAACTCGGCTACGAGCTGGTCGGCCACCGCCTCGAACTTTACGCCGTGCCGCGGCGCGGGAGACAGGGACCGAACCGGTAATGATATTGGACTTTTGGCGAGGCCGGCCTCGCGCCGTGCTCGTTTTTCGTGCGCACGGTCCGGCGATAGTTTGCGCGCTGGCGCAGGCCCGGGGGCTTTTCCGGTGATCGCCGACGCCGGGCGGCCGGCGCGTTTGCCGCTCGATCCGGGTGCCCGGCTGCCGGTCGAAACGGTTGCCGGCGGCCCGCCAGTGGATCTGGTCGCCGGCCCGCTGCGGGTCCGGCTCGCCGAAAGCGCCGCCGATATCGAGGCGGCGCAAGCCCTGCGCTACCGCGTGTTCTATGAAAAGATGGGCGCCCGACCGTTGCCGGGGATGGCAGGGCAGCGCCGCGACCACGACCGCTTCGACCAGATTTGCGATCATCTGCTTGTGCTCGACCACAGCCGCGGCAGCGGGCCCGAGGCGGTCGTCGGCACCTACCGGCTGATCCGCCGCGAGGCAGCGCGGCGGCTCGGCACGTTCTATTCGGCCAATGAGTACGACATTGGGCGGCTCGCCGCCTATCCCGGCGAGGTCCTTGAACTCGGCCGGTCGTGCGTCGATGCCGGGTACCGCTCGCGGCCGGTCCTACAGCTGTTGTGGAGCGGCATCGCTGCCTATGTCTCTCATTACGACATCGCGCTGATGTTCGGCTGCGCCAGCCTGCCGGGGGTCGATCTTGCCGCGCTCGCCGCGCCGCTTTCCTACCTGCATTACTATCACCTGGCGCCGCCGGCGCTGCGCGCCCGCGCGCTGCCGGATCGCTATGTCGATATGCGCCGTCTCGACCCGTTGACGATCGATCCGGCGCGCACGCTCGTTGCGCTGCCGCCGCTGATCAAGGGGTATTTGCGGCTCGGCGGGTTCGTCGGCGACGGCGCGGTGATCGACGAGCAGTTCAACACCACCGATGTGTGCATCGTCGTCAAGACCGATCTCGTGGCCGAGAAATACTCGCGGCATTATGAGCGGCAATCGAAGGACACATGGGCGGCCTGACGCGGATGGGGTCGCCGGCGCTCCGGCTGCGCCGGATCGCGGTCTATCTGGCCTTCACGCTGCTGCTGATGCCGGTGCAGGCGCTCGGGCTGTTGCTGCGGCAGGGCTGGGTGGCGAGGCTGCCGCGCTTTTATCACCGCGGCTGCTGCCGCATTCTCGGATTGCGGGTGCGCCGCATCGGCCGGCCGACCTCGGCGCGGCCGGTCCTGTTTGCGTCGAACCACATCTCGTATCTCGACATCACGGTGCTCGGCTCGCTGCTGTCGGCCTCGTTCATCGCCAAGCGCGAGGTCAGGGAATGGCCGCTGTTCGGCTGGCTCGCGCGGTTGCAGCGCTCGATCTTTATCGACCGGCAGGTGCGCAGCACACGGACGCAGCGCGACAGCATCGCGGCGCGGCTGGCGGCGCGCGAGGCGCTGATCCTGTTTCCCGAGGGAACGAGCGGCAACGGCAACCGCGTTTTACCGTTCAAGAGCGCGCTGTTCGGCGTCGCGGAGCAGCCGGGCAGCGGGACCGTGGCGGTACAGCCGGTTTCGATCGCCTATACCCGGCTCGACGGCATCCCGATCGGCCGGCTGTTGCGCCCGCTTTTCGCGTGGTATGGCGATATGGCGATGGCGCCGCATTTATGGACGGTGCTCGGCCTCGGCACGGTCGAGGTGGTGGTCGAATTCCATCCGCCGGCGAGCCTTGCCCAATGCGGCTCGCGCAAGGCTCTGGCACGCTATTGCGAGGAGCAGGTCGGAGCCGGCCTCGCCAGCGCGCTGAGCGGACGGCGCGCCGCCGCGATTGATCCCACGGCGCGCCCGCGAGAGCATTCTTCCTCCGATGCCGCAGCCGCGGCGCTCGGATGAGCGCGCACGGCGCCCTTCCGCCCTGCCTCGGGTGATGATGACAAAACGACTTTTTATCAAGACGTATGGCTGTCAGATGAACGTCTACGATTCGGCCCGCATGGCCGAATTGCTGGCGCCGCTCGGCTACGCCGCCGCCGCGGCTCCGGCCGATGCCGATCTGGTGATCCTCAACACCTGCCACATCCGCGAAAAGGCGGCGGAAAAGGTGTTTTCGGAACTCGGCCAAATCCGCCGGCTGAAGGCGGTGCGGCGGCGCGAAGGCGGCCGGATGCTGATTGCCGTCGCCGGCTGCGTCGCCCAGGCCGAGGGCGCCGAGATTCTGGCGCGGGCGCCGTTCGTCGATCTCGTTTTCGGGCCGCAATCCTATCACCGGCTGCCCGACATGCTGGGGCGCGCCGGACGCGGCGAGCGGGTGCTCGATACCGAGTTTCCGGCCGAGGCGAAGTTCGATTTTCTGCCCACCCCCACCCTGCCCTCCCCCGCAAGCGGGGGAGGGTTAGGGAGGGGGCCAGGGGTCAGCACCTTCCTCACCGTGCAGGAAGGCTGCGACAAGTTCTGCACGTTCTGCGTCGTACCCTATACCAGGGGCGCCGAATACTCGCGCCCGGCCGCCGACGTACTCGCGGAGGCGCATCGCCTCGCCGCCGCCGGGACGCGCGAGATCACGTTACTGGGCCAGAACGTCAATGCCTATCACGGCGCGGCGCCCGATGGCGGCGAATGGGGCCTTGGGGCGCTGGTCCGGGCGCTGGCGGAGGTGCCGGGGATCGCCCGGCTACGCTACACGACCTCGCACCCGCGCGATGTCGACGACGAACTGGTCGCGGCGCATCGCGACGTGCCGGCGCTGATGCCGTTTCTGCATTTGCCGGTGCAGAGCGGCTCCGACCGCATTCTTGCGGCGATGAACCGGCGGCACACCGCGGACGATTACCGCCGTACCGTCGAGCGGCTGCGCCGGGCGCGGCCCGACCTCGCGCTGTCGTCCGATTTCATCGTTGGCTACCCGGGCGAGAGCGACGATGATTTCCGCGCGACCCTCGACCTGGTTCGAGCGGTCGGTTTCACGCAGGCGTTTTCTTTCAAGTATTCGCAACGTCCCGGCACCCCGGCCGCCGCGGCTCCAGACCAGGTATCGGAGCCGGTCAAGGCCGGGCGGCTCGCCGAATTGCAGCTTCTGTTGCAGGAGCAGCAGCGCTCGTTCAACAACAGCTGCATCGGCACGGCGATGCCGGTGCTGTTCGAGAAGCCCGGCCGCCATCCGGGCCAACTGGCCGGCCGCAGTCCCTATCTGCAAGCCGTCCACGCCGACATGCCGGTAGAGCGGATCGGCGATATCGTCTCATTGACGATCACCGCCGCCGAAGCCAACAGCCTCGCCGGCGCGCTCGCGCTGCGGGAGACGGCGGCATGACCGACCTGCCGCCGCCGATCGAGGCGGCCTACGCCGCCGCCGGGCGCAGCCAACTCGAATTCGACGACAACCTGCTGTTGCCGGCGCTCTACGGCGAGCGCGACCAGCATCTCGACCGGATCGAGCGGCAGTTGGGGGTGTCGCTGGTGCCGCGCGGCAACCGGCTGTCGATCGCCGGCCCCGCCTCGGCCACCGAGATCGCGCGGCGCGCGATCTCGCAGCTTTACGAGCGGCTGCGGCAGGGGCAGGAGATCGACGCCGCCGCAGTCGAGGCGGCTTTGCGGCTGGCGCAGGCCGAGAGCGAGGATAAAAGCTTCAGCCTGTGGCGCGACGACGCCGGGTTCCGCACCCGCAAGCGCCGCGTCGCACCGCGCTCGGCGGCGCAGGCCGCCTACGTCAAGGCAATGCGCGAGCACGAGCTGGTGTTCGGCCTCGGCCCGGCCGGCACCGGCAAGACCTATCTCGCGGTTGCCGCCGCGATCGACCTGTTGATGACCGGCCGGGTCGAGCGGATCATCCTGTCGCGCCCGGCCGTCGAGGCCGGCGAGCGGCTCGGCTTTCTGCCCGGCGATCTGCGCGAGAAGGTCGATCCGTATCTCAGGCCGATCTTCGACGCACTCAACGACATGCTGCCGGCCGACCAGTTGCAGAAGCGGCTTGGCACCGGCGAAATCGAGGTCGCGCCGCTCGCCTTTATGCGCGGCCGCACCCTGGCGCACGCCTTTGTTATCCTGGACGAGGCGCAGAACACGACGCCGGTGCAGATGAAGATGTTCCTGACCCGGCTTGGCGAAGGCTCGCGCATGGTCGTCACCGGCGACCCGACGCAGGTCGATCTGCCGGCCGGCGCCCGCTCCGGCCTCGCCGACGCGCTCGAAGCGCTGCGCGCCGTCGAGGAGGTCGGCATCGTCCGCTTCACCGAAAAGGACGTCGTGCGACACAAGCTGGTCGCCCGGATCGTCGGCGCCTACGAAGCCCGCGACCGCGCCGCCCGCGGCGACGAAGGCGGCAGCTAGCCTCCTGCGCCGGGACGCCGGTGATGGGAACCGCGATGAGCCGGTCCGAGCCACAGGTGAGCATAGAACTTTCGGTCTCTTGCCGGGACTGGCTGGCAACTTGCCCCGAAGCCGCGGCATTGGCCGAGGCGGCGGCACGGGCTGCATTAGCCGACGCGGCTCTCCTTTCTCCCTCTCCCCCACCGGGGGAGAGAACCGGGGTGAGGGGGCGTGGGACGCCCCTGCCCTCACCCACCGCTCGCGATGTGAGCGGTCCCTCCTCGCCCGCATTGCGGGAGAGGGCCATCCTCGTCGGCATCATCCTGACCGACGACGCGGAGCAGCGGCGGCTCAATCGCGATTATCGCGGGCAGGACAAATCGACCAACGTGCTGTCCTTTGCGCTTGCCAATCCCGGCGATCCGCTCGCGCCGGGCATGCCGGTCGTGCTCGGGGATGTCGTCCTGGCGTTCGAGACGGTGGCGCGCGAGGCGGCCGAGCAGGGCAAGTCCCTCGCCGACCATCTGCGCCACCTCGTGGTGCATGGCGTCCTGCATCTCGTCGGTTTCGATCACGAAAACGCCGCAGAGGCGGCCATCATGGAAGACCGCGAGGTGGCGATATTGCGCCGGCTGGGGGTGCCAGACCCCTATCGCGACACCATGTGAACAGGGCAAACGGGATCACCTTTTCATCGATGAGCGATCCAGAGCCGCCCGACAGCGACGGCCCGCCTGACCCCGACCCGCCAAGAAACGGCGGCTCGCTGTCCCGACTGCGAACCATTCTGCGGCTGCTCCGGCGACCGCGCGGGCCGCGCGGCCCGGAGGAGACGATCGAGGCGTTCGAGGCAGCAGCCGAACTCGAAGGCGGCGTCCCGATCACGCCGCAGGAGCGGGTGCTGATCGGCAACATCCTCAAGGTCCACGAGCGCAGCGCCGCGGACGTCATGGTGCCGCGCGTCGACATCGTGGCGCTCGACGTTGCGCAGCCGTTCGGCGAACTCGTCAAGTGTATGGTCGAACACGGCCATTCGCGCGTCCCGGTTTATCGCGAAACGCTCGACGACGTGATCGGCTTCGTGCACGTCAAAGATGTGCTGGCGCCGGTCGCCGACCGCCGCCCGGCGCGGCTCGAACGGCTGTTGCGCAAGGTCCTGTTCGTCGCCCCCTCGGTGCCGATCCTCGATCTCCTGGTGCAGATGCGGCAGGCGCGCACGCACATCGCGATGGTAATTGACGAATTCGGCGGCATCGACGGGCTGGTGACAATCGAGGATCTGATCGAGGAGATCGTCGGCGAGATCGAGGACGAGCACGACGTCCCGGAGACGCCGGCCGTGGTCGAGCGCCCCGACGGCACCATCATCGCCGACGCGCGGCTGCCGATCGAAGATTTGGAAGAGCAGCTGGGCATGCGGCTGCGGCCGGAGGGCGAAGATGAAGCCGTTGACACGCTGGGCGGCCTCGTCTTCACGCTGGCCGGTCGGGTGCCGAAGCGCGGCGAAATCATCCATCATCCCGCCGCCATCGAATTCGAAGTGCTCGACGCCGATCCGCGGCGGGTCAAGCGGCTCCGCCTGCGCGGACTGCCGACGGTGAACGGGAGGGGTGCGGCGAGTGCCTGACGCCTCGGTCCTGCGGGCGCCGCCGGGCGCCCGGACCGCGACGCCGCTGTGCCGTCTGGCGCAGGAACTGGCGGGGCTGTCAGGGTGGCGGCGATACGGGCTGGCGTTCCTGCTCGGCGTGCTGCTGGCCGGCGCGATGCCGCCCGTTGATCTGACGCCGCTGGTCTTTGTCGCCTTTCCCGGCCTCTTATGGCTCGATGACGGGAGTTCCGGGGCATGGGCCTCGGCCCGGCTCGGCTATGCGTTCGGCCTCGGGTTCTTCGTCGCCGGCCTCTACTGGATCGCCGCCGCATTGTTTGTCGATATCGCGCATTTCTGGTGGGCCTTGCCGTTCGCCGTGCTGGGGCTGCCGGCACTGCTGGCGTTTTTTACGGGCGCCGCGCTGGGGCTGGCCGGCCTTGCGGCGCGGCGGCTGCGCCTCGCGCGCAGCGCGCGGGTTTGCTTCTTTGCGGTCGCGTGGTGCGCCGCCGAATATGCGCGCGGCCACGTCCTGACCGGGTTCCCGTGGAACCTCGTCGGCTATGCCTGGTCGGGCGGCTTTCCGGGCGCGCTGTGGATGCTCGAGACGACCGCCTGGATCGGCATTTACGGGCTCAGCTTTATCACCGTGCTGGCGGCGTCCCTCCTCGCGCTGCTCGGGACGGCGTCGCTGCGTCCGATGACCCGCCGGCAGCGCGCGGCTCCGGGTTTCGCCGCCGCTCTGCTGATCCTGGTGGCGGCCGGCGCCGGCGCCTGGCGGCTGGCAATGCTGCCGAAGCGGGCAACCGCGACATGGGTGCGGCTGGTGCAGCCGTCGATCCCCGAGGCGGTGAAATGGGACCCGGCGCGGGCAAGCGGCCATTTTCAGCGGCTCCTCGATTTGAGCCGCGCCCCGGCGCCGCACCCGCTCGCCGCGGTGCTTTGGCCGGAGGCGGCTTCGCCCTATTTTCTCGGGCGTGACGCCGGCGCCCGTTCCGCGATCGCCGCCGTCGCGCCAAAGGGCGGGTATGTGATCACCGGCGCGTTGCGCGCCAGCGCGCCCTACCATCAGCCTGAACAGGTGTGGAACAGTGTCGAGGCGGTCGACCCGGCCGGCAGGATCCGCGCCCGCTACGACAAATCGCACCTCGTGCCGTTCGGCGAATACGTGCCGTTCCGCGATATCCTGCCGCTCGGCGCGCTGCCCGCCGGCAGCATCGACATGAGCGCCGGCCCGGGGCCGCAGACGATGGTCCTGCCCGGCCTGCCGCCGCTGTCGCCGATCGTCTGCTACGAGGCAATCTTCCCCGGCGCCGTCGTCAACGAACGCGAGCGCCCGGACTGGATTTTGAACGTCACCAACGACGCCTGGTACGGAAGGACCTCGGGTCCCTACCAGCATTTCGCGATCGCACGCACCCGCGCGATAGAGGAAGGATTGCCCCTCGTTCGCGTCGCCAATAACGGCATCAGCGGCATTATCGACCCGGCCGGCCGCATCGTCGCGCGCACCGGACTCGACGACATCACCTATCTGGACGCGGCACTGCCGGCGCCGGCGGCGCCGACCGTGTATGCCGCCGCCGGCGACTGGATTTTCCTGGCGATGCTGGGGCTCGGGCTGGTCCCGGCGCTGCGCCGGCAGGACTGAGCGCCCACGGGAACGCGGCGGCTCCGGCTGGGCTGATGCGGCCGCGATCGTGCGTTGACCTGCATACCACCGTATGAGATAGAACCGTTTCCCTTTCGTATCGCGGGCAGATGTCCTCAGGCCTAGGCAGGGCGAGCCGCCGCAAATCGGAGCCGCCGAACCCGATCGATGTGCAGGTCGGCTCGCGCGTGCGGCTGCGCCGCACCATGCTGGGAATGAGCCAGGAAAAGCTCGCCGAGGCGATCGGGCTGACCTTTCAGCAGATACAGAAATACGAGCGCGGCGCCAACCGGATCGGGGCCAGCCGGCTGCACGAGTTGAGCCGGGTGCTCGATGTCCCGGTCTCGTTTTTTTTCGACGACCGGGACCCGGTGCGCGCGCCGGCCATTCCGAGCGGCTTCGCCGAGCCGCCGCCTGAGCCGTTCGAATCCGATCCGCTGCGCCGGCGCGAAACGGTGGAGCTGATCGAGGCCTATTACGCAATCGACGACAGCGGCGTGCGCCGCCGCCTGTTTGATCTCGCCAGGGCGCTCGCCACCGAAGGCGACGGAGCTTCCGAGAAAGGCGCGGCGGGGCGGGTCCGCCGTTACGATCCCGCTTGACGGCTCCGATCTCGGGGATGACAAGTTCGGCCGCCGACGGGTGAAGCGCCGCACGGCGCGTGGCTGTTTGCGCGGTCGGCCGAACGTCTCGACAAGGGGAGAGTGTCTTTTGCCGAAGCACGATTTTGTTTTCACCAGCGAGTCGGTGTCGGAAGGTCACCCCGACAAGGTCTGCGACCGCATTTCCGATGCAATCGTCGACACCTTCATCACCGCCGAGCCGGAGGCCCGTTGCGGCGTCGAGACGCTGGCGACGACCAACCACATCGTGCTCGCCGGCGAGGTGCGAGGGCCGGGATCGATCACCCACGAGATGCTGATCGAGGTGGCGCGCCACGCGGTGCGCGACATCGGCTATGAGCAGGAAGGCTTCCATTGGCAGCGCGCCCAAATCAAATGCCTGATCCACGGCCAGTCGACCGATATCGCGCGCGGGGTCGACGCCGCCGGCAACAAGGATGAGGGAGCCGGCGACCAGGGCATGATGTTCGGCTATGCCTGCACCGAGACGACGGAATTGATGCCGGCGCCGATCTTTTACGCGCACGCGATCCTGCGCTCGCTGGCCGAGGCGCGGCATTCCGGCGCCGAGCCGTTCCTCGGCCCCGACGCCAAGAGCCAGGTCACCTTGCAATACGTCGCCGGCAAACCGGTGCGGGCAACCGCGGTGCTGGTCTCCTCGCAGCATTCCCCCGAGATCGATCAGGAGCAGGTGCGCGAGATCGTCCGCCCGCACGTCGTCAACGTGCTGCCTGAGGGCTGGATGTGCGACGAAGACCATTTCTACGTCAACCCGACCGGGCGGTTCGTGACCGGCGGGCCGGACGGCGATTGCGGGCTGACCGGGCGCAAGATCATCGTCGACACCTATGGCGGAGCGGCGCCGCACGGCGGCGGCGCCTTCTCGGGCAAGGACCCGACCAAGGTCGACCGCTCGGCCGCCTATGCCGCGCGCTATCTGGCGAAAAACGTCGTCGCCGCGGGTCTTGCCGAGCGCTGCACGATCCAGGTGGCCTATGCGATCGGCATTGCGAAGCCGCTGTCGCTCTATGTCGAGACCGACGGCACCGGCGTGGTGGACGAGAGCAAGCTGTCGCGCGTTCTGCAGGAATTGATGGATTTGTCGCCGCGCGGCATCCGCACCCATCTGGGGCTCAACAAGCCGATTTACGCGCGCACCGCCGCCTACGGTCATTTCGGCCGTACGCCCGAACCCGATGGCGGCTTCTCGTGGGAACGCCTCGACCTCGTCGATGAATTGCGGCGGGCGTTCTAGTATCTCCTCGACCGACGGCCCGTCGAACCCGCCGCAGCGCCGGCTCTATGGCCGGCGACGCGGGCGGCCATTGCGGCCGGGCCAACGACAGCAGCAGGAAACATTGCTGCCGCAGCTCGCGATCGCGTTGCCGGAACAGGGCTTGCTCGACCCGGCCGCGCTGTTTCCGCAGCCGCCGCCGGCGGTGTGGCTCGAGATCGGCTTCGGTGGCGGCGAGCACCTCGCCGCGCAGGCGGAAGCCGGACCCGACATCGGGTTCATCGGCTGCGAAGTGTACGAGAACGGCGTCGCCCGGCTACTCGGCGAAATCGCCGGCCGCGGCCTCGGCAATGTCCGAATCCTGGCGGATGATGCGCGCCTGTTGCTTGATTGCCTGAAACCCGCCTCGATCGGGCGGATTTTCATCCTGTTTCCCGATCCCTGGCCGAAACAGCGGCACCGTAAGCGCCGGCTGGTCGCGCCGGCGACGCTCGACCGCCTCGCCGCAATCATGCGGCCGGGGGCCGAGTTACGCCTCGCCACCGACGACCCCGATTACCTCGTCTCGATGCTCGAGTTGCTGACCGACCACCCCGATTTCGTCTGGCTGGCGCGCCGCCCGGCCGATTGGCGCGAGCGACCGCCCGACTGGCCGCCGACCCGCTACGAGGAGAAGGCGCGCGCCGCCGGTCGGCCCTCTGTGTTTTTACGTTTCGTGCGCCGCGCCGATCAGTGAAAATTGCACCCCGTTTTGCGAGAGGCCCCTCGATGCGCATCGAGATCATTTGCACCGGCGACGAGGTGCTGACCGGCAAGATCGTCAACACGAATTTCAGCTATATCGCGCAGAAGCTGGAGGATGTCGGGCTGGCGGTGCGCTGGGGGACGACGGTCGGCGATGACCGCGAGACATTGCTCGCGGCTTTCATGCAAGCATCCGAGCGGGCCGACGCGGTCATCGTCAATGGCGGCCTCGGGCCGACTGTCGATGATCTGTCGCAGGAGATCGCCGCCCGCGCCGCCGGGGTCGATCTGATCCTCAACGACGAATGGCTTGGCCGCATGGAGGAGTTCTTCCGCCGGCGCAGCCGCGTCATGTCGCCCAACAACAAGAAGCAGGCGGTGCTGCCGGCCGGCTCCGAAATTCTCGACAATCCGATCGGCACGGCCTGTGGCTTCGCGATGGATATCGGCAAGGCGCGGTTTTTCTTCACCCCCGGCGTGCCGCGCGAATTGCGGCGCATGCTGGAGGAGCAGATCATCCCGCGGCTTCTGGCGAAAAGCGGCGCGCCGGGCATGATCCGGCTGAAGCGCTTTCATTCCTACGGGCTCGGGGAGAGCCATGTCGATTCGCTGCTCGACGGAGTCGAGGCGCTGATTCCCGACGGCAGCGCCAAGCTCGGCTTTCGCGCTCATTACCCGCAGATCGAAACAAAGTTGACCGTGCGCGGCGCCGACGACGCCGAAATCGCGGCAAAGCTGGAACCCGTGATCGCCGAAATCCGCAGGCGGCTCGGCAATTTCATCCTCGCCGAGGATGACGACACGCTGGAGGGCGTCATCCTGAAGGCGTTAGAGGCGCAGGGCGGCTCCCTCGCGGTGGTCGAGATGTTTACGGGCGGCCAGCTCGCATCCCGGATCGCGCCGCTGCCCGGCGCCGAAGCGGTTTTTCGGCGCGGCATAGTCGGGCGCCACCTCGCCGATTTGTGCGACGCGCTCAAGCTGACGGCGCCGGGCGAGATCACCCGCGAGTGCGCCGCCGCGGCGGCCGCGGCGGCCTCTTCGCAAAGCGGCGCCAGCCATGCGCTGGCGGTGTTGATCGAACTCGACGACGGGCCGGACAGGATCGATTTCGGCGGCTCGATCTGCATCGCGGTCGCGGCAGGCGGCGAGGTCGAGACGCGGCGCTCGCGCATTCTGGGCGGGCGCGAATGGGTCCGGCTTGGCGCCGTCGAACTGGGCCTTGACTGCCTGCGCCGCAAGCTCTACGGGCTGCCAATGAGCGAGCGGATCGATTTCGAGCGCACCTGACCCCTCTCAAAACAGCCCGTGCGCGCCGCCGACAGCCGCGAAAATCGTCGCGAGCGACAGCACCAGCAACACCCGGTGCAGCCACAGCATCCGGGCGAGTGTGACGCCGCCGCGCCGCCCGCGCAGGCGATGCGCCAGGATCGGTTCGATCGCGAACAGCATCAGCGCGAACAGCACCCAGAGACCGACCATCAGGTCCATCCACCAGAACCGCGCATCCGCAAACCGGTCCCAGAGATCGTATTCGTAAAGCATGTAGAGGCCGCTCAGCAGCACCAGCAGCACCGCGATGCGCACCTGCGGCGCAAAGCGGCGCTCGATGGCGTCGAATTCGCGGGCCCAGTCGTCGGAGCGGCGCTCGCGCAAATTCGGCAACAGCACCATCGTCACCATCCACACGCCGCCGATCCAGGCCACGACCGCGAGAATGTGGATGGCGCGCGCGACAATGCCCCAATCGATCACCGATGACCCCTTTCACACCTCAGATCGGCGCCGCTTCGCCGCGCACCCGTGGCTGCAACAGCACCTGCCCGTAACGCACCGCAAACAGCAGGAAAGCGCCGCTCCAGGCGGCGCCGGCCACCCATAATGCCGTCGCGTACCCGGCACCCGCCGATGGCGCGAGCACACGCAACAGAGCGGCGAGCGTAATCAGGGAATAGATCGCCGTCGTCCACGGGCCGGCGACAAGCGATCGCCCGGTATGGCCAAGCGTGGCGCGGGTCATCACCGCCAGGGTCATCGTGCCGATCGCCCCGACCGTCAGGGCGTGCAACGCCGCGGTCGCCGGCAGAACCTCGTAGAAGTGATCGACTCCCAGGAAAAGCAGCCCGAACGCCAGCCAGGCGTAGCCGACATGCAGCACGATCAGCAGCGGCTCGCGCAGCGTGCGCACGCCCTGCCAGCGTAAAAGGCGCAGCAGCAACGCGCCGCCGGCCACCAGATCGGCGACGGCGCTGATTCGTGCATCCGGGGCCGCCGCCCACGCCGCCAGGGCCAGCGCGGTAACGATCAGCACGGTGCGGTCGAACCCGCTTTCGGCGGTCGGCGGGCGCACGCCGGGGCGGCTCTTGACCAGCCAGTTGCGGGTGAAGCTCGGGATGATGCGGCCGCCGACCAGCGAGATCAGCATCAGCAGGGTGGCGATGCCGATGCGATTGCCAAGTTGCGCCGTTTCGGCGACGCCGAGCGCCTCGAGGTGGACCAGCAGATTGCCGGCGAGCAGCAGCGACAAGGCCGCCACCATCGGCAGGTTGCGCCAGTTACGCCCGGCGATGATCTCGCGGGCGACGACGGCGGCAAAGACGGCGGGAAACGACAGGTCGAAGAGGGCGGCGATCGGCGCCCCCAACCCGGCCGAAAACAGCACGCCGGCCCGCCCTGCCGCCCACAGCAGGACCAGCACCGCCAGCCCGCCGCCCTGCAACGGCAGGCGGCCGGTCCAGTTGGGGATCGCGGTCAGGAGAAACCCGGCGACCGTCGCCGCCGCAAAACCGAATACCATCTCGTGCGCATGCCACACCGCGGGCGGTAGCCCCGATGGCAGCGCCATCCCCTCCGCGTAAGCGGCGAGCCACAACGGGATTCCAAGCGCCGCCCACAACGCGGCCCCGAGAAAAAACGGCCGGAACCCGGCCGACAGGATGACCGGCCCCTCATGCGGGCGGTATCGCGGGATTGCCACCATTTCCCTACCGAAGTTTTCTGGCCGTGGCTCCGTAGCCGAAGCCATAGATATAAGTAATCCATATCTATGGCGGCGCACAACAACGCCGGCCTGCCTTGCGTTGCGCATCGCCCGCGGCGGGGGCTATAGAACCTGGATGAGCAGAAACAGCGAAAAGCGCGAGTTGCGGCTCGTCCACAGCTCCGACCTGCACGTCGACGATGACCGGATCGCGGCGTTGCACGGCGGCGACGGCACCGGCGGCCTCGCCGCGGTGATCGCCGCCGCGCACCGGCTCGAAGCCGACCTCTTGCTGCTCGCCGGCGACACCTTCGACAATCACATGGTCGGCGCGGATACGGTCGCGCGGGCCGGAAACCTGCTCGCCGATGCCGGGCTGCCGGTGATCCTTCTGCCCGGCAACCACGACCCGGCGACCGCCGATTCGGTCTATATCCGCGGCGCCTATGCCGGGATCGGCAACCTGCACATCCTCGGCATCACGCACGAGCGCACGGTCAGGTTTGCGGAGCACGACCTCGAAATCTGGGGCAACCCGCATCGCGATTATCAGAACATGGTGCCGCTCAACGATCCGCCGCCGCGCGCCGCGCGCTGGACCGTCGCGCTCGGCCACGGCCATTACGAGCCGCCCGAGACCTGGGCCAACCCGCTGCGCCCGTCCTGGCTGATCAGCGATGCCGCGATCGCCGCGACCGGCGCCGATTACCTCGCGCTCGGCCATTGGGACCGCGCCGCGCGGGTCGGCGACGGCACCGTCCCGGCCTATTACTCGGGATCGCCCGAGTATGTGCATACGGTCAACCTGGTGCGGCTCACCGCCTCGGGCGAGGTCCTCGTCAGCCGCGAACTGGTATCCCCGTAGATCATTCCGCCGGGGAGAAGGGCATGCCCGAACAAATCCGCGCCATTGTCGTCGACCCCGGCGAGATCGGCGGGCTGGCGATCAGGCCGGTCACCTTGCGCGACCCCGACCGCGACGAGGTGGGCGTGCGGGTCACCGCGATCTCCTTGAATCGCGGCGAGACGCGGCGCGCCCTGCAGACCGCCGAGCCGGGGTGGCGGCCGGGCTGGGATTTCGCCGGGGTGGTTGAGCGCGCCGCCGCCGACGGCAGCGGGCCGGCGGCCGGGACGCGGGTGGTCGGCATCCTGCCGTCCGGCGCCTGGGCC
>DASUKH010000313.1:0-27905 GCA_036278835.1 Allostellaceae bacterium
CGGCGGGTTGGGCGGCTTTCGGGTCTTTCTCCTCAGCCTCGTGCTCGGGGTCGGCGCGATCGCCGCGATCGGCTCGCTCGGGGCGGCGGTCGAAACCGGGATCCGCGCCGATGCCCGCGCGCTGCTCGGCGGCGATGTCAGCGCGCGTCTCGCGATGCGCCCGGCCAGCCCGGCCGAGCGGCGTTTCCTCGAATCTTCCGGCACCCTCTCCGAGGTGACCCGGCTGCGCGCGACGGCGCGTGCGCTCGACGGATCCCGCCGAAGCCTGATCGAATTGCAGGCGGTGGATGGCGCGTACCCGCTCTACGGCACGGTGACCCTGGCGCCGCGACAGCCGCTCGCCGCGGCCCTCGCCCGCCGGGACGGGATGTCCGGCGCGGTGGCGCAGCAGAGCCTGGCGCAGCGGCTCGGGATCAAAGTCGGAGACCGCTTCCGGGTCGGCGACGCGGTATTGGGTCTGACCGGGACAATCGAGAGCGAACCCGACGTGGCGCTTGCCGGCCTCGCCTTCGGCCCTCGGGTCCTCGTCGCGCAGTCGGCGCTGCCAGCGACCGGCCTCGTTGCCCCCGGCATGTTGGCCACCTACGACTACCGCCTTCGCCTGCCGCCCGGCAGCGATCCGGCGGGCTGGATCGCCAGGGCGCGCGCCGCTTTTCCGCAAGCCGGCTGGCGGCTGCGCAGCAGCGCCGACGCCTCGCCCTCGCTCAAGCGGCTGATCGACCGGTTGAGCTTTTTTCTGAGCCTGGTCGGCATCACCGCGCTCCTGGTCGGCGGGGTCGGCATCGCCAATGCCGTTGCCGGCTACATCGCGGCGAAAACGGCGTCGATCGCGACGTTGCGCTGCCTCGGCGCCAGCGCCCGGCTGGTGTTCGCGGCGTATTTCGCGCAGGTGCTGGCGCTCGCGCTGGCCGGGATCGCGGTCGGGCTGGTGCTCGGCGCGGCGGCGCCGTTCGCGCTGGCGCCGCTGGTCGCGCCGGTGCCGCTGCGGGCGGCGCTCTACCCGGCGCCGCTGGCGGTGGCCGGGTTGTGCGGGGTGCTGGCGACCCTGGCCTTCGCGCTGTGGCCGCTCGCCGCAATCGGCGCGGTGAAACCGGCTGCCCTGTTTCGCGACCGGATCGGCCCGGCGCCGAGGCGGGGTGCGCCTTGGGGTCTCGCCGCGAGCGCCGCGGCAGGTTTCGGCTTGGCGGTGCTGATCGTCGCGACCGCGCCGGACCGCCGCATTGCGTTATGGTATGTTGGCGGCGTGCTCGCCGGCTTTCTGCTGTTTCGGCTTGCCGGCGCCGCGATGGTGGCGCTGGCGGCGCGCGCGCCGCGCCCCGGATGGACGCTGCTGCGCCTCGCGCTCGCCAACCTGCACCGGCCGGGGGCGCCGACGGCGCGGGTCGTCTTGTCGCTCGGGATAGGCCTCAGCGTGATGATCGCGGTGGCCCTGGTCGAGGGCAATCTCGCGCTCGAGATCGGCACCCGCCTCGCGGCGCGCGCTCCGGCCGATTTCTTCATCGACATCCAGCCGGCCCAGCTCGCCGGGTTTCGCGACATCGTCGCTGCCAGCCCCGGCGCGCATATCGAAGAGGTGCCGATGCTGCGCGGCCGCATCACCCGGTTGAACGGCGTCCCGGCCGATCCGGCGCATGTCGCGCCCGACGCGCGCTGGGCGTTGCGCGGCGACCGTGGCGTGACCTATTCGGCGGCGGTGCCGGAAGGCTCGTCGGTGGTTGCCGGGAAATGGTGGCCGGCCGATTACCACGGGCCGCCGCTCGTCTCGTTCGATGCCGGGCTGGCGCACGGCATGGGCCTCAAGGTCGGCGACACGCTGACCGTCAACGTGCTCGGCCGCGAGATCACCGCCCGCATCGCCAATTTGCGGCGGATCGACTGGGGGCGGCTCGGCATCAGCTTTGTCATGGTGTTCGCGCCGGGGACGCTCGAGGCGGCACCGCAGACGCATCTCGCCGCGCTTTACGCGCCGCCCGCCGCGGCCGAGGCGATCGTCGGCCGGGTCACTGGCCGTTTCCCGAACGTCTCGGCGATTTCGGTCGCCGACGCGCTGGCCGAAGTGGGGCGGGTGGTGGCGACGATCGGCGCCGCGATCCGCATCGTCGCGGCGTTCACCCTGGCGGTGGCGGTGCTGGTGCTGGCCGGCGCGATCGCCGCCGGTCACCGCCGGCGGGTGTACGATGCGGTGGTCCTGAAGGTGCTGGGTGCGACCCGCGGCGCCGTTCTCGCGACCTTCGCGATCGAGCACGGCCTCCTCGGCGTCGCCGCGGCGCTGGTTGCCGCCGGTCTCGGGACATTGGCCGCGTGGCTCCTGGTCAGCGGCCCGATGAATCTCGCCTTCACCTTTCTGCCGATGCCGCTCGCGGTGACCGCAGCGGGTGCGGTATTGCTGACCCTGATCCTCGGGTTTGCAGGCGCATGGCGGGCGCTCGGCGCCAGACCCGCCGCATGGTTGCGCAACGAGTAGGCAAAAGCGACCCCGCTTCATCGCCGATGCCCGCCGCCGTCATTGAAAAGCCAAGATCAGGGGCTACGTATTGCGTCGCGGGAGTCTATCCCGTTGCTCTCCTTGGAGGGGTTTATGGCCTTGGGTTCGCAACCCCGCTGGACGGTGCAGTCGGCGGCCGGCGCCCGGGCCGACGTCGATGTCGGCCTGCGGGACTACATGCTCCGCATCTACAATTACATGGCGTCGGGCTTGGCGCTGACCGGCATTGTCGCCTATGTCGCGGCCTATTCGGGGTTCATCGCCCACATCTACAACACGCCGATCATGTGGCTGGTGATCCTGGCGCCGCTCGGCCTCGTGATGTGGCTGAGCTACGGCATCAACCGGATGCAGGCGGGCACCGCGCAGGCGCTGTACTGGCTCTATTCCGGGCTGATGGGGCTGTCGCTGGCGACGATCTTTCTCGTCTATACCGGGGACAGCATCGCCCGCGTGTTCTTCATCACCGCCGGCACCTTCGCGGCGATGAGCCTCTACGGATACACGACCCGGCGCGATCTGTCGCGGTTCGGCTCCTTCCTGTTCATGGGGCTGATCGGCATCATCATCGCCATGCTGGTCAACGTCTTCATCGCCTCCTCGGCGCTGCAGTTCGCGATCTCGGTGATCGGCGTCCTCGTCTTCACCGGCCTGACCGCGTACGACACGCAGTCGATCAAGGAAATGTACGTTGCCTCCGATGACGGGCAGATCGCCGGCAAGAAGGCGGTGATGGGCGCGCTGCGTCTCTATCTCGACTTCATCAACCTGTTCATGATGCTGCTGCAGCTGATGGGCGCCCGGCGCGACTAAGCGCTTCCCCGCTTTCCGACCTCTCGCACGGCCGGGTCTCGCGCCCGGCCGTGTTTTCGTTTGTGCGCCGGGCCCTGCCCGAGAAGCCCTTTCCCGCACCGCGGGAGGGGGGACCGCTCGCACGGCGAGCGGTGGGTGAGGGTAGGGGTGCCCCAGCCCCCTCACCGAGCGTTATTGGTGCGGGATCGCCGGCGCTACCAAACCGTTTGCCTCCGTTGCCTGTGGATGACCGCGCCAGGGGAGGGGCCACGGATGACCGCGCGCCGCCGCGCCGTTCTGCTTTGCCTGCCGCTGTTTCTGACCGCTGCGCTGTGCCGGGCCACGGCACGGGCGGCGCCGGCGATGGAGTCGCTGGATCATGCGGTGTGCCGGCTGATCGACAGCGCCGCCCGCGCCAACCATCTGCCGAGCGGCTTTATGACCCGCATCATCTGGCGCGAGAGCAGCTTTCGCCCGCGTGCGGTCAGCCCGGTCGGAGCCGAGGGGATCGCGCAGTTCATGCCGGGCACCGCCGCCGAGCGCGGCCTCGCCGACCCGTTCGACCCGGAGCAGGCGATCCCCAAGGCGGCGCGGCTGCTCGCTGATCTGCGCAGCCGCTTCGGCAATCTCGGCTTCGCCGCCGCTGCGTACAATGCCGGTGCGGCGCGGGTTGAGACTTGGCTCAAGGGCGATGGCGGCTTGCCGGCCGAGACCCGCGCCTATGTCCGTTTCGTGACAAAGCGCAGCGCCGAGGAGTGGCGTGAAGAGGGCAGCAGCGAGCCGCCGCAACCGGCCGAGGACAACAAGACGAAGGAGACGGCGGCCGCGACGCCGTCGCAATCCTGCCTCGTCCTGGCGGCCGCGCTGCGCCGCAGCGGCGGGGGCGGCCTGTTCGCGCCGCTCAGCCCTTGGGGGGTGCAGCTCGCCGGCAATTTCTCGAAACGGGTGGCATTGGCCTCGTTCGAGCGCGCCGCTTCGCGCTATGACGAGGTGATTGGCAATGAGCGCCCGATGATCATCGGCCGCCTGCTGCGCAGCCGCGGCACCAGGACCTTCTACCAGGTTCGGCTGCCGGCCAATTCGCGCGCCGCCGCCGTCGGCTTGTGCGAACGCATCCGGGCGGTCGGGGGCGCTTGCGTCGCGATCCACAGCTGACGATAGTGGCCCGCGGGCTGCCGCACGGGGCGGCGGCCGGCCCAGCCGAGCGGGGGTGAGACATGGCCACGATCGTCGGAAGCGGCGACTACCGGTATCGCATCGTCGAGAACTGGGCGAAACTGCCCAACGGCTGGTCGTTCAAGGAGGTCGCCGCGGTCGGGTGCGACCGCAACGATAACGTCTATGTGTTCAACCGCGGCGAGCACCCGATGATGGTGTTCGACCGTGCCGGCAATTTCCTGCGGTCGTGGGGCGAGGGCCTCTATCCGCGGGCGCACGGCGTCCATATGGGGCCGGACGAGTCGATCTACCTGACCGACGATGGCGGCCATTTCGTCCGCAAATGCCGGCTCGAGGACGGCAAGGTGCTGCTCGAACTGGGGGTGCCCGGCACGCCGGCGCCATACATGAGCGGCGAGCCGTTCCATCGCTGCACCCACACCGCCCTGTCGCCGCAGGGCGACATCTATGTGTCGGACGGCTACGGCAATGCCCGCGTCCACAAATATTCCCCGGACGGCAAGCTCCTGAAATCATGGGGCGAGCCGGGCACCGAGCCGGGGCAGTTCAACATCGTCCACAACATCTGCTGCGATGCCGACGGCTGGGTCTATGTCGCCGACCGCGAGAACCACCGGGTGCAGGTGTTCGACGGCAACGGCAAATACGAGGCGCAGTGGAACAACCTGCACCGGCCCTGCGGGCTGCACATGCAATACGGCCGCAACCCGGTCTGCTATATCGGCGAACTCGGCCCCGGCATGGCGGTCAACCGCAACAGCCCCAATCTGGGGCCACGGGTCAGCGTCGTCGATCACCAGGGCAAGCTGTTGTCGCGGTTCGGCGATCCGGTCGCCGGGACGGCGCTGACCTCGTTTATCGGGCCGCACGGTCTCGCCGTCGATTCCCGCGGCGACCTCTATGTCGGCGAGGTGTGCTGGACCTTATGGCCGGGCCTCTTCCCCGGCCAGCCGCATCCCGCCAACCTGCGCGCTTTTCAGAAATACGAGCGGGTGCGGTAGCCGGTGCGTTGACGGGGCGCGCCGGCGCCCCTAAAGCTGTCTGTCGCATGAGCGAGCTTGCCGACGCGATTGCCAGCCTCGAACGCGCCGTCGCGCGGCTCGAACGGGCTGCCGATCCGGCCCGGGAAGTCGCCCCTGACAACGACGCGGCGGCGCTCGCCGCGGCAACCGCCGAGCGGATCGACGCGGCGCTCGCCAGGCTCGGGCGGCTGCTCGAAAGGGAGGGATGAGATGAGCCAGGTCGTCGTCAAGGTCAACGGCCGCGAGTTCGCCGTCAGCTGTGCCGAGGGCCAGGAATCGCGCATCCGCCGCCTCGCGCAATATGTCGACGCCAAGGTCGGCGAGTTCGTCAAGGAGCTGGGGCAGGTCGGCGAGGCGCGGCTGATGCTGCTGGCGGCGCTCGTCATCACCGACGAGCTGGCCGACGCCAACGAGGCGCTCTTGAAGGAGCGCGCCCGCAACCGCGCCGCCTCGGGCGAGGGTGGCGAAGGGGCGGCGGGCGGCGTCCGCGCGATGACGCAACGCATCGAGAGCATTGCGGCGCGGCTCGAGTCGTCCTAGCTACTGCGGGTGCGAGTGGGGCTGCGCGGTGCGTCAGGCCGCTTATACCCCGGGGCCGATATCTACCGTTTGGGAGCTGTCCCTGTCGCGGTCGTGGCCGCGATATATGGCGCCCACCTGCGATGCAGGGCCACGGTGGGTTTGCAAAGCCGACGGCCGAGGCGGCTCCACTCGTTTCTGATCGATCTCTACACCGCATTCCCGGCGAAAGCCGGGACCGCCTTCCGGCTGTGGAAAGGTGGGTCCCGGCTTTCGCCGGGAACGCGGGAAACTGAACAGGATGCCTTGGAAAAGCCGCTACTGCACATCCTCCTTTGCGGCGACGTGGTGGGGCGCGCGGGGCGCGCGGCGATCAAGGAGCATCTGCCGCGGCTCAAACGCGACCTCGCGATCGATCTGGCGATCGTCAACGCCGAGAACGCGGCGGCCGGGTTCGGGCTGACCGCAAGGCTGGCCGGCGAGCTGTACGAGGCCGGCGCCGACATCCTCTCGACCGGAAATCACGTCTGGGACCAGCGCGAGCTGATCGCCTCGATCGACGGCGACCCGCGCATCTTGCGGCCGGCCAATTTCCCGCCGGGCGCGCCCGGAGCCGGCTGGCGGCTGAACCCGTTCGCGGGCGGGCAGGCGGTGCTGGTCGTCAATCTGATGGGCCGCCTCTTCATGGAGCCGCTCGACGACCCGTTCGCCGGCCTCGAGGCGCTTCTGGCGCGATACAAGCTCGGCGGCGGCACCGCGATCGTTGTCGATTTTCACGGCGAGGCGACCAGCGAGAAGATGGCGTTTGCGCATTTCGCCGACGGCCGCGTCTCGGCGGTGATCGGGACGCACACCCATGTGCCGACCGCCGATCACCAGATCCTGCCGGGTGGTACCGCCTATCTCAGCGATGCCGGCATGTGCGGCGACTACGATTCGGTGATCGGTATGGAGAAGGCGCCGTCGGTGCGCCGCTTCGTGACCAAAATGCCGGCCGAGAAGAAGGCAAAGCCGGCCGACGGCGAGGCGACCTTGTGCGGCGTCTTTCTGGCAATCGACCCGGCGGACGGCCTCGCCCGCCGCATCGAGCCGGTGCGGGTCGGCGGCCGCCTCGCGCCGCACCTGCCGCGGTGGTAAACGCAAATCGCGGCGTCCGGATCATTCCGGCCAGCCGCAAAGATGCCATATTGGCTTGTTAGGCCGCGCCCGTTCCCCTTGCCGGCAAAAGGGGATTGGCTGATGGCCGTCGCGGGCGGTGCGGCCCGTTGACAACCCTCCTTATCGTAAACCGGGATTTCGAGGATGTCTGGCCATTCGCAATTCAAAAACATCATGTACCGCAAAGGCGCGCAGGACAAAAAGCGCGCCAAGGTTTTTACCAAGCTGATCCGCGAGTTGACGACGGCGGCGCGCACCGGCCTGCCCGACCCGGCCTCCAACCCGCGGCTGCGCGCCGCCATACTGGCGGCGCGGCAGGCCAACATGCCGAAGGATACGGTCGAGCGCGCGATCAAGCGCGGCGCCGGCGGCGAGGGCGCCGATTCCTACGAGGAGGTGCGCTATGAGGGCTATGGGCCGGGTGGCGTGGCGATTATCGTCGAGGCGCTGACCGACAACCGCAACCGCACCGCCAGCGAGGTGCGCGCCGCCTTTACCAAATCCGGCGGCGCGCTCGGCGAGACCGGCAGCGTCGGCTTCATGTTCGATCATGTCGGCGAGATTGCCTACCCGGCCGAAGCGGCGAGCGCCGACGAGATGCTCGAGGCGGCGATCGAGGCCGGCGCCGGCGATGTCGAGAGCGACGACGACGGGCACGTCGTGACCTGCGATCCCGACGATTTCAACGGGGTGCGCGATTCGCTGGAAACCCGGTTCGGCCCGGCCGATTCGGCGCATCTTGGCTGGCGGCCGAAAACCGCGGCGCCGGTCGAGGAGGAGACCGCGGCCACAATCCTGAAGCTGATCGACACGCTTGAAGACAGCGACGACGTGCAGAACGTCTATGCCAATTTCGAGATCGGCGACGAGGTGATGGCGCGGCTCAGCGCGTAACGGATTTTCCGTTATTGTCATCCCGGCGAAGGCCGGGACCCATTGTGCCGCGAGGGTGCGCTTGAGGATGTTTTATCGGTCTTGCCGCATGCGGCATCGCCCGTCGGGCTGAAGCATGGGTCCCGGCCTTCGCCGGGATGACGACGCGGAATAAGGCCGCGGGTGGGGGAAAAAGGGGATGCGTGTCTTGGGGCTCGATCCCGGGCTGCGCCATACCGGGTGGGGGGTGATCGAGGCGGCGGGCAACCGGCTGTCGCATGTCGGCGACGGCGTCGTGCACGCGCCAACCGACCGGCCGCTGGCCGAGCGCCTGGTCGCGCTGTTCCGGCAGCTGGGCGACATCCTCGAGCAGTTCCGCCCGGACGAGGCGGCGGTCGAGGAGACCTTCGTCAACAAGAACGCCGCCTCAACCCTGAAGCTCGGCGTGGCGCGCGGCGTGGCGCTGCTGGCGCCGGCGGAGCGCGGGCTGCCGGTCGCCGAGTATTCCGCCAACATGATCAAAAAATCGGTGGTCGGCGCCGGCCACGCCGAAAAGGCGCAGGTGCAGTTGATGGTGCGCCGCCTGCTGCCGGGCTGCCTGATCGCCGAGGCGGACGCGGCAGACGCGCTCGCCGTCGCGATCTGCCATGCCCACCACGCCGCGACCTTGCGGGCGTGGAGCGCCGCGAGATGATCGCGCGGCTCGCCGGCATCCTCGAGTCGCTGGGTCCCGACGGCGCGGTCGTCGATGTCGGCGGGGTCGGCTATCTCGCCTTCTGCTCGACCCGTACCCTCGGCCTGATGCCGCCGCCGGGCGGGAAGGTGCGGCTCTTGATCGAGACGCATGTCCGCGAGGACCACATTCATCTCTACGGCTTTATCGAGGCCGCCGAACGCGACTGGTTCCGGCTGTTAACGACGGTGCAGGGGGTCGGCGCACGGCTCGCGCTGGCGATCCTGTCGGCGGTTTCGCCCGACGATTTGGCCCTGGCGATCCTGGCGCAGGACAAGGCGGTGCCGGCCCGCGCCGACGGGGTCGGGCCGCGCCTCGGCGCCCGCATCGTCAACGAGTTGCGCGACAAGGCCGGCGGGATGGCCTTGGCCGGCGCCGCTACTCGGCCGCCAAATACGGCCGCGCCGGCGGGCATCGATGGCGCCATCGCCGATGCGGTCTCGGCGCTCGAAAATCTCAGCATCGGCCGCGCCGAGGCGTTCGGCGCGGTCAGCGCGGCGGCGCGCCGGCTCGGCGCCGATGCCGGGGTTGCGGCGCTGATCGCCGCCGGGCTGCAGGAGCTTGGCCAGGGCGTCAACAAGCGGCCGGCGCCGTGAACGACGCCGCCCCGCGCCTCGTCTCGGCCGAGGAAAACCCGCAGGACGCGCCGGAAGCCTCGCTGCGCCCGCTCGCCCTTGCCGAGTTCGTCGGCCAAAAGCAGGCGCGCGACAATTTGCGTGTCTTCATCGACGCCGCCAAGAGCCGGCGCGAGGCGCTCGACCATGTGCTGTTCTTCGGGCCGCCGGGCCTCGGCAAGACGACGTTGGCGCAGATCGTCGCGCGCGAACTCGGGGTCGGGTTCCGCGCCACCTCCGGGCCGGTGATCCAGCGGGCCGGCGACCTCGCCGGCCTGTTGACGACGTTGCAGCCGCACGACGTCTTGTTCATCGATGAAATCCACCGCCTGATGCCGGCGGTCGAGGAAATTCTCTACCCGGCGATGGAGGATTTTCAGCTCGACCTGATGATCGGCGAGGGGCCGGGGGCGCGCTCGGTGCGGATCGATCTGAAGCCGTTCACCCTGGTCGGCGCGACAACTCGCTCGGGCCTCATCACCCGGCCGCTGCGCGAGCGATTCGGCATCCCGTTGCGGCTCAATTTCTATGAACCCGCGGAATTGCAGCAGATCGTGGCGCGCGGCGCCCGCATTCTCGGTTTCGCGCTCGGTGACGACGGCGCCTTCGAGATCGCCCGGCGCGGCCGCGGCACGCCGCGGGTCGCGATGCGCCTGTTGCGGCGGATTCGCGATTTCGCGGCGGTCGGCGGCTGGGCGGAGGTCGATGCCGCCGCTGCCGATCAAGGCTTGCGCCGGCTCGAAGTCGATGAATGCGGCCTCGACGGCATCGACCGGCGCTATCTGCGGATGATCGCCGAGCATTACGGCGGCGGCCCGGTCGGGGTCGAAACGATGGCCGCGGCCTTGGGCGAGGTGCGTGACGTAATCGAGGAGGTCATCGAACCCTACCTGATCCAGCAGGGGTTTGTGCAGCGCACGCCGCGCGGCCGCATGCTGACCCGGACCGCCTTCCGTCACCTCGGCCTCGCCGTCCCGGCCGCCCTGCCGGCCCAGCTCGACCTCCTCGCCGCATTGCCGGACGAAGCGGAGCCGGAATGAATTCCTCTCGATCGTCATTCCGGGGGCGGCGAAGCCGCAGCCCGGAACCTATGAACACCCTGCTTCCGGCAGCGCACGGCTGTTGGTGCGCCATGCCCGCACCATGGTGTTCATGGGTTCCGGGCTCGGCGCGGCGCGCCGCCCCGGAATGACCATACAACGGGTCACGGCGCTGGCGACCACCGCCGCCCCCGTGCATGCGATGCCGCTGCGCGTCTATTACGAGGATACCGACGCGGCCGGCATCGTCTATTACGCCAATTACCTGAAATTCGCCGAGCGCGGCCGCACCGAGATGATGCGCGAACTGGGGTTCGCGCATAGCGGCATCGCGGCGGAAATCGGCACCCTCTTTACCGTGCGCCGGCTCGCCGCCGATTACCGCGCGCCGGCGCGGCTCGACGACCTGCTCAGCGTGGAAACCCGGATCGTCGCGATCGGCGGGGCGACCCTGGCCCTCGACCAGCAGATTCGCCGCGACGGCGACACTCTCGTGGCAATCGACATGCTCGTCGCCTGTATCGGCCGCGATGGCCGGCCGCGGCGGGTGCCGCCGGGGCTGCGCGCCGCGCTCGTGGCGCGCGATCATTCCTCGCTCGCGCCATCAATCGTCCAAAAGACGCCATAAAAGGCCGCCAACAATGCCTCCGCTCGAAACCACTGCGCTCACCGGCACCGTGTCTACCAACCTTTCGATTACCGGTCTGTTCCTGCAGGCGGACAGCATCGTCAAGATGGTGCTGTTCATCCTGCTGCTCGCCTCGTTCTGGTCGTGGGCGGTGATCTTCGACAAGACGCTGCGACTGCGCCGGCTGCGGCTTGCCGCCAGCAGCTTCGAGGAGAATTTCTGGTCGGGCGGCTCGCTCGACGACCTTTATGACCGGGTCGGGCAGCGCCCGGCTGATCCGATGAGTTCGGTATTCGCCGCCGCGATGCGCGAGTGGCGGCGCAGCGCCGCCAAAGGCCTGCTCGGCACTGCGTTGATGCGCTCGAGCCTGCAGCAGCGCATCGAGCGGGTGATGAACGTCACCGTCGGGCGCGAGATGGACCGGGTCGAGCGTTTTATGGCCTTTCTCGCGACGGTCGGCTCGACCGCCCCCTTTGTCGGGCTGTTCGGCACCGTCTGGGGGATCATGAACAGCTTTTCCTCGATCGCCGCGGCGAAGAACACCAGCCTCGCGGTGGTCGCGCCGGGCATCGCCGAGGCGCTGTTCGCGACCGCCCTCGGGCTGGTTGCGGCGATCCCGGCGGTCGTCGCCTACAACAAATTGTCCAATGATTTCGGCCGCTATGCCGGGCGGCTCGAGGCTTTCGCCACCGAGTTTGGCGCGATCCTGTCGCGCCAGCTCGACGAGAGGCCGTAAGTGGCGGCGCCGATCTACAGCGGCTTCGGGCGGCGCGGCAGCCGCAGCGGACGCTATCGGCCGATGGCCGAGATCAACGTGACGCCGCTGGTCGATGTGATGCTGGTGCTGCTCGTCGTCTTTATGGTGACGGCGCCGCTGCTGACGGTCGGGGTGCCGGTCGATCTGCCGCAGACCGCGGCGCCGCCGATCAACGAGCCGAAGGAGCCGCTCGTCATCAGCGTCAATCGCGAGGGCGAGGTCTTTGTGCAGGAGGTGTCGGTGCCGATCGATGGGCTGGTCGATAAATTGCAGGCGGTGACCGGGGCCAACCCCGACGCCGTGCTGTATGTGCGCGGCGACAAGGACATCAATTACGGCCGCGTGCTCCAGGTCATGAGCCTCGTCACCGCCGCCGGGTTTCGCAAGGTCTCGCTGGTCGCCGAGCCGCCGAAAGGGCCGGCGAAGGGGCCGCGCCATGCGGCGTCGGCGCGGCGCTGAACGAGAGAGAGGTCGGGGGCGGCAGCGCGGCAATGAGCGCGGTCACGGCAGGGGGGATCGAACGTACCGCGCCGGCGCTGCAAGGGCCGCCGCCGGACCCGCTGCGGCGCGGCATCGCGCTGTCGGCGGCCCTGCATGTCGTGGTGCTGGTCCTGGTGCTGCTGGGCCTGCCGAACCTGTTCCGCTCGAAGCCGGCCGAGGAGGCGCCGATCGCGGTGCGGCTGGTGACGATTGCGCCGCATACCCGCGCGACCCATCCCAACAAGTACCGGCCGCAGCCGCGGGCCAAGCCGGAACCCGTGGAAGCGCCGCCGGTCCCGGTGCCCGAGCGCAAGCCGCAGCCGACCCCGGCAAATACCGCGCCGTCCTCGTCGCCGCCGCCGCCCCCGCCGCCGGAACGCCCCGAGCCGGTGAAACGCGAAGCGCCTCAGCCGCTGCCGCCCCCGCCGCCGTCGAAGCCGGTAGAGGCCAGGGCCGAGCCGATGCCGAAGCCGCCCGAGCCGAAGCCGCGGCACGAAACGCATCAGGAGAAGCGGGAGACGCCGCCGCCGGAGACACGCAAGGCGCAGACGGCGGCTTTCGACAAGCTGATCGAGCATCTCGAAGAGCGCAAGCCGGACGAGCCTAAGGCGAAGCCGGCCTCCTTCGACTCGCTGCTGAAAAACCTGACGCGCGACGCGCCGGCGGCTTCCGACGACCAGCCGCCGCGGCCGCACCAGGAGGCGGCCGGCGCGGCAGCGTCGTCGCAGCCGACGGCGCCGCTCGACAGCCGGTTGACGGCCAGCGAAATCGACCTGTTGCGGCAGCAGATCGAGCGCTGCTGGGTGGTGCCGGCCGGTGCCCGCGACGCCAAGGACCTCGACATCGAGATCAAAGCGTCGGTCAACCCGGACGGCACGGTGCGGCAGGCGGCGATCGTCAACATGGCGCGCTATGCCAGCGACCCGTTCTTCCGGGCGGCGGCCGACAGCGCCAAGCGGGCGATCCTGAACCCGCAATGCTCGCCATTGCGCCTGCCGCCCGACAAATACGAGGCATGGCACAACCTCGACCTGTTCTTTAATCCGAAGGATCTTTTATGAGCGCGTTGGGTGAGTTGATCGCGGCATTCCCGCGCCAACGGGAAGAATTTCCCCCCTCTCTCCTATCGGGGGATAAGGTCGGGGCGAGAGGGCGCGGGGCGCCCCCGCCCTCACCCGCGGCCCCCACCCTAACCCTCCCCCGCTTGCGGGGGAGGGGACAAGAAAGAACCCTCCCCCGCAAGCGGGGGAGGGCAGGGTGGGGGTATCTGGCCCTCGCCTTCCTCGCCATGCTCGGGCTGGCGCTGCCGGCGCGGGCGGAGTTGCGGCTCGACATCACCCGCGGCAACGTCCAGCCGATACCGATCGCGATCCCGTCTTTCGCCGGCGGCGGCGAGTACGGTGCGCAAATCGCCGGCGTCATCTCGAACGATCTTGAGAGTTCGGGCCTCTTCCGGCCGCTCGATCCGCACAGCTTCCTGCAGACGGTGGCGGCCGGCGCCGGTCCCAATTTCGCCGATTGGCGGCAGATCAACGCTCAGGCGCTGGTGACCGGCTCGGTGGACCCGCAGCCCGACGGGCGCCTCAAGGTTGCGTTCCGTCTGTGGGACGTGTTCGCGCAGCAGCAGCTCGCCGGATTTGCCTATACGACGGCGCCGCAGAACTGGCGCCGCATCGCCCACATCATCGCCGACGAAATCTACAAGCGGATCACCGGCGAGGACGGCTATTTCGATACCCGCATCGTCTATGTCGCGGAGAGCGGGCCGGCGCAGCACCGGGTGAAACGCCTCGCGATCATGGACCAGGACGGCGCCAATAACCGCTATCTGACCGACGGGCGCGCGCTGGTGCTGACTCCGCGCTTTTCGCCCTCGGCGCAGGAGATCGCCTATCTCTCCTACGCGACCGGCGTGCCGCAGGTCTTCCTCTACAATCTCGATACCGGCCAGCGCCAGTCGATCGGCAATTTTCCAGGGATGACCTTCGCGCCGCGCTTCGCGCCGGACGGCAGCCACCTGGTCCTCAGCCGTTCCGAGGGCGGCGCCAGCAACATCTTCGTCCTCGATCTGCGCAACCGTCAGATGACGCGGCTGACCAGCGGCGATGCGATCAACACCTCGCCCTCCTATTCGCCGGACGGCAGCCACATCGTGTTCAACTCGGATCGCGGCGGCTCGCAGCAACTTTACGTGATGAACGCCGATGGCGGCGGCGTCCACCGCATCAGTTTCGGCGCCGGCAAATACGGCACACCGGTGTGGTCGCCGCGCGGCGACCTGATCGCCTTCACCAAGATCGACGGCGGCAGCTTCTATATCGGGGTGATGCGCCCCGACGGTTCCGGCGAGCGGCTGCTGACGCAGGATTACCTTGTCGAAGGGCCGACCTGGGCGCCGAACGGAAGGGTGCTGATGTATTTTCGCGAAGGGCGGATGGATGCGAGCGGCCGCGGCGGCGCGCCGCGGCTCTTTACCATCGATCTGACCGGCTACAACAAGCACGAGGTGAGGACGGCGGGCGCGGCTTCCGACCCGGCATGGTCGCCGCTGCTCCGCTAGGCTAGAATAGGGGAACAAGTCCGCCGAATTCGCGCCGGGCGGGGTTGCCGGCGCGAGCGGCGGCATATACGGGGATGTGCACAAGGGGGTGCATGGCTGCAATGCGCCGGCCGTTCGATGGGGCGGCGGGATGATTGCATAAAGGGGGATGACAGATGCTTGCACGTTTTGTGGCCCTTGCGGGGGCGCTTCTCTTGCTTGCCGCGTGCGGCAGCGAACCGCCGCCGGCGGCGGCACCGATTGCGCCGATCGGCCCCGGCGGGCCGGGCGCTCCGGGCGGGATCAGCAGCTCGCGGTTCGGGCCGGGTTCGCAGCAGGACCTTGCGGCGACCGCCGGCGACCGGGTGTTTTTTGCCTTCGACAGCGCGGAAATCTCGTCGGAGGGTCAGCAGATCCTGCTGCGCCAGGCGCAATGGCTGAAGCGCTATCCGAACGTTACGGTAACGATCGCCGGGCATTGCGACGAGCGCGGCACGCGCGAATACAATCTGGCGCTCGGCGAACGCCGTGCCAATGCCGCCAAGAACGTGCTGGTCGCCGCCGGCATCGCGCCGGCCCGCGTCTCCCTGATCAGCTACGGCAAGGAGCGGCCGATCGTGCCGGGCTCGACCGAGGAGGCCTATGCGCAAAACCGGGTCGCGGTCACCCAGGTGAACTGACCATCGCCGGGCCGGGCGAGGCGGAGCGGCCGGGTTCTGCACAGAAGCTGGGCAGTTTCAGGCCGACGCCCTCTTTTCGCCCAAAACCCGCCCTACTAGCAGCTGGTCGCTGGCCGCCGCCGGCTGCGACAGCGCCGTGCCGATTGCCGTGCCGGCGACATGGCGTCAAAAAGGGCGCCATGGGGCGTGACCCGCCATAGCACGAGGCCAGACAGAATGTTCCGGCGACTGCTTCTGCCGTGTGCGTGCTTCATCGTGGCGCTGGGGCTGGTCGCCGTCGCGATGCCGACGCTCGGCTGGGGTCAGGACCGTACCACACAGGAGCGGCTCGATCGCCTGGAGCGCGACCTCAATATGCTGCTGCGGCAGGTTTATCGGGGTGCTCCGCCGCCCCCGGCCGGCGCCGACGGCAGCGCCGGGGTCAACACCGAAATCCGCATGGAGCGGCTCGAAGACCGGATGCGCGACCTGACCGGGCGGGTCGAGGAGCTGATGAACCAGGTAAACCAGGTGCGGCAGCGGGTCGAGCAGATCAACAGCGATGTCGAGGTCCGCTTTGGTCAGTTGGCGGGCGGCTCGGGGGCGGCGTCGCCGGGCGCGCCGCCGCCGCATGGCGTCTTGCCGGACGGCCACGATGTGACGCCGGCGGCGGCGCCGGTGCCGCGTCACGCGGATGACGGCACCCTGACCCCGCCCGGGCCACCGCCCGCCGAGCTGACAAGCACCGCGGCGCCGGCCCGCGCGCCGGGAGGCGACCTGCCCGGCGGTTCAGCGGCGGCGCAATACAATCATGCGTTCGGCCTCATCAAAAGCGCCGATTACCCGGCGGCGGAGGTGGCGCTCAAACAATTCATCGAGCATCATCCCAAAAGTTCGCTCGCCGGCAGCGCGCAATACTGGCTCGGCGAGACCTATTACGCCCGCCATCGCTATATGGAGGCGGCCACCGCATTTGCCGAAGGCTACAAGCGCTATCCGAAGGGCGCCAAGGCCCCCGACGATTTGTTGAAGCTCGGTATGGCGCTGGCCCGCGCCGACCAGAAACAGAACGCCTGCGTTGCCTTCGACAAACTCGATCACGATTTCCCGCATGCCGCGGCGTCGGTCCGCTCCCGTGCCACGGCCGAGAAGCGGCGGCTTGGGTGCTGATCGTCCTGTCTTGCCTGAAAGCTGCGCTGCGGCGCCGCTGAGCCTGCCCGAATTTGCCGCGTCGCTCGCCGCGATCGGCGGTTTCGAGGCGCGGCCGGCGCTGGCGGTGGCGGTCTCGGGCGGCCCCGACAGCATGGCCCTGATGCTGCTTGCCGAAGGCTGGGCGCGGCAGCGCGGCGGCACGGTCTGGGGGCTGACCGTCGATCACGGCCTGCGCCCGGAGAGCGCCGCCGAGGCGCAACGCGTCGGGCTCTGGCTGGCGGCGCGCGGCATCCGCCATGTCGTCTTGACGTGGCAGGGCGAGAAGCCGCGCAGCGGCATCCAGGAACGGGCGCGCGAGGCACGCTACCGGCTGCTCGCCGGCTGGTGCCGCGATGCCGGCGTGCTGCACCTGCTGACCGCGCACCACCGCGAGGACCAGGCGGAAACCTACCTGATCCGCCGCCGTGCCGGCAGCGGCGTCGATGGGCTGGCAGGCATGCCGGCGGTGCGCGAACTCGCCGGCTGCCGGCTGGTGCGGCCATTGCTGGATGTGCCGCGAGCCTGTCTCGCGGACGCGCTGGCCGTTGAGGGGCAGCCGTACCTGCGCGATCCGAGCAACGATAATCCGGCCTTCGAGCGGGTCCGGCTGCGCGGCGATGGCGGGTTATCCGGCAGGGCAGACGAGATCGTCGCGACAATCCGCGTCTGCGCCGACCGGCGCATCGCGCGCGAACAGATGCTTGACGCGCTGCTCGGCCGCACCGTTGCGCTGCATCCCGCGGGGTTCGCGGTGCTCGACCCGGCGGTCCTGGCGGCCGATGGCGATGCCGTCGAGCGGCTGCTCGGCCGCGTTGCGAGGACGATCGGCGGCGCAAGCTACCCGGCGCGGCTGGCCCGGCTGGCCCGCCTGCGGGAGGCGCTGGGGGCCTGGCCCGAGCGGGGCCGCACCCTCGGCGGCTGTCGTTTCGTGCCGTGGCGCGGCCGCCTCTTGGTGCTGCGCGAGCCGGCTGCGGCAGAGCCGCCGGTCCGGCTCGCCGCCGGCCGCGTCGTCGCCTGGGACCGGCGGTTTGCAACGGCGCTGCCGGCGGCAGCGCCGGACGGCATGATCCTCGGGTATCTCGCCCAGAGCGGCTCGCCGGCGCAGGACGCCGCCGCGCTGGCGCATGTCTCGTCAGACGTGCCGCGGGTGGCGTGGCCGGCGCTGCCGGCATTGTGGAACGCGCAGGGACTCGTCGCGGTGCCGCATCTGGGGTATTATCATCCGGCAGTGGAATGCCTGCCTCTGCTATCTTTCCGGCCGGTCCATCCGCTGACAGGCGCGGGCTTTACAGTTGTTCAAAAGCAAGGACATCCTATCTGATGCTGGCGCAGAGCGCGGTGGCGGTTACCGCGGGGCCGACGCGGTAAGGAAAGGGGCTTAGCGTGAACAACTTCGGAAAAAACCTGGCCCTGTGGATCGTCATCGGCCTGCTTCTCGTCGCGCTCTTCAACCTGTTTCAGACTTCCTCGACGCATGGCCCGCAATCGACCCTGGCTTTTTCCGATTTCGTCAGCGACGTCAATCACAGCAAGGTCAGCGACGTCACGATCCAGGGCAACAATATCTCCGGCCATTTCAGCGACGGGCGTGCCTTTACGACCTATGCGCCGCAAGACCCGCAGCTGGTCGGCCGGCTGATCGACAAGGGGGTGCGTATCACCGCTGCCCCGACCGATGACAACGTGCCCTCGCTGTTCGGCATCCTGGTGTCGTGGTTCCCGATGCTGCTGCTGATCGGCGTGTGGATATTCTTCATGCGGCAGATGCAGGGCGGCGGCGGCCGGGCGATGGGGTTCGGCAAGAGCCGGGCGCGGCTCCTGACCGAGAAGGTCGGCCGCATCACCTTCGAGGACGTCGCCGGGATCGACGAGGCGAAAAACGAGCTCGAGGAGATCGTCGAATACCTGAAAGACCCCCAGAAATTTCAGCGGCTGGGCGGCAAAATCCCCAAAGGCGTGCTGCTGGTCGGCCCGCCGGGCACCGGCAAGACCTTGCTGGCGCGGGCGATCGCCGGCGAGGCCAACGTGCCGTTCTTTACGATTTCCGGTTCGGATTTTGTCGAGATGTTTGTCGGCGTCGGCGCCAGCCGGGTGCGCGACATGTTCGAGCAGGGCAAGAAGAACGCGCCCTGCATCATCTTCATCGACGAAATCGACGCGGTGGGGCGCCATCGCGGCGCCGGCCTCGGCGGCGGCAATGACGAGCGCGAGCAGACCCTAAACCAGCTGCTCGTTGAGATGGACGGGTTCGAGGCCAACGAAGGGGTGATCCTGATCGCCGCCACCAACCGGCCCGATGTGCTCGACCCGGCACTGCTGCGCCCCGGCCGCTTTGACCGTCAGGTCGTGGTGCCCAACCCGGATGTCGCGGGGCGCGAGAAGATCCTCAAGGTGCACATGCGCAAGGTGCCGATCGCCAGCGACGTCGATGCGAAGATCATCGCGCGTGGCACCCCCGGCTTCTCCGGCGCCGACCTCGCCAATCTGGTCAACGAGGCGGCGTTGATGGCGGCGCGCCGCGGCCGCCGCTCGGTCGGCATGTTCGAGTTCGAGCAGGCCAAGGACAAGGTGATGATGGGCGCCGAGCGGCGCTCGATGGTGATGACCGAGGACGAGAAGAAGCTGACCGCCTATCACGAGGCGGGGCACGCGCTGTGCATGCTCTACGCCGAGGCGCACGAGCCTTTGCACAAGGTGACGATCGTGCCGCGCGGCCGCGCCCTCGGGGTCACGATGTTCCTGCCGGAGCGCGACAAATACAGCCAGTCGAAGGCCGAGATAAAGGCGGTGATGACCAGCCTGTTCGGCGGCCGCGTCGCCGAGGAGCTGATCTTCGGAGAGGACAAGGTGACGACCGGCGCCTCCGACGACATCCGCCGCGCCACCAATCTGGCGCGCCGCATGGTTACCGAGTTCGGGTTCAGCGAAAAGCTCGGGCCGCTGCGCTACAGCGACAATGAGGAAGAGGTGTTCCTCGGCCATTCGGTGACGCAGCGCAAGAACGTCTCCGACGCCACCGCCAAGCTGATCGACGACGAGATCCGCCGCATCGTCGATGAGGGCGAGCACACCGCGCGCGACATCCTGACCAGCCATTTCGACGAACTGCACGCGCTCGCCAAGGGACTTCTCGAATACGAGACGCTGTCGGCCGACGAAATCCGCCGGATCATCAAAGGCGAGCGGATCGTGCGCGATACCGGGTCGGGGCCGCCGCCGGTCCCCGCGCCGGAGGACAGGCCGGGCCGGCGCAGTTCGGTGCCGCCTTCGGGCCGTCCGAGCGGCCTCGAAGCCCCCGACCCGTTGCCGGGCGGGTAGCACGCCAAGGCTCCGTGAAGCGACCCCGGGCCATGTTGGGTCCGGGGGAGCCGCGCGGCGCCCCGGAACGGATGGAATCGTTCGCTTCGTCCTGGCCGGGCTTGTCCCGGCCATCCACGTGAACGGGGATGCCCGGCACAAGGCCGGGCATGACGGTATGAGGATCGAGCGGCAGGTTACTCCGCCGCCATCACGGTTGGCCGGAAGGCCGCCGGGGCGGCGCGCTCGTCCGCCGCCATCGGCGCCGGCCACCATTTGTCCTCCCATTCGGAGAAGAGGCTCTGCAATTTCGGCATGACCTTTTCCGCGAACAGCTTGGTGTTGTACTTGGCGAGGTCTTTTCCCATGCTGCCGAATTGCAGCAGCATCATCAAATGCCCGACGTTGAGCGTCGTCGCCACGTCGGTCAGTTGCTCGACGACCTCGTCGGGCGAGCCGATGATGACATAGCCGCGCTCGACGATGTCCTCCATCCGGGTCGTCGCCCGCGCCTTCTGGCGGGCGTCGAGGCTGGCGGCGCGGCCGACCTGTCCCTGGATGCCGGCGCGCTGCGTCGCCTCGGTAATGTAGCCGGGCGGCATTGCCCAGCGCGGGTCGACCCGGAGGCAGCGGCCGTAAAAATACTCGGCCGGCTCCCGGTACAATTCCATTGCCTTCTCGCGGCTCTCGGCGACCCCGACGAACTGCAGAAAGCCGGCGCGGTACGGGTTCATATCCTTGCCGAGCCGCTTCATCTCCTCCCAGAAGCCGCTCATCGTCGCCTGGCCTTCTTTGAACCCGAAATAGCTCAGGTAGGCATAGACGTAGTCCATCCGGGCGCACCACTGCCATGTCTCGACCGAGCCGCCGCCCGGGATCCATACCGGCGGGTGCGGCTTCTGCACCGGGCGCGGCCAGATATTGATGTAGCGCTGCTGATTGTAGCGGCCGTTGAAGGCAAAGGTGTCGCGCTCGGTCCAGGCGCGCATCACCAAATCGTGCGCCTCGAGATAGCGATCGCGCAGCATCGACGGGTTCTGGCCGTAGGCAAAGCAGGTGTCCATCGGCGTGCCGACCGGGAACCCGGCAATGAGGCGCCCGCCCGAGATCACGTCGATCATCGCGAATTCTTCCGCCACCCGGGTCGGCGGGTTATAGAGCGCCAGCGAATTGCCCATGACGCAGATCGCCGTATCGGTCGTGCGCCGCGCCAGGGACGAGGCGATCAAATTGGGCGACGGCATCAGCCCATAGCCGTTGGAATGGTGCTCGTTGACGCACACCGCATCGAACCCGCACTCCGACGCGTACTCGAGCTCGTCCATGAAATCATTGTACATGTGATGGGCGCGCCGCGGGTCGAACAGCGACGAGTGGATATCGACCCACACCGACGGGTGCTTCTCGCGGAAATCGTCGGGAAGCTCGGTGTACGGCATCAGGTGGAACCACATCAGCTTCATCGCGCTGCCCTCCTCCGGCCTCTCGATCGATCCAGCCCTACGGCAAAGGCGAGAGCCGCGTCAACCCACCGCAACCCGGACGGCTGACGGGCAAGCCGGGCACGCGCCGCATCGCGTCTCATCAGGCCGCGGAAGCGATGCCGGCCGCAGGGCCGGCGGGGCTGCCCGGCGCCGGAAAATCCCGCGGAGAATGGAAAACCGTGTTGCCGCAAGTCGCGGCAGATGAAAGGATGAGCGGCTGGCCCGGCACCCACCAGGAGCGGCGCCGCAATGCCTCTCGCGCGATTTGAGCCCCGATGCCGGCCCGCCTCGTTGCAGCCGGGGCGGGCGGGAGCAGTCTGCGCATGAGGTTGCCGCTGTTCCCGACCGTGCGGTTGCGGCCGAGCATCCTGGCGATGTTCGTTATTCTCACGGTGCCGGTCTTCTCGGCCATCGTCGTCGTCAATTATCTCTCCAACGAGGCGATCGCCCGCGCCAATGCGGCCCGGCTGGTCGAGCGGTTTCGCGCCGATACGATCGACAATATCAGGAACGCCTTCGACCCGATCAAGTCGCTGGTGCGAAGCGCGGCGATCGTTGGCGGCGAAGAGCCGGGGTTCTATGCGGACAACCGGTCGCTGAAATACCTGTTGAGCGCGCTGCGCCACAGCGACACGATCATCAGCGTTTACGCCGGGCTGAACGACGGCTCGTTCCGGCAGGCAAGGCGCATCAATCCCGCCATCGCTGTGCAAGGAACGCTACCGCCGAAGGGCGTGCATTATGCGTATCGCTGGATCGATCCCACCGGTTCGGCGGAAGCCGCGACCGACCATTATGCCTTTCTCGATGCGGCCGAGAAGGAGGTCGGGCACTCGCAGGCGGCAACGCATTACGATCCGCGGCAGCGCTTCTGGTACAAGATGGCCGCGGAGAACGGCTCGCTGGTCGTAACCGACCCGGAACCGTTCGCGGTGCTGGACCTGATCGGGTTCACCGTGGCCGCCCCGTTTTACGCCAACGGCACGGTCGCCGGCGTTGCCGCGGCCGACATCACGTTGGACGGGCTTTCAAAATATCTTGCCGCCCACAAGATCAGCCCGGGCACGCTCAGCTATATCCTCGACAGCGGCGGCGGGGTTCTCGCCAACTCCGAAATCGCACGGACCTACCGGCGCGACAACGGCAAGGTCGAGCTGCAGAACATCAACTCCCTGCCGAATGAGATGCCGGCGATCGCGTTCAGCTCGCGACCGCGCCAACGCAGCGACGAATTATTCACCTTCTCCCACGACGGTCAGGATTATATCGCCAGCCTGTCGCAGCTGCCGTTTCAGTTCGGCAAAAGCTGGCAGCTTTTCATCATTACGCCATTGCGGGATTTCACCGGCCCGTTCGATAGGAACAACACGCGGTTGTTGCTATTCGGGGTGAGCGCAATAGTCCTTGAGATACTGATCATCTATTTTTTGTCGATGGTGATTTCGTCGCCGTTGGAGACGCTTGCCGTCAAGGTCCGCAAAATTCAGAGCCTGACGCGAAACGAGATGCCGCCCGTCCGCTCGCGGATTCAGGAAGTGGCGGTGCTGTCGAACGCGATCGAGACGCTCGATTCGACGATCGCCTCGTTTTCCGCCTACGTGCCGGTCGGCCTCGTCAAACAGCTCCTGACCTCGGATCAGAAATTCAAGCTCGGCGGCCGCAGCCGCTTCCTGACGATTTTCTTTTCCGATCTCGAGGCATTCTCGACGCTGTCGGAGGAAATTCCCTCGCAGGACCTGATGGTCCGGGTGTCGGCCTATCTCGAACTCGTCACCAGGGCGGTAAACGCCGAGGCGGGGACGATCGACAAATTCATCGGCGACGGGGTCATGGCGTTCTGGGGCGCCCCGAACCTGCTCGACGACCACGCCTGGCGCGCCTGCCTCGCCGCCTTGCGCATCGATCGCGGGATGCGGGAGTTGAACGAGAGCTGGACCGCACAGGGTTTGCCGACGCTCAACCTGCGGATCGGGATTCACAGCGACGCGGTGATCGTCGGCAACATAGGCTCGACGGAGCGCATGAGCTACACGGTGATCGGCGATGGCGTCAACGTCGCCTCCCGGCTCGAGGGGCTGAACAAGGATTACGGGACGCGTATCTGCATCAGCCACAGCGTTTACCGGGAAGCCGGCGAGCGCCTTTGCGTCCGCCCGATCGATGATGTCGTCGTCAAGGGAAGACGCACGAAAATCCCGGTCTACGAGGTGCTGGGGGCGTTCGGCGCGGAACCGCAACTTGAGCCGGATCCGGCTGCGCTGCGACTGTCGAAGCTGAGCCGCCTCGCCTATTCGGCGCTGATCCAGGAGGATTTTGCGCTGGCGATGACCCGCTATCAGGAAATTCTTAACGAGTTTCCGCAAGATCGTGTCACGGTCGAACTCGTGCGCAGGCTCGAAACCAGCGGCTCGGTGCAAAATGTCGAATGATCACCGCTCCGTTGGCGCCGTCGCCGCGCCGGCGCTCGCCGCGGCTCCTCGGGCGGCGCACCCGGAAGGGGGGCGTCGGCGCGGTTGCGCCGGCCCGCCTGCGGTGCTGCGCCCGAGCGAATATACGGCCGCCTTGATCCAGGCACTGCGGGCCCGTGCCAAATGGGTGCGCGGCGCCGCGGTGCTGGAGATCGGGTCCGGCAGCGGTGTCGTGCTCGCCGCCCTGGCGGACATGGGGGCGGCCTCCTTGTGCGGCGTCGATATCGAGAACGACGCCGTCGAATCGGGCGCGCTGCTGCTCGGCGAGCTCGGCTTCGGCGACAAGGCCTCCTTTCATCATGGCGATATGTGGCAGCCGGTGCGCGGGCGGCGCTTCGATCTGATCGCTGCCAACCTGCCGCAATTTCCGACCGAGACCGCCGCAATGCCCGGCCGCCTGTTGACATGGAGCGCGGGCGGCCTCGGCGGACGGGCCTTGCTGGACCCGTTTCTCGAGGCGCTGCCCTCGCATCTCGCGCCCGGCGGCCGCGCCGTCATCACCCATAACGGGTTCGTCAGCCTCGCGCGGTCGCGCAAGATCGTCGAAGGGTGCGGTCTCGCGTTTCGCATCGCGACCACCGTGCTGGTGCATATCGGCGCGGAGAAGCTCGATCTGATGCCCCCGGCGGTGCTGCGCGACGAGGCGGCGCGCTCGATCCACCGCTACGGCTCCTACGCCTTCGCCGATTTGCATATCGTCGAAATCGGCTCCGAGGCGGGCCTTGCCTGACATGCGGTTGACCCGTTCGATGCTCGCGCGGCCGCGGTTCTTTGCCGGCCTCGCCGCGCTGGCAACGCTGCTTCTTGTGGCCGTCCTGCCGGCGCGAGCGGCCGGGGAGCGCTCGCCCGACGCCGCGCTGGCGCAGGAATTGGCGGCGGCGCATGCGGCGGTCCCCAAGGATTGCGGGAACCCCGGTATCGACGGGCTGGTGCGCATCCTCTGCACGGGCCGCATCCGGGTCGGGGTCCGCAATTCCTACCCGCTGTTTGCCGACAGGATCGGCGGGGCGCGACACGGGTTCGAGATCGACGTCGCCTGGGCGATCGCCAAGCGGCTCGGGGTGAACGCCGCATTCGAGGGGGTCAAGGCGGCGACCCGGATTTCGATGCTGGCCGAGGGCAACGTCGATGTGACGATCGCCACGATGGGGCACAACACGCAGCGCGACGGGCAGGCGCTCTTCGTGCGGCCGCATTATTACCAGTCGGAGACGATCCTGGTCGGACCGCGCGACCTGCCGATCTCCAACTGGAAGGATATCGCCGGGCGCACGGTCTGCGCCACGATCGGCAACTATTCGAACGCCGAGCTGATCGCGCACGGCGCCCGGCTGATGCTGTTTGACGATGCCGGCGTGCTGCCCGAGCATCTGCGCGACCAGACCTGCTTTCTGGCGGCGCAGGACGACAGTTTTTTCGCGTATTATTTCACCAAGCCTGATTTCGCCCGGCGGTTTATTGCGAAATTCGGGTTTGCCCAGGTCCCCTGGGGCATGGCGGTGCCGCGCGACGGCAGCCGTGAGCTCGGCCGGGTGCTCGACCTGATCAGCCAGATTTTCCACCGCGACGGGGTGTTTCTTCGGCTTGCCCGCGCCCACCATATCCAGACCGGATTTCTTGAGCATGAGCAGGCGGTTTGGCAACGCCCCGAATGCAACACCGCTGACGGCAGCAGCAACCCGGCCTGCATCCTGCCGCCGCTCAATGTCGAACTGCAGCCGACATCCTTTGCGCCGCAGGTCAACGCCTTCGAGAATTGGCTGAACTCGTGGAGCGGCATCGATCTGCTCCTGCCGATGCTGAAGACGATGCCGGCGTGGACACTGTTTCTCGACGGCATCGTCAATTCGCTGGTGTTGGTGGCCGGTGCGCTTGCCGCGACGCTGTTCTTCGCGCTGCTGTTCGGCGCGGCGCTCGGTTCGCCGTTTCGCGTGCTGAGATGGCCCGCGCGCGCGATCACCGTGGTGCTGCAATCGTCGCCGATCATTCTGACCCTGGTGATGGCGGCGGCGCTGGTGCACGCCGTCTTCACCTATTCGGCGACGCTCGCCATCGCCGCCGCGATCCTGGCATTGGGCCTCGCCAACGGCAGCAACGCCGGACAGGCGATCTCGGAAGCCTTGGCGACGCTGCGGGCCGAGCATGAGGCGGCGCCGGTCGGCGGCCTCGCGCTCTATTCGCGCGCGCTGAGCCGCTCGGCGACGCAGATCATGGCGTTCCTGGTCAACGCCGCCAAGGGCACCCCGATCGCGAGCTTTATCGGAGCCCCCGAGCTGTTGAGTTCGCTCACCGACATCACTGCCTTTTCGAGCGGGCGCGCAACCACCTATTCGCTGCTGCTGGTCTTCTACATCGCGGTGGTGATCGTCGTCGTGCGGCTATGCGACAGCTTTCGTGCCTACCTCGAACGCAGCCACGCCGCCACATGACCCCGGCCGTCAAAAATTTCGGGGATTTCCTGCGCCAATTGCTGGCGGGCATCGCCGTCAATTTCGAGATCGCCGGCATTGCGATCGCCGCCGGTCTCGCGCTCGGCCTCGCGCTTGCGGCATTGCGCCTGCGTGGCGGCGTCGGCGGGCGGTCGGCGGCCGGGATCGTCGGGCTGATGCGGGCGGCGCCGACTTTCGTCGTGATGTTCTTTCTGCTGAACACGCTGCCGCGCGGCATGGGCCTGTTTGGCAGCGCATCGCCGCTGTCCGGGATCATGACGGTCGCCCTGTCGCTGGTGCCGTATTCCGCGGCTTACGTCTGCGACAGCGGGACCGACGCGTTGCAGCAGCTGCGGCGCGGTTCGCCGCTCGGGGCCCTCTTGTTTCTGCCGAACGTGGTGCGCGCGTTTTTCGTTCTGGTGATGTCCTCGGGGGCGGCGACCGCGATCGGCGTGCCCGAGGGTATTTCGATCATCCTGCGCTATGCCGATCGCTCGCCGTCGCTCGGCGGAAAATTCCTGCTTTTCGCGATCGGGGTCGCGGCCTTCGCGGTCCCGCTGCAGGTGGGTTTTGCGGCGATTCGCCTGATTCAACGGCGCCTCACCCGAATCATCGGCAAGACATGGCCGGCCGGCCGGCCGGCACCGCTCTCGACCGACCCGGCCATTTCCTCGGAGGGAACGGCCGACCGCCGCAAAAAGCCGGCTCTGCCCTATTAGCGGGCGCCGGGTGCGTCGCGCCCGGACCGCGGCGCGGTTCGCAAGTACGGACCGCCGGGCTGCCATGTCTCAGCGGCATGGCTTGCCACGGGAAAACCCGCCAAAATCTCGCGACAAGGGGGCCGCACTGGCGGCGCCAATACAAACGGTTGGGAGACGGCGCCATGTTCGGTTGGTTGCGCGAGCTGAACAGCAAAGAACGTCAGACGATGGGAGCCTGCTTCGGCGGCTGGTCGCTCGACGCTTTCGACGTCCAGATGTACAGCTTCGTGATCCCGACAATCATCGCGGTCTGGGGGATTTCGCGCGGCGAGGCCGGGCTGATCGGCACCGTGACGCTGCTGATCTCGTCGCTCGGCGGCTGGTTCAGCGGCACGCTGGCAGACCGGTTCGGCCGGGTGAAGATGCTGCAGATCACGATCCTGTGGTATTCGTTTTTTACGTTTTTTTGCGCCTTCGCCCAAAATTTCGAGCAGCTTTTCATCCTGCGCGCGTTACACGGGTTCGGCTTCGGCGGCGAATGGGCGGCCGGTGCGGTGCTGATGGGCGAAGTGATTCGCGACAAGTATCGCGGCCGTGGGGTCGGGATCGTGCAGACCGGCTGGGCAATCGGCTGGGGCGCAGGCGCTCTTGTTTATACGCTCCTCTACTCATTCCTGCCGGAGGCGACCGCATGGCGGGTCCTCTTCTGGATCGGCATCCTGCCGGCTCTGCTGGTCTTCTGGATCCGCCGCGATCTTGGCGAATCCGAAATCTTCCATGCCACGCAGGCGCAGCGCTCGCAGATCGGCATCAGCCATCTGTTCTCGGCGTTTCGCGGGCCGCATCTGTGGACGACC
>DASUKH010000314.1:0-11687 GCA_036278835.1 Allostellaceae bacterium
CATAGGCGAGGTAGGGGTTGGCGAGCGCGTCGGGGAAGCGGAACTCGACCCGCTTGGCCTTCTCGCCCGTCCCGTAAGGGATGCGGCACGAGGCCGAGCGGTTGCGCGCCGAATAGGCCAGCAGCACCGGCGCCTCGAAGCCGGGAACCAGCCGCTTGTAGCTGTTGGTCGTCGGGTTGGTGAAGGCGTTCAGCGCGCGCGCGTGCTTGATCACACCGCCGATGAAATAGAGCGCCATTTCGCTCAGGCCCGCATAGCCGTTGCCGGCGAACAAAGGCTTGCCGCCTTTCCAGATGGAGAAGTGCGTGTGCATGCCGCTGCCGTTGTCCCTGGCGATCGGCTTGGGCATGAAGGTCGCGGTCTTGCCATAGGCGTGGGCGACCTGGTGCACGACGTACTTGTAGATCTGCATGTGGTCGGCGGTCTTGACCAGGGTGTCGAAGGTCAGGCCGAGCTCGTGCTGCGCGGCGGCCACCTCGTGGTGGTGCTTGTCGCAGTTGAGACCCATCTCGATCATCGTGCTGACCATCTCGCCGCGAATGTCCATCGCGCTGTCGACCGGGGCGACCGGGAAGTAGCCGCCCTTGGCGCGCGGACGGTGGGCCAGGTTGCCGCCCTCGATCTCGACCCCGGTGTTGGTCGGCAGCTCGATGTCGTCGAGCTGGAAGCCGGAGCCGGCGTAGCCGTCCTCGAAACGCACGTCGTCGAACATGAAGAACTCGGCTTCGGGGCCGACATACACGGTGTCGCCGATGCCGGTGGTCTTGAGGAAGTTCTCGGCGCGCTTGGCGGTGGTGCGCGGGTCACGCCCGTACCAGTCGCCGGTCGACGGCTCGACGATGTCGCAGAACACGACCATCATCGGCGTTGCGCTGAAGGGGTCGATGTAAACCGCCTCGAGGTCGGGCTTGAGGATCATGTCGCTTTCGTTGATCGCCTTCCAGCCGGCGATCGACGAGCCGTCGAACATCAGCCCTTCCTCGAGCTGGTCCTCATCGAGCACGCTCGCGACCATCGACAGGTGCTGCCATTTGCCTTTCGGATCGGTGAAGCGAAGGTCGACCCATTCGATCTCCTCGTCCTCGATCCGCTTCACGATGTCCTTTGCGCTGGGCATGGTATTCTTTCCTTCAAGTCCCCCTCCCGCGTGCGGGAGGGGCTAGGGGTGGGTGTGTATTAGGAGATGGACTGACCCACCCCCGACCCCCTCCCGCAAGCGGTAGGGGGAGAAAAAACTAGATCGCCGCGTCGTCCTTTTCGCCGGTGCGGATGCGCAGGGCGGTGTCGATCGTCGAGACGAAGATCTTGCCGTCACCGATGCGCCCGGTCTGGGCGGCGTTGGCGATCGCCTCGACCACCCGCTCCGCCTGGCCGTCGGGCACGACGACCTCGAGCTTCACTTTGGGCAGGAAATCGACGACGTACTCGGCGCCGCGATAGAGTTCGGTGTGACCTTTCTGCCGCCCGAAACCCTTGGCCTCGAGCACCGTGATGCCCTGGATGCCGACTTCGTGGAGCGCCTCCTTCACCTCGTCGAGCTTGAAGGGCTTGATGATTGCTTCGACCTTCTTCATCGGTCCCATTCTCCCCGGCGCCGACGCCGCATCAAGTGCAGCATAATCCATGCCAACCCCACGCCGCGAGAGGGGCGCCGGGGCCGCCTTTTTTTTAGGCAAACCGCTGGCCGCGCTGCCCGCCTCTTGCGCGGCGTCGAGGCTTATCCGCCGTCAGGCCGCATCGAGCTTGAAAAACCGGACCGCGTTGCCGGCCCAGATCTTGTCGCGCTCGGCGGCCGGCACGTCGGCGTAGATCTTGTCGATCAGCGGCCGCGAGTTCGGCCATTCGTTCTCGATATGCGGAAAATCGGTCGCGAACATGATGCGATCGACCCCGACATGGTGGCGCTCCTCGACCGCCACGCGCTCGTACTGCACGGTAAAATAGATGTTCTCGCGGACGTAATGGCTCGGCGGTTCCTTGAGCGCCTGGAAGCCGAGATATTCCTCGGCCCAGCCAAGATGGCGCTGGTACCACAAATCCATGTGCTCCAGCCAGAACGGGACCCAGCCCAGCCGGGTCTCGGCGAAGAACACCTTCAATTTTGGAAAGCGCTCAAACACGCCGGCCAGCACCAGTTGCGCGATGCTGACTGACGGCGGCAGGCCGAAATTGCACAGCCATTCGAGGAACGGCCGGCGCAGCCGCTGCATTACCGCCGGGTCCTCCTTCGGGTACTTGAACGTCGGCTGGCTGGCGCGCGGGCCGGTGCGGTAGAGCTGGACGTGCACGGTCACCGGCATGTCGAGATCGAGCGCAGCGGCCCAGAAGCGGTCGTCCTCCGGAGTCGGGTAGCCCTTGGCGTTTGGCAGCGCGCCGAGCAGCACGCCCTTAAGGCCAAGCTTTTTGCAATGCGCCATCTCGGCGATCGCATCCTCGACATTGGTGATCGGAATGACCCCCATGCCAATCAGGCGATCCGGCGCCACCGCGCAGTATTCCTCCCCGAGCCAGTCGTTGTAGCCGCGGATCACCGCCTTATAGACCTCGTCGTGCGCGATGTTGCGCCAGAACACCGGGCCGGCGACCATGGCGGCGAACAAAACCTCGGCGTCGAGCCCGTCCTGGTCCTGCTCCCGCACCCGCTGCTCGGCGGACCCGGTGCCGGCGGCGTCGGCGACCTTGAGGCCGAACGGCTGCCAGGTGCCGGCGGCGCGGCCGGCGCGCAAATCGAGGAAATTGGCTTCGAGCAGCGGCTGCCCCTCGATCATCAGGGCGTCGCCGCCGTCTGGGAGCTTGACCGTGTGCGGCGCCCGCTCGCGGTGTTTTTCCGGCACCCGGTGAATCCACCGCTCAGGCGGCACTTCGAGATGCCCGTCCGCCGACATCAGCCTGTATTGCCTCGGCATCCCTGCCTCCCGCGGAGCCTCGCGATAAGGATTGCCCCTCGCCGCACCTGCGGACAAGCCAAATCGTGCTCCAAAATCCCGCATTCCCGGCGGAAGCCGGGACCCATGGTTCAGCATCACGGATGGGTCCCGGCTTCCGCTGGGAATGCGAAAATAGGGGATTCGCTTCTTACCGACGTATCAGGATTTCTGCGGCGGGGCGTTGGTGCGGCGGGGCGCGAGCGGGGCTTCCGGGATGCCGCCGACATCGATCGGTGGCATCGGCATTTCGATCAGCTGCAAGACCGCGTTGGCCAGTTCGTTGTAATCCGGGAAGCGCCGACGCAGGCGGCCGCGCCAGGTCGGGACGCCGCCGCTGGCGTGCAGCTCGAAGGCCGACTCGCGTCCGTCGAGCGCCGAAGAGACATGATCGGCGGCGAGCTGCAACAGCGCGGAACGCTGCGCCGCGGTATAGCCGCCGCCGCCGAAGCTGTCCTCCAGCGCCGCCGCGATCCGCGGGTCCGCGAGGTCGCGGTCGGTCGGCGCGACCACCAGCGACGACCCCGGGATCGCGCGCAATATCTCGGCCATGCGCTGGCGCGCCTTCATCAGCGCGATGCCGCCCGGCAGCAGGTGGACGTGGTTGGCATGACAATTGCCGCCGACCGTGAAGGCCGGATCGCGCTCGGCGGCGGTGAGGCAGGCGCGCGCGGTCTGCACCGCCTCGACCAGATCGACGATGTAATCGACGGTCGGCGGATGCTCCCTGAGGCCGATCGCGTCGGCCAGGGCCAGCGCCAGGCCGAGCGTCACCTCGGCCTTGGCGAGCCAGCCGTAGAGGTGATGCCACAGCAGCCAGGTGGCGATCGGCTCCGGCGACGGCTCGACCAGAAACACCCGCTCCCACGGGATCGCGACCTCGTCCAGCCACAACTGCCCGTCGAGCTCGTCGAACCGGGTCGTCAGCGGCGCCGCGAAACGGCCGCTGTCGCGCGCCGCAATGCGGCGGCACACCGTCGTCACGCCTTGTGCCGCGACCGGCACGACAAAGCTCGCGTGATGCTCGCCGATCGTGACCCCGTTGAGCGCACCGACATAGACGTCCTCGGCGAAAGCCGGGCTGGTGTGCATGCCGACCCGGCCGCTCAGCACCACCCCGGCATCGCTCTCGCGCAGGATGCGCAACGCGGCGCGCTCTGTCGGATCCGGCCGCAGGCGCAGCCCGATCGGCGCCGCCCCGCCGCAAAACGTGAGGAACCGGCCGGTGCGGGCGATCTCGGCGCGATAGGTTTCTGCGGCATCGATCTGGGCGGTCGAGACCCCGCGCTCCTGCACCGCGGTCTGGACGCCCATCGCGATCAGATGGCCGTAGGCCGGGGTATGGGTGATGTTGCCGGCCGAGAGGAAGGTGGTTTTCGCAAACGACCGGCCCATCCCGACGAGGTCGCCGGCGGTCTTTGGCACCGTGAATGCCCAGGGGAGGCGCGAACCGTCCGGTGTCGGGGGCGCGAACAGCACGTCCCGCCATTCGGGGTCGCGGTGGCGGTCGTACCAGGCGACATATTCCGCGACCATCGCGGCGGTCGCCGGGTGGGTCGTCACGTCCTCGACCAACCCCTCGCCGAGCACCCACACCCGACGTCCGTCGTGGCGCAAGGTGTCGCGGTATTCGGCGCCGGTTCGCATGCCCGCCCCTGGCTAGCGTCCGCGGAACGGGTGGCCGGGGAGGCCCGGCGTCCGGGCGCGCAGCGTGTAGATCGAGGTGCGGCCGGTGAAAAACAGCGTCTTCATGTCCGGGCCGCCAAAGCACAGATTGGCCGGCACCTCCGGCGTTTTGATCACCCCGAGCTTCTCGCCGCTCGGCGCGAACACCCAGGTGCCGCCGGGCCCCGTGCAATAGACCCGGCCCGCGGCATCGACCTTCATGCCGTCCGGCACCCCTTCGGTCTCGTCGGACGACATGTCGGCGAAAATCCGCCGGCGCAGCATGTTGCCGTCGCCGTCGAGCTCGATCGCGTGGATGTACATCGTGAACCGGGTATTGGCGACGTACAGCACCCGCTCGTCGGGCGAGAAGGCGAGGCCGTTCGGGTATTCGACATCGGCGATTTTGGACACCGCGCCGTCCGGCTTCACCCGATAAACCGCCGCCGTCTCCTGCTCGCGCTTCGCGATCGGCACCCGGTAGCCGGGGTCGGTGAAATAGAGGCTGCCATCGGACTTGCAGGCGACGTCGTTCGGCCGGTTGAGGCGCTTCTCCTCGAAGCCATCGACCAGAACCTCCGAGGACGCGAACCGCCCATCCGCCGGCCAGCGGGTCAGCCGCCGGTTGGCGCCTTCGCAAATGACCAGCCTTCCCTGCGGATCGAATGTCGTGCCGTTGCCCTCGCCGGTATTCTCGCGCAGCAATTCGGCGGTGCCGCCCGGCCGCAGGCGGTAGAACCGGCTCTTCCGCACATCGACAAAATAATAGAAGCCTTCGGGGTGCCACAGCGGTCCCTCGGTAAAGACGAAACCGCCGGCGATGCGCTGTGGCTCGCCCGGCTCAACGATCTGCGACAGGTCTGCCATCAAATCCCCTCCAGGTTTAAAGGCCGGCTCAGGAGCTCGCGGGCGGGCCGGCGTAAAGGCCGAAAAACACCAGGGCGGTGCCTGTTCCCATCAGGGCGAAGGCGAGCGGCGCGCGCATTGCCCGCTGCCGGGTAAAGGTCAGCCCGATCCCCATCAGCGCGAAGCCGATCAAGGTCAGCACGTTCATCCCGAACAGGATTTCCCTGGTCAGCATCCCCGTTCCCCGGCCGTTGCATCAGCATCGGCCGCTTCGCTGCCGGACGCAACGCCGCTGATTCATCCTGGCGCCTGTGGGCTTTTTGTCGGAAACACAGGGGCCTCGAGCGGAACGAAACGACCACGATGGCGTTATTCGCAACACCCGAAGCAAAGGAAAAACAGGGTGGATGGGCGTGACGGGCCGCAGCTGAGGCAGCCTCTGTCGGATGAACATGGGATGGGGCTGGAGGAGCACTCCCGGCTCGCGGCGCTCGAAGCCGGGGAGATTGGCACCTGGGAGTGGGATCTCGCAGGCGGCCGCATGCGCTGGTCGACGCAGATGTTCCGCAATATGGGCGTGGAATACCGCGCCGAACTCGATCTCTACCCGGCATTGCTTGGCGTCGCTCATGCCGAGGATCGTGCGCGGGTCGCGGCCGGGTTCGACCACTTCCGCACCCGGCCCGGCGCGATGCGCTTGGAGTTCCGGATTGTCTGGCCCGACGGCAGGGTGCGCTGGCTGGTGTTTCTCGGCCGGGTCGAGGCCGATGCCGACGGCCGCCCCACCCGGATGCTGGGGATCACGATCGATAGCTCGGCGCGGCGTTTTCGCGAGCAGGCGGCCGAGGCGGCGGTGCGCGACAGCGAGCGCCGGCTCCGCGAGCTGAACGAACGCCTCGAACAGCTGGCCGAGCAGCGGGCTCGCCAGCTCGACGCCAGCCGTGCCCAGATTCAGGCCATTTTCGACAACTCGCCCGATTGGCAGACGCTGTTCCGCGCCGCCAAGGACGGTCGCTTTCTCTACGAGGATTTGAACCACGCGACGGAGCGCGCCTACGGGCTTGGCCGCGGCGAGGTGATCGGGCGGGCGGTTGAGGACATTCTCGGTCCCGAGCAGTCGGCTTTGCCGCTGAGTTATATGCGCGCCTGCGTCGCGACCGGCGAGAACCAGCGCTATACCGCGCGCCGCATTCTGGCCGGGGTTGCCCGGTCGATCGATGTGATGTTCGTGCGCGTCCCGGAGAAATCGGACGGCGACTGGCTGATCATGTCGACCGCTCGCGACATCACCGAGCGCGAGGCGATCGAGCAGCAATTGCGGCAGGCGCAGAAGATGGAGGCGGTCGGGCATCTGACCGGCGGCATCGCGCACGACTTCAACAATCTCCTGACCGCGATCATCGGCAATCTCGAATTGCTGCACACCCGCGCCGGGGCCGATCCGGCGGCGGCGCGCCACGTCCAGGCGGCGCAGCGTGCGGCCGAGAACGGGGCGCGGCTGACTGAGCAATTGCTGGCGTTCTCGCGCCGCCAGCATTTGCAGCCGCGCGCCGTCAATCTCAATGCGGTGATCAGCGAGATGGGCGACATGCTGGCCCGCACGATCGGCAGCACGGTCAAGGTCAGGAGCGAGTTGGAGCCGGATATATGGCCGGCTCTCGTCGATCCGACCCAGATCGAGATTGCGATCCTCAATCTGGCGATCAATGCCCGCGACGCGATGCCGCTCGGCGGCACCCTGACGATCGAAACCCGCAACCTCGACGGTGCCGACGGCGCGTTGCCGCGCGAACTCGACGGCCGGGATTGCGTCTGCGTCTCGGTGCGCGACACCGGCACCGGAATGAGTGAGGAGGTGCTGCGCTCGGCGGTCGAGCCGTTCTTTACCACCAAGGACCCCGGCAAGGGATCGGGCCTGGGGCTCAGCCAGGTTTACGGCATGGTGCGGCAATCGGACGGCGCCCTGCGCATCGAGAGCCGGCCGGATGACGGCACCGCCGTTCATCTTTATCTGCCGCGCGCCGCCGCTGCCGAGGCCGCAGTGCAGCAAAGCCGCGAGCGCTCCGCTGCGCGGGCGCGGGGAGCCCGCATCCTGGTGGTCGATGACGACCCCGGGGTGCGCGAGATCACCGTGCAGATGCTCCGCGAAGCCGGCTATGGGGTGGCCGACGTCGTTGGCGGGCCGGCCGCGCTGGCCGCGTTGGAGCGCGGCGAAGTTTACGACCTGATCGTCGTCGATGTGGCGATGCCGGGGATGAGCGGGGTCGAGACGGTGAGGCGCGCCCGCGAACGCTGGCCGGCGCAGCGCGCCCTTTATATCACCGGATATGCCGATATCGGAGGCGCTGACCTCGTGACCGCGGGCGAGCCGGTCGTCAAGAAGCCGTTCCGATTCAGCGAGCTGCAGGAAGCGGTGCGCGGCGCGCTGCGGCGCCCGGCCGACACCGCTAAAGTCATCCGCCTGCGCCGCGGATGACCGGCGCCCGCACCTTCAGTCCACTGGCTCGGGGTTGGCAGGCAGTTTCGACAGGCGGCCCTCGGCGGCCTGACGGTCTTGTTCCGCCTGCTGCTCCAATTCATCGGCAAGATCGAGCAGCGCGCGCACTGCCTGCCGGTCGTTGATCTGCCGCGCCAGACGGCGGCAGCGGGCCGCCTGCTCGCGCAAGCTTCGTGCGGTCAACGCCAGCTGTTCAGAAATTTCCTCGACCATCGCCTGCGCCTCACGGCCGGTCACGCTCCCGTCTGCCGGCATCACCCCTCGTATGAACATCTATCGCCGCGGCGGGTTCGATCGCCGCGTCGGGATACGCAGGTAAATCCGCTGCCGTGTCCCCGCCGCGATTTCGGGGAAGGCCTCGCGCCATAATTCGCGCAGGCGTTCCATCACCCGCGCCAACTGCTCCTGCATCATGGTTCCGCTCCTGTGTCCCGGCGGCCGCTTCGCGCGGCCGTCTGCATCCCATCTCACTATCCCAACACGGGCCGACGGGGCCGGTTGCCGGTAGCGCGAGGCGGTTGATCGCAGGCACTGCCGGACGCCGGATCCGTTTCGCCGATGCTCCGGGCGCTGAATGGTTGCGATGAAAAAGCAATCGCCGGGTATCGCTCTTCCCGCCGCCCGCCCAGATTGGCACCATGCTGATCGGGAGAGAGGCCATGCTGAATAGCGAACAATGCTGGGCCGTGGTGGCGGCCCGCAACCCGGGGGCCGACGGCGCCTTCGTCTATGCCGTGCGGACAACCGGGATTTATTGCCGGCCGGGCTGCGCGTCGCGGCCGCCGCGGCGCGAGAACGTGACGTTTTTCGATACGCCCGCCGCCGCCGAGGCGGCCGGCTTTCGGCCGTGCAAGCGCTGCCGCCCGGCAGAGGAGTCGGCCGAGGCGCGGCACCTCGCGGCAATCGATCGCGCCTGCGCGCTGATCCGTGCCCGCGACAGCCTGCCGAGCCTCGCCGAACTGGCCGGCGCCGCCGGTCTCAGTCGCTTCCATTTTCACCGGGTGTTCAAGCAGGTGACCGGCGCGACGCCGGGCGAATGGGGCCGGGCCTACCGGCTCGGACAGTTTGCCGCCCGGCTGGAGACCGGCGAGAGCGTCGCGCAATCGGTCTATGCCGCCGGTTTTGGCGCCAGCTCGCGGGCCTATGCCGAGGCGGCAAGCGGTCTCGGCATGACCCCCGGGAGATGCCGGCGCGGCGGCGACGGGGAGACGATCCGCTTCACCATCGTCGCCACCCCGCTCGGCCATGCGATCGTCGCCGCAACGGAACGCGGCGTCTGCCACAGCGCGCTCGGCGACGACCCGGTGGCGCTCGAAGCAGGATTGCGGGGGCGTTTTCCGGCCGCCGACCTGGCCGAGGCGAACGCCGCGCTCACCGAGTGGGCGGCGCGCATCGTCGGCTTCATCACCCGGCCCGAGGCGCAGCCGGAGCTGCCGCTCGATATTCGCGGCACCGCCTTTCAGGCGCAGGTCTGGCGGGCCTTGCAGAAGATCCCGTTGGGGCGGACCACGAGCTACCGCGACCTCGCTGCCGCGCTCGGCCGGCCGAATGCGGTCCGCGCGGTGGCGCGGGCCTGCGCCGGCAACGATCTGGCGGTGCTGGTGCCGTGCCATCGGGTGGTGCGCAGCGACGGCGCGCTGGCCGGTTATCGCTGGGGCATCGAGCGCAAGCGCGAATTGCTGGCGCGCGAGCGGGCGGCGGCGGAACGCGATGCAGCCGCCGAGTGAGGCGGATTGGGCGGCGGCGCAGTCGGCGCTCGACGAGCGCGGCCACGCCGTCCTGCCCGGGCTGATTGACGCCGGGGAATGCGCCGCGCTCGCCGCGCTCTACCCGGACGACGCCGCGTTCCGCTCGCGCGTCGTCATGGCACGGCACAATTTCGGGCAGGGCGAATACAAGTACCTGCGCTACCCGCTGCCGCCGCTGGTGGCGCGGCTGCGCGCTCTGCTCTATGCCGGGCTGGCGCCGGTCGCCAATCGCTGGAACGAGCGGTTGCGGCTCGATCCGCGTTTCCCGGCGGGCCTTGAGGAGTATCTCGCGCGCTGCCACGCCGCCGGACAGTGCCGCCCGACCCCGCTGATCCTCAAATACGGGGCCGGCGACTACAACTGCCTGCACCAGGACCTGTACGGCGACCTGGTCTTTCCGCTGCAGGCGACGGTGCTGTTGAGCGACCCGAAAAATGATTTCACCGGCGGCGAATTCCTGCTGGTCGAGCAGCGCCCGCGCATGCAGTCGAAAGGCGAGGTGGTGCCGCTGGCGCAGGGCGACGCGGTGGTCTTCGCCGTCAACCATCGTCCGGTCGGCGGCGCGCGCGGCTATTACCGGGCGGCGATGCGCCACGGCGTCAGCCGGCTGCATGCCGGCCGCCGCTTCACCCTCGGCCTCATCTTCCACGACGCGGCGTGATGCGGACCGCGGGCCTCCGGCCCGCATGCTGGCGGGGCGCCGGCGGTCCGAACCAGCAGTGAACCGGCCGGCCACGGTTTGATGGGCTTCTCCCGGCTTTGCCGGGAAAAGCCCATCCTACGGATATCGGGCGCGAACGAAGGTTGGTCAGCCCTTCTCGAACACGTCCTTGGCGACGAGGGCGGCGGTCATGGCGGCGGGCCAGCCGGCGTAGAAGGCGAGGTGGGTGATCAACTCGCCGATCTCGTCCTTGGTGACGCCGTTGGCGAGGGCGCGCTGCAAATGGCCTTCGAGCTGCTTCTCGCGGCCGAGCGCGATGAGGCTTGCGACCGTGATCAGGCTGCGGTCGCGCCGCGACAGGCCGGGGCGCTCCCAGACATCGGCATAGATCACCTTGTCGGAAATCTCGGCGAGCTTCGGCACGATGGCGCGGACGGCTTCGCGGGCTGGAGAGGTCGGTTGCGGGGGCATGCTTCCTCCGTTGGTTGGGTTCATAGGGCTGGCGGGTGCGGGTGTGGCGGCGTGAGTTTATGCCAGCGCGCGCGGTCCCTTCAACGCATCAGACGGTCAGATAGCGGCTGCGGATCGTCTCGGCCTCGGCGCGGAAGGCGGCGGGGGCGGCGCTGTAAACGATCCGCCCCTTGACCATGATTGCGAGGCGGTCGGCGACCTCCTCGGCGAGCCGCATGTTCTGCTCGACCAGGAGGATCGTCACCCCGTCGGCCGAGAGGCGGCGGATCACCCCGGCCAGTTCGCGCACCACCAGCGGCGCCAAGCCCTGGCTCGGCTCGTCGAGCAGCACCACCTTGGGGTCGCTAACCAGCGCCCGGGCGATTGCCAGCATCTGCTGTTCGCCGCCCGACAGCTGCGCCCCCTTGTTGCCGGCGCGCTCGCGCAATGCCGGGAACAGCTCGAACAATCTCGGCAGCGGCCACGTCCGGGCCGGGCGCCGCTCGGCCACCCGGATGTTCTCGACGACGCTGAGATCGGGGAAAATCAGCCGCCCCTCCGGAACGTAGGCGACCCCGGCGCGCGCCACCCGGTGCGGCGGCCAGCCGGCGATGTCGGCGCCGTCGAGCATGACCCGGCCCGAACTCGCCTGCACCAGCCCCATGACCGTGCGCACGGTGGTGGTCTTGCCGACCCCGTTGCGGCCGAGGATCGTCACGATCGCGCCGTCCGGCACCTCGAGGTCGACGCCCTGCAGCACGTGGCTCGGGCCGTAATGGGCGTTGAGGGCTTCGAGCGCCAGCATCAGGCGAGCCCGCCGAGATAGGCCGCCTGCACTTCTTTGTCTTGCCGCACCTCCTCGGGGGTGCCGTCGGCGATAACGGCGCCGCGGTGCA
>DASUKH010000315.1:0-2538 GCA_036278835.1 Allostellaceae bacterium
AGCGTCCTGACCTCGATGCTTTCGCGCGGCGGCGCGTCGGGCGGGGTGTGCGGGTCATCGAACGCGCCGTGCGCCGAAAATCGCGCCGCTCCCTCGCGCGCCGAGTCGAAGCAGCGTATCAGGACCGCCTCGTCGGCCTGCATCTTCGGAAAATAATACCAGCGCTGCGCCGGGTTGTAGGTGATCGCGTAGGTCTCGCCGATGCGGTCGGGATAGCGCAGCTCGGACGGGATCAGATTTTCATCGGCAAGGCTCTGCGCATCGCACAAGGCCAGCGGCGATTGCAGAAGCGGCCCGCGGATCGGCCGCCACACATTGTTAATCGCAAAACGATGCCGCAGCAGGTCCTCGGCTTCCACCCCCATCAGGTCGCGCACCCGCTGCGGCGCCGATTTCGCCGTATAGTCGTTGTGCACGCGGCTCGCCGGCAGCTTGATCTGGTTGCCTTTGGCCGATTTCGCGGCGTTGCGCACGATGTGGTCGAAGGCGACGACACGGCGCGCGCCGGTCGCCTCGCGCATCAGCCGCTCGCATTCGGGGTAATAGACCGCGCGGATTTCCTCTTCGTCGTACAAATCGCGCGCGGCGCTCGGCCGGCGCCGCAGCACAAACCCTTCGCGGTCGAGCGACAGACGATCGGCAGTGTCGCGCGCATCGACAATGCTGACCTTGTGCGTCTCCGGCCGCGTATTGCGCGGCGGCGTCCCCGGCGGCGGCTCGTAATTGTACGAGAACGGCCGCTCGGCCATCGGCTCCATGAAATTGAGGGGCGCCACGACCGCGTTTGCGCCCGTCACTGCCAAGCCGTCCATCGCCTCCTCCGCGGGCCATTGCGCGCGCCTCGCGAGCGCCGATGTATCAGTCTAGCAGATAATCGGGAGATTACCGGACGCCCATCAACCGCCCGGCATGCGAGCCATGCCGCCGGGGTTCGGGCCGGCGGGGTTGCGGCCGACGGCGCGGCGCCAGGATCAGGCGGCGGCCGCGGCGGTCAGCTCGCCGTCGAACGCGCCGGCGAATTCCACCGCGTCGCTTTCCGCCCGAAAAGCCACCAGTACGCGAATATCGCCGACCTCATTCATATAGCGAAACAGCGCCGGCTCGATGTGTTGATGATCGAGCCATTGCCGCATGGTCGTCATCCGTGCGGCCAAAGAACCGGAATCGGGAACGCGAACGGTCACGGCGAACACGAGCGTTCTCCTTTCGGAAGGGGCCATTTGGTTTTAAGCCAGATAGCTGGATCTCCGGCGGAACTCCATGTTAAATCGGCAACGCGACGCGGTCAAGCTGGGCGCGAGCAGTAGTAGATCGGTTTCAATCGTAACGGCGTCTTCCAGGGCGTGGGCGCAGCCCGCGAAAACGGAATCTATCGTGATTGCAGTCGATAGCATGATCGCGGTGTGGGTTGCCCATCGGTCAAGCCGTGACGCCGGTGGGTCCGAGATCACCCCTACGGTCGACAAGACGGACCCGGCCTTTCGGTCCGTGCCGGAATGGCGATGCTGTCCGGAAACATTCAAGCTTAGGCATTACCCGATTGCAACGCAGCTTGACCCGGTGCGGGAGGCGCAGGAAACTCCGCCGAGGCGGGACCGCGGCGCCGCGGTCAGGCGGCGGATTCAATGAGGAGGGTGCGATGCAGAAGACGGTGAGCCTGACCGTGAACGGGAAGCCGGCGTCGGCGACGGTCGAGGGGCGCACCCTGCTCGTGCAGCTCCTGCGCGAACATCTGGGCCTCACCGGCACGCATGTCGGTTGCGACACCTCGCAATGCGGCGCCTGTGTCGTCCACGTCAACGGCGAGGCGGTCAAATCCTGCACGTTGCTCGCGGTGCAGGCGGAGGGCGCCAACGTCCTGACCATCGAGGGCGTCGCCAACGGCGACGAGCTGCACCCGATGCAGGAGGCTTTCCGCGACAACCACGCGCTGCAATGCGGCTTCTGCACCCCCGGCATGGTGATGAGCGCGCTCGATCTCGTGAAAAACAACCCCGACCCGAGCGACCGCGAAATCCGCGAATACCTCGAAGGCAATCTGTGCCGCTGCACCGGGTATCACAATATCGTGCTGGCGATCAAAGCCGGGGCCGGGGCGATGCGCGGGGCGCAGAAGGCAGCGGCGGAGTAAGGGCGATGGCAGAGATCGGCGAACCGGTCCGGCGCAAGGAGGATTACCGGTTCCTCACCGGACAGGGGACCTATACCGACGACATCAACCGGCACGGGCAGGTCCACGCCTACATCCTCCGAAGCCCGCACGCCAACGCCTGCATCAAATCGATCGACACGAGCGCCGCGAAATCGGCGCCGGGGGTGATCGCCGTATTTACCGGCCAGGATATGGCGGCCGACAATATCGGCGGGTTGCCGTGCGGCTGGCTGGTCAACTCGAAAGACGGCTCGCCGATGAAGGAGCCGCCGCACCCGGTATTGGCGCTGGACCGGGTGCGCCATGTCGGCGATCCGGTCGCGGTCGTGATCGCCGAGAGCCTCGGAGAGGCGCGCGACGCCGCCGAGCAGATCGCGGTCGATTAC
>DASUKH010000316.1:0-7208 GCA_036278835.1 Allostellaceae bacterium
ATCGGCGGGTGGGCAAGATCGATCCCCTGCCAGTCCGCGACCGCCGCGCCATGGACGAGCGCGCCATTCGAGAAATTATCCGCAAGAACCTGCAGCCGGTCGAGCGAACGGAAATCCTGGTAGCGCGAATCGACGACCTCGATCGTCGGATGCAGGGTCGCGGCGGCCAGCACCTCTTTTTCGGTGTAAGGCTCGGCCCGTGACGCGAATTCCCGGCCGAGCCGGAACCCGATCTCGCACTCGATGCCGATCACATGCAGGCTTGCGGCGGGGACTGTCGCCGGGCTCGACAGGATGCGGGAGGAATAGATCGGCGCGCAAAACACGCCGCCTTCCGGCGAGAGGCCGACCTTCCAGCCGCCGGCAGTTTCGCCGAGAAGGTGCAGCACCGCTTCCTGGATTTCATAGGAATCGGCCTCGGATCGCGGGCGAACCGCGTCGGGAAGCCCGGGGATCGGCGTTCCGGTGCGCGCCTCGGCGAGCGCGCGGGCGGCGGTGTCGATCTGTTCGGGCGTCATGCTGTTCTCTCCTGTCCCTGGTTAGCCGCTCCGAGGAATTCGAGTGCGGCGGCCACCCCGCCGGCATGGTGCGGGACGCCGGCGCGGCCGAGCCCCATCTCGACCCCGCACAGCGTGCCGCACAGCATCAAATCATTGAAGTGGCCGAGATGGCCGATGCGGAAGATCTTTCCCTTCATCTTGCCGAGGCCGGTGCCGAGCGACATGTCGAAGGCGTCGAGGATGATCGCGCGCACCCGGTCGGCATCATGGCCGTCCGGCATCACGACCGCGGTCAGCGAATCAGAATATTTCCGCGGGTCGGCGCACAAGACGTCGAGGCCCCAGCCGGCGACGGCCCGCCTTGTCGCCTCGGAATGACGGCGATGGCGGCGGAACACCGCCTCCAGCCCCTCTTCGTCGAGCAGCATTTTTAGCGCCTCGCGCAGCCCGAACAGCAGGTTGGTCGACGGCGTATAGGGGAAAAAGCCGGTTCGGGCGCTGTCGTCGAGCGCCGCCCAGTCCCAGTAGGAGCGCGGCAGCTTCGCGGTTTTGGCGGCGGCGCGCGCCTTGTCGGAGACCGCGTTGAAGCCGAGGCCGGGCGGCAGCATCAGCCCCTTCTGCGATCCCGCCACCGTGACATCGACCCCCCATTCGTCATGCCGGTAATCGATCGAGGCGAGCGAGGAGATCGTATCGACCATCAACAGCGCCGGGTGGCGCGCCTCGTCGATGGCGCGGCGAATGTCCGGGATGCGGCTGGTGACGCCGGTCGAGGTTTCGTTGTGGACGACGCAGACCGCCTTGATCCGGTGCTCGCGGTCGGCGGCGAGGCGCTCGCCGACCTGCGCCGGATCGACCCCGTGCCGCCAGTCGCCGGGGACGAAATCGATGTCGAGGCCGAGCCGCCCCGCCATCTGCCGCCACAGGCTCGCGAAATGCCCGGTCTCGAACATCACCACCCGGTCGCCCGGCGACAGCGTGTTGACGAGCGCCGCCTCCCAGGCGCCGGTGCCGGAAGAGGGGTAGATCGCGACGCCGGCCTCGGTCTTGAACACCCGCTTCATCCCGGCCACGACCTCGCGGCCGAGCTCGCCGAAATCAGGGCCGCGATGGTCGATCGTGGCAAAGGCGATCGCATGCAACACCCGCTCCGGCACATTGGTCGGGCCGGGGATTTGCAGGAAATGGCGGCCGGTATGGCCGGGCGGCAGGTTGCTCATGGGCGGCTCCAGCAAAAGGCGGCCAGTGTGGCGGGGAAACGCCGTGGCGACAAGGCGGCGAAATGCGCCTGGGCCGCCCGTCGCGATCCGGAATTCTCGCCGCACCCGGCGTGTTTGTCAGGCGGACAGGCGAGGAGGCGAGGGTGCGGATCAGGGCGCGGCATCTGGCGATGGCGGCGGCGTTCCTTGCCGGCGGTTCGCTGAGCGCAATGGCGCAGACGATCGGTCTGGGCGACGTCCCGTTCATCCCCGGCGCGGTGATCCCCGGCGTCGGCGTCACCGGGTTCGGCCTGCCGCCCTACGGCATCGCCCCGGTCGGCCCCGGCCTCGGCACGACCCTCGCAACAACCCCGCCGGGCTATAGCGCCGCCTATGGCGGCTGGACCCCCGGCGCGCTGGCCGGCAATGGCGGCGGCATCGCCCCGGTGCCATATCCGTTTTACGGTCTCTACCCCTATTACGCGCTTTACCCGAATAGCGGCCTCTACCCCGGGTATTACGGCCCCGAAATGGCCGGCAGCGCCGCTTCGCGCGCCAACAGCGCCGCCGGGACCTTGGGCGCCGGCGAATCCTATTCGCGCTTCCGGTCGGCAACAGTCGGGTCCGGCGGCTCGGCGCCTTTGCGCTAACCCTCGGCCTCGCGCGCGACGAGCGCTTCCGCCTTCCCCTCCGGCATCCTCGGCGCGCTCTCTCGCCGGCTGCGGGACGGTTCTCGGTCTGCTTTGATCAGCTTGCCAATTTTCCGGTGCCCACCCATCCTGCGACCGCCAGCGGCGTCGGCGGCGTGCGGGCGGCGCCTCACGCCGTTGCCGAGGGCAGCGCGATGCGCGGGCAACCGCCTGCTCCGGGGTCGAGCGGTTTTGTCCGTATCGCGGGGTTTTCCTCAACCTTCAATGGAAACGGCGTCTGGACGATGAATTCGCTGCTGGCGTGCTTTGGCGACGATGCCGGGGATCGGCTGGAGAGCTTCGATTGGGACAGCCACGGCGTTTCGCTTCCGTTTGCGATATTCATAACCGGACGGTGCGGCAGCACCCTCCTGACCAATATCCTTCAAGATTCCGGGCTGTGCGGGCGCCCGGACGAAGTATTCAACGAAATGCTCGTTCCGTCTCTCAATACAAAAATTCACGCCAGCAGTTTTGCGCAGTATTTCGAAGGAGTCGTTGACCATTTCAAGCACAACTGCAAATGGGGTTTCGAAATCGACCCGCTGCGGTTCAGGGTGCTGGATCAGACGATTGACTTTTTGAAGGTCTTTCCCCCCGCCATAACCAGGTTTTTATGGATGACGCGCCGGGATATCGTCTCCCAGGCATGGTCCTACGCCCAAGCAAAGAAGACCGGGCTCTGGCAGATGTTCAGCGACGGTACAGAGATGCGTGTTCAAAAAAATAATGCAGCGTCGGCACGCCTCGACGACGGCATCGGCGATAAGGAGTGGTGGCGGGAGATCGTGAACATTGTATTCGGCGAAAAGCTGATGACGGATTTCTTTAGACGCGCCGGCCTACAGCCGTACCGGCTGGATTATGAATCGCTCGTCTGCGACAGGCTCGGCACGGTAACCCGGGTCTTGCACACGCTCGGCTGCTCCGCGGCGAAAATCGAGAGCTTTCTGCCCCGGCTTGAGGATCGAACCGCACGCCAAATCTATACCGACAGATATGCCGAGATGGCAAGGTTTCTGGAACGGTACGGGGCGCTGCTGCAAGAGATCGATCAAAACAGAGGAATGATCGATTCCGGGTATGTCCGCAGGAACTTGAACGAACAATATCGCCTCGGTATTTGAACCGCGAGGCCGATTTTCCCCTGTCTCATTTTCCTTTCACGTGTTGCAGAAAGTGCAGCACATCGCTGGTGAACTGCTCGGGGTCCTGCAGGAACGAGAAGTGGCTTACCTCCGGCTGCAGCAGCAGGCCGGCGTTGGGAATGTTCGCGGCCATGAACTCGGTGTTGCTGCGCTTGATCGCTTCGTCATGGTCCCCATCGACGATCCAGGTCGGCACGGTAATGCGATGCAGGTCGGAAGCGGTCCAGTTCGGCTGCGTTTGCCACATTCTGGTGATCTGGGCGACGAAGGCGTTGAACTGGCCGGGGGTCGGCGACAGAGCCTCGTATTCCTTTTGGGCGCGGGCGATGAACGCGTTGAACACCGGGCTATGGGCGATATCGGCAACGCCGCTCGGGTCTGAATTGGCGGCGAAGGCGAACAGCTTCGAGACGCGCTCCGGGTGGCGCATCGCGATATCGAGACCGATGATCGCGCCATCGCTCCAGCCGACGATCGCGGCCTTGCGGATTTTGAGAAAATCCATCAGCCCGATCACGTCCGCCGCCATCAGATCGTAGCCGTAGGGTTGGCCGTTGCGGGTGCTGCGGCCGTGGCCGCGGCTGTCCATCACGACGACCCGGTAGTGCTGTTGCAATTTACGGATCTGGTTGCCCCAGTAATTCGCATTGGCGAGGCCGCCATGCAGCAGGATGACAGGCTCGCCATGGCCGAAAATGGCATACCAGATGCGGATGCCGTCGACCGGCGCGTAGCCGCTCTGCGCCGCCTTCGGCAAGGTCGGGGTCGGCGGCAGGGTCAGCCATTGCGGCGCGGCATTTGCCGTTGCCGCGAACAAAATCATTACAAAAGTGCCGACGATTCCCAACCGGCGCATCGGAACCCCCTACAGCCGTCGTGAGGCGGCGATCCTTGCACCTATTCCAGGCTCCTTCCATCGCCGCAACGATGTCGCCTTTGCGTTGGCCGGGCGCGCCTGCCACGATGGGGCCCGGAACCGGGCCGGCGCGCGAGGAGGCGGCGATGACACGACCATTCGAGGGGATTCGCATCATCGACATCACCCATGTCCTGGCCGGGCCGTTCGCCGCCTACCAGCTGGCGGTGCTCGGCGCCGACGTGATCAAGGTCGAGCACCCCGACGAGCCGGACCAGAGCCGCGACAGCGGCACCGACCGCGCGCTCAGCCGCCGCAACATGGGTACCGCCTTTCTGACCCAGGGGTCGAACAAGCGCTCGATCACCCTCGATTTGAAGCAGGAGGCGGGGCGCGAGGTTCTCAAAAAGCTCGCCGCCCGCTCCGACGTGCTGGTGCAGAACTACCGCCCGGGCGCGTTCGAGGCGCTGGGGCTCGGCTATGAGGCAATGCGCGCGGTCAACCCGCGCCTCATCTATTGCTCGATCTCGGCGTTCGGTCAGGACGGGGTGCGGCGCGGGCAGACCGCCTACGACCACGTCATCCAGGCAACCTCCGGCATCATGGCGGAAACCGGCACCGAGGAGGTCAACCCGATCAAGATCGGCGCGCCGGCCGTCGATTACGCGACCGGCACGATGGGCGCCTTCGCGCTCGCCAGCGCGCTCTTTCAACGGGAGCGCACCGGAGAGGGCCAGCATATCGACCTGGCGATGATCGGGGTCGCGATGATGATGCAGGCCTCACTCCTGACCGGCTATTTCCGCAACGGCACCGAACCCAGGCCGCACGGCAACAAGCAGCCCTACGCGACCAACAGCGCCTACGACGCCAAGGAAGGCATGGTGATGATCGGCGCAAGCAATTTGCGCCAGCAAGCGCGCTTCTGGCAGGCCGTCGAGCGCCCCGAGATGATCAAGACCGACAACGAAGCCCGCCTCGCCGACCGCGAGCGCGAGGCCGAGGTCATCGCCGCCATCATCAAGACCCGCACCGCCGCCGAGTGGGAGGATTATTTCCAGGCGCGCCACGTGCCGGCGGCGCGGGTGCGCACGATGGCCGAGGCGGTCGCCGACCCGCATTTCCGCGAGCGCCGCGTCTTTCATCATTTCGACGCGGTACCGGGCATCGAAGGGCCGCTCGGGGTGCCGCTCGCCGCCTTCAAATTCGCCCATGGCGGGCCGTCGATCGAGCACCCGCCGCACCCGATGGGCGCCGACACCGACGCCGTGCTCGGGGAACTCGGCTACGGCGACGAGGCGATCGCCCGCCTGCATCGGGACCGCATCGTCTGACCGGCGCTTGTCGGCAACCCCTGGACAGGCCGGCGGCGGCAGGCCACATTGAGGCGGCGCCGTCGGCGCTGCACCCGGTGGGGGATCGTCTAACGGTAGGACAGCGGACTCTGACTCCGCCAGTCTAGGTTCGAATCCTAGTCCCCCAGCCATTATCTAAGTCATTATTTTTGCTTGGAATACTTGGATGCGGTTGACCCGCAAACAGGGTGCGGAACCGCGCCCTTTGCAGGGCTGATGTCCCTGGAGCGTGCTGGAGAGACCCGCGATCGAGCGGAAAGACGCGGCAGCGGGGCGGGATATCTCTGTCGGACTTTGATGGAGTGACCGACGCGGAGGCGCCGGTGCGATCGTTGGCCAGGAAGAGTTGATCCGGCTTTCCGGCTTTTGAGCTGCAGGGGTTCGGGCGGCTGATTTCAGGCGAAGCCGGGTGCCTTGCGTTGTCCCGGCCAATCGACAGGCAGGTCGGAATACCCGAGAAGCGTGCGCGCGGTGAGGTCGGGCGGCTGTCGGCCTTCGAGGATCGCGCGGGTGATGTCCGGGGCGAGATAGCTCAGGCGGAGGACCCGGACGTAATACGACCGGTTCAGTTGCTCGCGTCGGGCGAGTTCGGCGTAAGCTGGACAGGCGACAGCATTAGCACTCCAGCCGCCGGAGTGTACTGAGGAAAGCCTGCTCGATGGTGGTCGGCGCAGACGTAAATCCCGGTTCAGGCGGAACCGGGCTGGTCCGTCGCGGTCGTAATCTGCGCCCGACGTTTGGCTGGCTTTGCGGATTTGGCCGCCGCTTCGCGATCCGCTGCCTCTTTGTCGGCTGCTTCCTTTGCCAATCGGAGCGCCCGCAGGCGGCTGGTTTTCGCAGCCTCCGCCTGCTGCGCTTCGGCGTATGCCGGGAAGACCGGCCTTGTCTTGGCTTTCATTAATCGGCTGCCTTCTTCAGATCTCTGTCAGTCTCGACGCCACCCCGGTATCAAGTGGTCGTCAGCAATTGGCGTGTCGGTCAGGGGGCCAACCGCGGTCGGCGCGTCTTGCGCACCCGACCATTTCTTGAACCCGCAACGGAGGCTATCAGCCGGTGAAATTCGCATTTTTTGGGTTCCATGTTCAGGTCATGTTCAGGTGCAGATAAACTAGGTGGGGATTTGTATACTTATTTACAACCCAGTGGAAAATATGAATGCGGTTTTGGTTAATTCGCGCTATGATTTTCATATTTGTCACGCTAATCGGCCTGTTGTCTTTAGAATCTCTTGCAGATTTTTTCGAAGCGGCGGTTCAAGGGATTGCCGTTGACTTTGGATTAACAAGGCTGTATATGGCGGGAACAGCGTTCGTGCTCGTGCCTCACGAGCTACTTGACTGGGCTGCGTGAGGCTTCGGCGTAATGTGCCGGAGCCAGGTCCGATCTTCATCCGCTGCCGATCCAGACAGCCCCGATCACGCGGGTCGTCTTCTGACCCGCGGGAGCAAGCGCACCGCAGCG
>DASUKH010000317.1:0-11961 GCA_036278835.1 Allostellaceae bacterium
GCAAACCTGGCTGATGACTGTCGCCGCCGTGGGCGCCGTTGTCTTTGCCCTCGCATCGAGCGACACCCAATTGCTGATCGGCCGCGCCCTGATCGGCATCGGCGTCGCCGGCGGCCTGATGGCGGGGCTGAAGGCGAACGCCCTCTGGGTGTCGCATCGATACCTGCCGTTCGCCAACGGCGGCATCGTGACGTTCGGCGGGATCGGCGCGATGGTCTCGACGCTGCCGGTCGCCTTTGTCGATGAAGATGTCGGCTGGCGGGCGACGTTTCTGATCCTCGCGGTACTGTCGCTGGCGGTCGCGGCCGCGGTGTTCGTCTGCCTGCCCCGGCCGCCGGCAAACCGCAATCCGTGGCGGCACGGCGCGGCGCGCGGCCTCGTCGAGGTGGTCGCCGACCGCTGGTTTCTGGCGCTTGCCCCGCTTTCCGCGTCGGTGATCGGCAGCGCATTTGCCATTCAGGGGCTATGGGCCTCGCGCTGGCTGGTCGATGTCAATCATTTCGAATCCGGCACGGTACTCGACGAGCTTCTTGTCATGGCAATCGGCCTGACGCTCGGCGGCTTCGCGATCGGCGCGGCGACGACCTGGCTCGGGCGGCTGGGCGTCTCGGAGAGCGAGGTCTTCGCCGGGTTCTGTCTCGTTTTTGTCGGATTACAGAGCACCCTGCTGCTCGGCGTCGCGCTGCCGGTGGCGCTGCTCTGGGGATTGCTGGGCGCGGCCGGCGCCATCAATGTGCTGAGCTATTCGATCCTCGACACAATGTTCCCGGCCACCATGGTGGGGCGGGCGAACAGCGCGCTCAACGTTTTGCACCTGGGCGCCGCCTGGGCGATCCAGGCCGGGATGGGCCTGATCATCGCCCGATGGACGGCCGACCGGGCGGGACATTACCCGCTCGCGGCATACCAAGCCGGCTTTGCCTTTCCGATCGTGCTGCAGATGGCCGGGCTGTTCTGGTTTCTCACCGCGAGCCGGCGCGCCCGCCGGGCCCTGCTCACCCACACCCCCACCGCGAGCGCCGCCGCAAAGCCGGATGATGCGGAACCCGCCATACGCGCCGACATCCGTAGGATGGGCTGAGCCCGCGAAGCCCATCGCTGCCGGACGATACTCGCCCAAATCGATGAGCTTCGCTCCGCTCAGCCCATCCTACATTTGCTCCCCAAGCGGGGAGGATCGATTGGGAAAGCCCTCCCCCGCGAGGGGGGGTGGGTTGGGAGGGGGTCAGCTGTGCCAGCGGAACTCCTGCGCCTTGCGCTGCGAGCCTTGGCTGAGCTTGACGTTGACGACGGCGGGCCCCGGGAAGTTCATCGCCTCGTCGAGGGCGCCGCGCAGGTCCTTCGGGTTCTCGACATAGGCGCCGTAGCCGCCGAACGCCTGCATCATTTTGTCGTAGCGGGCGCCGTAGATCAGCGTGTTGGGCCGCATGTTGAGCATCGGGTTCGACGGGATCTCCGGCATGCCCGGCCCGATGCCGCCGTTGTTGAGGATGACGATCTTGGCCGGCATCCCATAGCGGCACAGGGTTTCCATCTCCATCCCGGAGAAGCCGATCGCGGAGTCGCCCGAGACGTGCACGACCGGCCGGTCGGGGTGTACGACGCAGGCGGCGACGACGATGCCGAGACCGACGCCCATCGTCCCGTAGCTCCCGGCGTTCATGTAGGAGCGCGGGTTTTCGAGCGGCATCATCGTGCCGCCGATGTCCATCGTGCCGGCGCCCTCGCTGCACAGAACCACGTTCTTCGGCAGCCATTCGCGGATGTCGCGGAACAGGCGATAGTAGCCGCCCGGCGCCGAGTCGTCGTCGATCTGCGGCCGGATCATCTCGGCATTGTCAGCCGACTTCTTGGAGATCGCCTGGCGCCACGGCGAGCCTTGCGGATGGAACCACTGGCGGCCGGAGAGCGCGGCATTGATCTGCTGCATGATCGCCTTGCCGTCGCCGAGCAGGCACACCTCGGCCGGCTTGTTCTGGTGCATCGCCTCGGGGCTGATGTCCAGCTGGATGACCCGGACATTCGGGTTGTAGCGCGGCGGCAGACCGAAATGCAGGATCCAGTTGAAGCGGGCGCCCATCAGGAAGACGACGTCGGCCTGCTGCAGAGCCAGGGTACGCGCGGCGCCGGCCGAAAGCGGGTGATCGTCGGGCATGATGCCCTTGCCCTTCGGGGTGCGCACGAACGGGATCTGGGCGCGCTCCATGAACTTGCGCACCTCTTCGGTGGCGCCGGAAGTCGCCATGCCCTGGCCGATCAGCGCCAGCGGCCGCTCGGCCGATTGCAGCACGTCGAGCGCCTTCTCGATGTCCATGGGCATCGCCTGCGTGCGCGGCGGCTCAGGGCATTTCTGCACCTGGACCACCTGGTCCTCGTCGCACGAGCCGGTGATCAAATCGTCGGCGATGTCGAGGTAGGCCGAACCGGGGCGGCCGTAGGTCGATTGGCGCACCGCCATCTCGACATAGAACGGGATGCGGTTGACGTGCTCGATCGCGTGCGCCCACTTGGAGACCGGGGTCGCCGCCAACACCTGTCGCTCTTCCTGGAAGGCGCCCATGCCGTTGCGGTAGGTCTCCGACGCGCCGCCGACCAGGATCATCGGCCAGCAATTCTGCTGGGCGTTGGCGAGGCCGGCCATGCCGTGAATGACTCCGGGCCCGGTCACCACGATGCACGAGCCGGGGCGGCCGGTCAGAAAGCCGACGGCGCCTGCCGCGTAGGAGGCGGCCTGCTCGTTGCGCATGCCGATATAGGGAAGGCCGACCTTCTGCGCGGCCTCGGCGATCGGGCCGACGGGGAACCCGACGACGCCGAACATGTACGGGACGCCTTGCTCCTTGAGGCTTTTCGCCAACAAGTCGGCGCCTTTGATCTCAGCCATTACGTCTCTCCTGCAGTCAAAACGAAGGGGGCCCGGTCGTTGTGCCGTCTTCCGGGCGAAGCTTACGCATTTCTCCGGGGCCGGCAAAGGAATCCGCATGCCGTTCGGGAAAGCCCCTCACCCTATCCCTTCCCCCGCTTGCGGGGAGAGGGGCCTTGCGGGGGAACAAAATCAATACTTCTCGATCGGCAGATCGAGATGCGGGAACGGGCTGTGGACGTGCGATTGCACCGCCGGCTGCGCCGCGCGGATGTAGCTGCGGTCGAGTTCGCCGTAGCTGTTGACACCGAGCAAGGACAGGCAGATGCGGACCTCGTCCTCGAGGATTTCAAAGAGCCGCACCACGCCGGGACCGCCCGCCGCGGCCAAGCCGTACACGTAAAGCCGGCCGACCACGACGCAGTCGGCGCCGAGGATGATCGCCTTGACGACATCGGTGCCGCGGGTGATCGAGCCGTCCAGCCATACCTTGGCCCGCCCGCCGACCGCCTCGACCACTTCCGGCAGAACCGCGGCCGAGCCGATCCCCTGGTCGAGCTGGCGGCCGCCGTGGTTCGAGACATAAACGCAATCGACCCCATGATCGACCGCGATCTTTGCGTCTTCGGCGGTGGCGATGCCCTTGATGACGACCGGAATTTTCGACAGCCGCTTGATCCGCTCTATGTCGCGCCAGTTGAATTGCGCCTGATAGATGCGGGCGTCGTCCACCCGCACCCGGCGGCGCTCGTGGCGCTTGGCGATGTCGCGCTCGCGCCGACTGTAGCTGTCGGTATCGACGGTCAGGCAGAAGGCGTTGTAGCCGTTGTCCATCGCCCGCCGCACGTGGTCGTCGACCCAGCCGGCGTCGCCCCGGACATAGAGCTGAAAGACGCGGAACCCGTCACCGGCGGCCTTGGCGGTCGCCTCCATCCCCGGCTCCGACACCGACGACAGGATCATGCCGTTGCCAAAGCGGGCGGTCGCGGCCGCGACGGTGCCGCCGCCGCCCGGCTCGAACACCTGCAAGGCGCCAACCGGCGCGCACAGCACCGGCAGGCGCAGCTTGCGGCCGAATACCTCGCGCGAGCAATCGACCTTCGACACGTCGCGCAAAACCCGCGGACGGAAGCCGATCGAATCGAGCGCCATGCGATTGCGCGCCAGCGTCGACTCGGTCTCCGAGGCGCCGATCAGGTAGTCCCAGTGGTTGCGGTTGAGGTTGGTGCGCGCCGCCTTGACGAATTCGTGCAGGTTCTGGAAGCGGTAATTCAGGTTGTCGTCGTCTGACATCGGTGCGCCCTCTCCTCCCTCCGGCAAAAGCGGGCGGCACCCTAGCCGAGCGCCGCCCCGCCAGCAACGCCGCCCTGCCCTCGCCTTGCGCATTGATGCCGCGCATTTTCGCGGCTGTCGCGGCGTGGTCAGGTGCCCAGCCTGCCGCGCGCGCGACCGCGAACCGGGCCTCACGGCTGATCGTCTGCGCCGGCAGCCCGTCTCAGGGAAAAGGGTAGTGGAAGAATTCGGGTGCGGTGTCGGGGGCCGCCATTACGATGCGATGCAGGAATCGGCCGAATCTGGCGCGGCAGCGGCAGAGAATGCTTTTTTGTGTTGGTGCCGGGATCGCCGGCAGGTCGGTCCGGCGTATTGCAATAGCACTCATCATTCCCTCCAGAACGGTTTGTTGATCAGGAACTCGGCCTCGCCGCGGCTCAGCCCGATGTCGCCGAGCATGCGGTTGCCGAGCCGCACCAGCGCCAGAAGCTGCCGCCGCTCCCGGCGGCGTTGTCGCCACACCCGCAGAGTTGCAGCGAGCCGCGGGCCGCCATCGTTCGGCGCTGCCCGAGCCGGCGTTCTGCCGCAATTGACGACGGGTTCTCCGAGGAGTGTGGTTCGCATCCGTGCCTCCCGCCTTCGCGACTGCGAAAATGTGCAGCGGGAACTGCGAAATCACGCGCAATCGCTACGTTCGAGACCGAAGCGTCGGGCGGCTTTTCCGGGGTAGAATGCCCGGCATGAGCGTTCTTACGGTTGATCTGGCGGAAGTTGGCGCGTTGATCGGCGACCCCGCCCGCGCGAACATGCTGTCGGCGTTGATGGACGGTCGTGCGCTGACCGCGACCGAACTGGCCTATGTCGCGGGCGTGGCACCGCAGACCGCCAGCGGTCATCTCGGCAAGCTTGCCGAGGCCAATCTGCTGGCGGTGGAAAAGCAGGGCCGCCACCGCTATTACCGGCTCGCCTCGCCGATCGTCGTTCGGATGCTGGAGGGCATACTGGCGGTCGCCGCGGCGCAGTTGCCGCCGCGCCGCGTCCCTCGCTCGCCCGTTGAGGAGAGCATGCGCACCGCCCGGACCTGTTACGACCATATCGCGGGGCGGCTCGGGGTGGGGATGGCCGACGCGTTGATCGGGCGCGGTCATATCGTGCTGGAGGAAGATGGCGGCGAGGTCACCGAGACCGGTTCTGAGTTTTTCGTCGGCTTCGGCGTCGAACTGGCCGGAGCGCGAGGATACCAGCGGGCCTTCTGCCGCACGTGCCTGGACTGGAGCGAGCGACGGCCGCACATTGCCGGTGCCGTGGGAGCCGCGCTGCTGCGGCGCTGCCTCGATCTGTGTTGGGTTCAGCGCCGGCGCGACAGCCGGGCACTGACGATCACCGAGGCCGGGCGGCGCGGCTTCGCGGATACGTTCGACGTTCGGTTTTTCGAGGGCTACCGCTGAATTTCGCGGGCTTCGCGGGCGATTGCGAACAGCGCCTCGCGGCAGATCGTCTCCGCCGGCAGACCGGTCTGCTTCATGCGGAACTCGGCCTCGGCGGCGCGGGCAAGCGCGCGGCGCAGGCGTCGGTCGCCCCAGCGCTGCAACTGCCGGCGAAAGCTGTCCTGCTCCTTGAAGAAGATCGGCGGCCGGGCGCCGCGGATCGCCTCGTCGGGCGACGCGCCGGCGGAAACCCGCGCCGTGAGCAGGTGCAGCCTTTGCAGGTGGCGCAATAGCGCCCGGATCACCGCGACCGGCGACTCGCCCTCCTGGAAAACGCGGGCGAGCGCCCTGTCGAGGGCGGCGGCATCGCCCTCGGCGGCGGCGAGGATCGCGTCGTCGAGCGACAGCGCGGCGCTATCGGCGACGACCGCCCGAACCTCGTCGAGACCGAGCCGGCCGCCGTCGCCGGCATAGAGCGTCAGCTTCTCCAGTTCGGCGCGGGTCAGAAGCCGGTCGCCGCCGAGATGCGCGACGAGAAAATCGACCGCATCGCGGCTCGCATTCACCCGGTGTTCGGCGAGCGCCTCGCGGATCACCGCGGCGAGATCGCGCGCGCTGTCTGGATAGCAGCCGATCGCGGCCCCGACGGGCGCCTCCTCGAACGCCCGGCGCAATGCCGAGCGGGCGGGTAGTTCGCCGGCCTCGACGACGACCAGCGCGTCGCCCGCCGGATCGGCCAGAAACCGCTCGAAGAGCTTCGTCAGCGCGTCGCCCGCCTCGCGCACCCGCACCACCCGCCGGCCGCCCATCAGGCTGATCTGCGCCGCCTCGTCGCCGAGGCGCGCCGGGTCGGCGGCAAGCGCCGCGGCGGCGAGATCGGCGATGCGGAACGGATCGGCAAGGTCGGGGCAGACCGCACGGGCCAGCGCATCGGCCCGCTCGCGCACCAGGCCGGCATCGGGCCCATAGAGCAGGATCGCGCGAACCTCCGGGGCGGGGTGGCGCAGAAACCCTTCGACCTGCCGCGGCGCGAGCTTCACCGCCGCGCCGCCGGGGGCGGCGCGGCGGCGGCATGGCGCTGGAAGAAGACTTCCAGCCGGGTCGTCAATTCGCGCCGCAACTCCTCGACCGCGCGGTTGCGGGCATCCTGCTCGGCGACGATGTTGGCGTACTGGTTGGCGAGAATGTCGAAGGATTGGGAGACGTGCACGTTCCCCGTCGTCAGCGGGGCGCCGCTGCGAATATCGTGCAGGACATAGGCGGCATTGGCCTCGAGCCGTGCGCGCGTGCCGAGGCCCTGCGAACTGATGCCGAGATCGAGCCGGACGACCGACAGCGTCGTATTCAGGATGTAGCGCGTCGGGGTCGGTTCGCCGGTCGGGTTGAACCAGGTACGCAGCGCCAGTTCGAGTTTTTGGCCGATTCGCTCGGCGATCGGTGCCACCCGGATGGCGCGCAGATCGGCCGAGGCCGGCCGCGTTTCCGGATCGGCGTAAAGCGGCTCCCAGCCGCAACCGGAGAGCGAGAGCGGCGTGGCAATCATCCAGCCGATCAGCAGGCGGCGGTTGAGCATCTAAGGCGCCGTCCGAAACCCTATCCCGCACCGCGGGAGGGGGGGGACCGCTCTCATAGCGAGCGGTGGGTGAGGGCCGTCTGCCCCCTCACCCCAACCCTCTCCCCCGGTGGGGGAGAGGGAGCTGTCCGGGGAGCGGTGGCTCACGTTCATCATTGCGGCGCCCGGCTCAGGCGACGACGTTGACGATGCGGTTGGGCACGACCACGACCTTGCGCGGCGGCCGCCCTTCGAGCATCCGGGCGACCTGCGGCAGCGCCAGCGCCGCTTCTTCCGCCGCAACGGCCGCCGCATCGCGCGGCAGGTCGATCGTGCCGCGCAGCTTGCCGTTGATCTGCACCGCTATCGTGACCTGTTCGTCGCGCGCGAGGTCGGGATCGGCCTTGGGCCATCCCGCCTCGGCAACCAGCCCCTTGTGGCCGAGCGCCTGCCACATCTCCTCGGCAAGGTGAGGCATCATCGGTCCGAGCAGCAGGGTGGCGGCCTCCAACCCTTCGCGCAGCACCGCGCCGGCTCCGTTCTCGGCAGCCGGCAGGTCTTCGAGCGCGTTAGTCAGCTCACGGATGCGGGCGACCGCGCGGTTGAAGCGGAACTTGTCAAGGTCGTCGGTGACCGCGACGATCGTCTTGTGAATGCGGCGGCGCAGCGCGTCCAATGCCGGCGGCAGTGTTGGCGGGATCGCGGCGCCGGGCGGCGGCAGCAGCACGGCCGGCTCTGACACCAGCCGCCACAGCCGGTTGACATAGCGCCAAATCCCCTCGATGCCGGAATCGGTCCATTCGAGGTCGCGCTCGGGCGGGCTGTCGGACAAAAGGTAGAGCCGCGCGGTATCGGCGCCGTAGGTCTCGACGATCGCTTCGAGGCCGACCACGTTCTTCTTCGACTTGCTCATCTTTTCGAGCCGGCCGGCGGTGACCGGCCGACCCGACTGATCGACCGCGCTGCCATCCGGCGCCGCCGCGACCTCCTCGGGGAAAAGCCATTCGCCCTCGGCGTTCTGATAGGTCTGGTGGCAGACCATGCCCTGCGTGAAGAGGCCGGCGAACGGCTCGTCGAGATCGATATAGCCACACTGTTTCAACGCGCGGGTGAAAAACCGCGAATAAAGCAGGTGCAGGACGGCGTGCTCGACCCCGCCGATATACTGATCGACCGGCATCCAATACTCGGCCGCCGCCCGGTCGAACGCGTTTGGTGCGCGGGCCGAGCAGAAGCGCAGGAAGTACCAGGAGGATTCGAAGAACGTGTCGAACGTGTCGGTCTCGCGCGTGGCCTTGCCGCCGCAGGCCGGGCAGGCAACATGCTTCCAGGTCGGGTGCCGGTCGAGCGGGTTGCCGGGCAGGTCGAACGTCACGTCCTCGGGCAGCTTGACGGGCAGGTCCGACTCCGGCACCGGTACGATGCCGCACGAAGGGCAGTGGATGACCGGGATCGGGCAGCCCCAATAGCGCTGCCGCGACACGCCCCAATCGCGCAGCCGGTAGGCGATCGTGCGCTCTCCGTGACCCAGTTCTTCGAGCCGCGCGCCGACCGCGCGCTTCGCCGCCGCGACCGAAAGCCCGTCGAGGAAGTCTGAGTTGAAAGCGGTCCCGTCCTCGACATAGGCGGTGTCGCCGATCGCGAAATTCGCCGGGTCGGCGCCGGGCGGCAGGATCACCGGGATCACCGGCAGCCGATATTTGCGAGCGAAATCGAGGTCGCGCTGATCGTGCGCCGGGCAGCCGAAGATAGCGCCGGTGCCGTATTCCATCAGCACGAAATTGGCGACATAGACCGGCACGCGCCGTGTCGGGTCGAGCGGGTGCACCGCTTCGAGTGGGGTGCGGTAGCCGCGTTTCTCCGCCGCCTCGATGACCGCCTCGCTTGTGCCGAGCCGGTCACATTCGGCGATGAACTCCGCGAGCGCCGGGTCCTCATCGGCGAGGCGCTGGGCCAGCGGGTGATGCGGCGACAGCGCGACGAACGAGGCGCCGTAAAGCGTGTCGGGGCGGGTCGTGAACACCTCGATGGCCCCCTCCCTTCCCTCCCCAGCTAGCGGGGGAGGGTTAGGGTGGGGGTCTGCGATCCCGAACCGCACGCGGGCGCCTTCCGAGCGGCCGATCCATTTCTCCTGCATCAGCCGCACCCGTTCGGGCCAGCGGTCGAGCGTCTGCAACGCCTCGAGCAATTCGTCGCTGAACGCGGTGATGCGCAGAAACCATTGCGACAGAAGGCGCCGCTCGACGATCGCGCCGGAGCGCCAGCCGCGCCCGTCGATCACCTGCTCGTTGGCGAGCACGGTGTTCTCGGCCGGGTCCCAGTTGACCCAGGATTCCTTGCGGTAGGCGAGGCCCTCCGCCAAGAAATCGAGAAACATCTTCTGTTCGTGGCGGTAATATTCCGGGTGACAGGTGGCGATTTCGCGCGCCCAGTCATAGGCGAAGCCCATGCGTTTGAGCTGCCCGCGCATCGTCGCGATGTTGTCGCCGGTCCACACCGCCGGGTGGATGCCGCCGGCGATCGCCGCGTTCTCGGCCGGCAGACCGAACGCATCCCAGCCCATCGGGTGCAGCACGTTGTACCCCTGGGCGCGGCGATAGCGGGCAACGAGGTCGCCCATCGTGTAGTTGCGGACGTGCCCGACATGCAGTTTGCCGGATGGGTAGGGGAACATCTCAAGGACGTAGTATTTCGGCCGCGCCGCATCCTCGCGCGCCGCGAAGCACCCGCGCTCATCCCAGATGCGCTGCCACTTCGCCTCGGTTTCCCGGAAATTGTACCGCGACATGCTTTCGTTCTTCGTTCCGCCGCGGCGCCGCCGCTCCCCTTTTGGCCGGCGCCGCTATTGCCGATAATAATTCTGCCGATACCGCTCGGAATGGATCTGCCGCGCCCGCAGCAGGATCGCGTTGTCGAGCTGGTCGTTGACCTCGCGCGCCACCGGCGCAGGCTGCCACGAACCGTCGGCCCCGCGCACCTGGCGCTCGACCGTGACCGTCAGCGAACCTGTGCGCAACGCCCGCGACATGACGAACACCGTGGCGCGCAGCCGCTCGTCGGGCTTGCCCGGCGGCGAATACCATTTGGTGACGAGCAGCCCGCTCATCGGGTCTTCCGAGCCGATGCCGGCGAATTTCAGCGACTCTTCGGCAGCCTCCCACAACACCGGGCTGACCGTCGGGCCGGTCTGCGGCCCGATCTGCGTTTCCGAGCGGCGTTTGCCGAAACCCAGCCAGGTCCACAGAGTTTCGTCCGTATCGTCGCGATCGGCCGCCACCTGTCGTGCCGCCGCTTGCCGCGGCGCGGCGCCGATCACCGGGTCGGCCGGGGTCGCGCGCGGGCTTTCGGCGCAGCCGGCCAGCAGCCCGGCGACGAGCAACGAAAGGCTTGCGGCGACCACCAGCGGCAGGTGGTATTGATGAGCGGACATGGCGGCACCCTTTGGGGCCGCATCCGCGCGGGCGGCTCCCTGACGGGAAGCCTTGTGCCAGGATTGGAGTCGATATGGAAGAGGCGCCGTATTCCGCGGCCGGTGGCGACGGCCTCGCCGCCGACTTGGCCGACAATCTTGCCGCGGTGCGCGGCCGCATCGTGGCGGCGGCGCGGCAGGCCGGGCGGCCTGCGGATTCGGTCCGCCTCGTCGCGGTCAGCAAGACGCAGCCGCAGGCGGCGGTGCGCGCCGCGCTGGCCGCCGGCCAGCGCGTCTTCGGCGAGAACCGGGTGCGGGAAGCGCTCGGCAAATTTCCCGGTTTGCGCGCCGAATTCCCCGATCTCGAATTGCACCTGATCGGGCCGTTGCAGACCAACAAGGCGAAGGACGCGGTGGCGCATTTCGATGTGATCGAAACGCTCGACCGGCCGCATCTCGCCGAAGTGCTGGCGCACGAAATGGCGCGCAGCGGCCGCCGACTGCCCTGCTATGTTGAGATCAACACCGGCGAGGAGGCGCAGAAGGCCGGCATCCTGCCGGCGGGGGCCGACCAGTTCATCCGCGACTGTCGCGAGCGCTGGGACTTGTTGATCGAGGGGCTGATGTGCATCCCGCCGGCCGACGAGGAGCCGGCATTGCATTTCGCGCTGTTGCGCGAGATCGCCCGGCGCAACGATCTGGAGCAGCTCAGCATGGGGATGAGCGCCGATTTCGAAATCGCAATCCGCTTCGGCGCGACCCACGTCCGGGTCGGCACCGCCATCTTCGGCCCCCGCCGGGTCGTGCGCTAATCACGTGCGAGCTGCCGCTGGAGGGCGAGGTCATCCTCGATAAAGGCCTGGACGACTTCGTCGATGCCGGCGTCGCGGGCGAAGCCGAGCGCCTCGGCGCGCGGGCTGGCGAGGGATTGCGGCCAGCTGCCGACGATCGCCTGGATCAGCGGATCGGGTTGCCACCGGATGCGGGCGTGCGCGGCGCCGCCGCCGACGCGGCGCAGCGCCGCCGCCATCTCGCCGACCGAGACTGAAAACCCCGGCAGTTGCAGCGATCGGTTCGTCCCGAGCCTGTCGCCCGGCAGGTCGAGCGCCTGCACCAGCCCGGTGACGATGCGGCGGGGCGAAGCGAGCGCCATCACCGTCTCGGGCGACACTGGACAAACGGCATCCTGCCCGCACAGCGGCTCGCGGATCATCGACGAGGCGAAGGTCGAGGCGGCGCGGTTCGGCAGGCCGGGCCGCACCACCACCGTCGGCAGCCGCACCGCGCGGCCATCGACAAATCCCTTGCGGCTGTAATCGTTGACGAGGAGTTCGCCGATCGCCTTCTGGGTGCCATAGGAACTTTGTGGCGAGAGCGGCGTGTCCTCGCCGACCAGCGGCGGCAGCGCGCCGCCATAGACCGCAAGCGAACTGGCGAA
>DASUKH010000318.1:0-9128 GCA_036278835.1 Allostellaceae bacterium
CCATTACTTCTCGATGGCGACGATCGCGGTGGCCGAGCTGGTGCGCATCCTGATCAGCAACTGGGCCTTTGTCGGCGGCGCAATCGGCATGATGGGGCCGGCGACATCGCGCACGGTGTTCGACCTCTCGTTCCGAAGCTCGGTGCCGTACTACTACATTTTTCTCGGTGTGCTGGTGCTGGTGCTCGGGGTCACCTGGCAGATGCAGCGCAGCCGCATGGGCTATTATTTGCGCGCGATCAAGGAAGGCGAGCGGGCGGCGCGCAGCCTCGGAGTGCCGGTGCGCCGCTATAAGCTCTGGTCGTTGCTGTTGAGCGCCGGGTTTACGGCGCTCGCCGGCTCGCTCTATGCGCTGATGATCGGCTTTGTCGATCCGGAGAGCGCCTTCGGCCTATTGGTTTCGGTCGACATGATCATCGTCGCGGCGTTGGGCGGCGCCGGCTTTTTGCTCGGCCCGGTCCTCGGCGCGGTGATCCTGGTGCCGATACGCGAATTCACCAACGCCGCCTTCGGCGGCGGCGGCTCGGGCCTGACCTACATCCTGTACGGCGGCATCATCATGCTGATCGCCCGCTTCGAGCCCGGCGGGCTGCTCGACGTCGCCCGCCGGATCGCGCAGCGCCGGCGATACGCGACACCTTCGGCGGCTGTTGCCGGGATCGGCGACCGTGCTGCTTGAGGCAAAGCGGGTAACGCGGCGCTTCGGCGCCTTCACGGCGGTGGACGGCGCCGATCTCGCGGTTGCCGAGGGCGAGATGATCGGGTTGATCGGCCCGAACGGCGCCGGCAAATCGACCTTTTTCAATTGCCTCGCTGGCGATCTGCCGCCGAGCGGCGGGCAGGTGATGTTCGCCGGGCGCGACGTGACGCGCGCCAGCCCGGAGGCGCACGCGAGGCTCGGCATGGGGCGCACGTTTCAGGTGCCGGCGACGTTCGAGGATATGAGCATCCTCGAAAACGTCATGGTCGGCGCCTTTCTGCGCCACCCCGAGCGCGAAGCGGCGCGGGCGGCGGCCGGGCGGGTTCTGGAGCAGGTCGGGCTGGCGCCGCTCGCCGACTCGCGTGCCAGGAGCCTCGGCACCCCCGGCCGCAAGCGGCTCGAAATCGCCCGCGTGCTGGCGACCGGGCCGAAGCTCCTGCTGCTCGACGAGGCGCTGGCCGGCCTCAACCCGGCCGAGATCGTCGAGGCGATCGCGCTGGTGCGCGCCATCCACGCGAGCGGCATCACGATCGTCATCGTCGAGCACATCATGGAGGTCATCCTGTCGCTGGCCGAGCGGGTCATCGTCTTCAACCAGGGCCGCATCATCGCGCATGGCCGCCCGCGCGAGGTGGTGGACGACCCCGAAGTCGTCGCCGCCTATCTCGGGCAGAGCCTGAAGCGCGCGCCGCGGCGGCGAGGCCCGGCCGCGAGCCTGCCGCCGTGAGTCTGCTTGAGGTCCGAGATCTCGGGGTTGTGTTCCGCGGCCCGCGCGGCGCCGTGCCGGTCACCGCGGTCAAGCGCGCGTCGTTCTCGCTCGACCGCGGCGAGAGCCTCGCGCTGGTCGGCGAGAGCGGCTCCGGCAAGAGCGTCACCGCCTTGTCGATCCTGCAGCTCCTCCCCTACCCCGCCGCGATGCACCCGCCGGGCAGCAGCATCCGCTTCGCCAACGAGGAACTGGTCGGGGCGCCGCCGGGGCGGTTGCGCGAGGTGCGCGGCAACCGGATCGCGATCGTCTTCCAGGAGCCGATGACATCGCTCAACCCGCTGCACACGCTGGAAAAGCAGGTTTCGGAGACCCTGCTGATCCACAAGCACCTGTCGGCCGCGGCGGCGCGCGAGCGCACCCTCGAATTGTTGCGCCTGGTCGGATTGCGTGACGCCGAGAGCCGGCTCGGCGCCTACCCGCACCAGCTCTCGGGCGGACAGCGCCAGCGGGTGATGATCGCGATGGCGATCGCCAACGAACCGGACATCCTGATCGCCGACGAGCCAACGACCGCGCTCGATGTGACGATCCAGGCGCAAATCCTGCACCTGATGCGTGACCTGACGAGCCGGCTCGGCATGGCGCTCCTGCTGATCACCCACGATCTCGGGATCGTCCGCCACATGACCGAGCGGGTCTGCGTGATGACCCAGGGCGAGATCGTCGAGGCGGGGCCGACTGCGGAGATTTTCGCCCGCCCGCAGCATCCCTACACGCAGCGCCTCCTATCGGCCGAACCAAAGGGCCGGGTCAAGCCGGCCGCGCCGGACGCGCCGGTGATCCTCGAAGGGGAGCGGGTGCGCGTTTGGTTTCCGATCCGCCGCGGCCTGCTGCGCCGGGTCACTGGCTATGTCAAGGCGGTCGACGAGGTTTCTCTGTCGGTGCGCGAGGGGACCACGCTGGGGGTGGTCGGCGAGAGCGGCTCGGGCAAGACGACGCTCGGCCTCGCCCTGTTGCGCCTGCTCGACGCGGGCGGCAGCATCCGCTTCGCCGGAGCGGACATCGCACACCAGCCGGTGAAGCGGCTGCGGCCGTTGCGGCGCCAGTTGCAGGTGGTGTTTCAGGACCCCTATTCGAGCCTGTCGCCGCGGCTATCGATCGCGCAGATCGTCGGCGAGGGGCTGAAGGTGCACCGGCTCGGCGAGAGCGAGGCCGAGCGGCGCCGGCTGATCGAGACGACGCTGGAAGAGGTCGGCCTCGATCCCGCCGCCGCAGATCGCTACCCGCACGAATTCTCGGGCGGCCAGCGCCAGCGCATCGCCATCGCCCGCGCCCTCGTCCTGAAGCCGCGCTTTATCGTGCTCGACGAGCCGACCTCGGCGCTCGACATGTCGGTGCAGGCGCAGATCGTCGACTTACTGCGCGAGTTGCAGGCGCGCTACGGCCTCGCCTATTTGTTCATCAGCCACGATTTGAAGGTCGTGCGGGCGATGGCGCACGAAATCCTGGTCATGAAGGACGGGCAGATCGTCGAACAGGGCACCACGGAACAGGTGATGACGCGCCCGGCCCACCCCTATACCCGCACCCTGATGGCCGCCGCCTTCGACCTCGCCGCCGCATCGGCCTGAAGCGGGCCGCGCTGAACGACTTGCGGAGAGTCACCGTGAGTTTCGTAGAGCGAGAAAGCGCAGCGCATCCGTACAAGAGCCGTTGCCGGGCAAACCGTTAGCAACGCGCACCGCGGCGGCGCCGCCGCCGCACCGCGCCGAACGCACGGAGGCTTTCATTCTCCCCTGAATCATGAGGCCGGCAAGGCACTTCCGCGGCCGGCGTTTGGCACTTTCTTAATCCTCCCCTGTTACATGTAAAATCGCTACGGCCGGCGGGCGCGTGCGCCGCAACCGGCTGTAAAAAAACGTCTTCTGCAGGTTGCCGAGAGGAGGGTGCTTGATGCGTCTCGACGAAGCGTTGCTTTTATTTCGGCGTCTGGGGGTCGAGGTCGAGGCACTGGAACCCAACGAATTTACCGAGGCTTATTACCGCCTCGCGCAGCGCTATCATCCCGATGTCAACCCCGGCTCGGCCGAATTGATGGCGAACATCAACGCCGCGCGCGCCCTGATCCTCAAAATTTATCCGTTCGTCGCCCTTTTCTGCCTTTTGTCTTGGCCGGCGCCCTGGCACTGAGCCGGCAACCGTCGCATCGCCCGCCGGGGCGTCGATTGTTACCCGCCGAATGCTTCGTTCCAGATCTCGTGGGTCCAGGCCCCCTTCGGCTCGTGGTGGATCACCGGGTCGGCGCCGCCCGACATCAGCACCTTGACCGTCTGCTGGTAGGCGGCGGGTTCCAGATAGCCGATACCGTGGCCGCTCTCCGGGATCAGCTTCACGATCTCCTCCAGCATGCGCTGTTCATGCCGGCGGTCCATCCTGGCTCGCGGACGAACCCGCATGACGATCCCGACCGCTTCATGCGGGTTCGCCATCGCGTATTGCCAGCCTTTGACCGAAGCGCGCAGAAAGCGGGCGAGCCGATCGCGCATTCTCGAGTCGGCGAGGTTGGCCTCGGTCGTATATAGGCCATCTTCCAGAGTGGCGACGCCGTAATCCTGATAACGGAAGGTGACCAGTTGGGCCGGCTCGATCCCGGCGTCGATCAGCTGCCAGTACTCGTTGTAGGTCATCGTCGAGATGCAGGCGGCTTGTTTATCAAGCAGCGGCTCCACCCCGGCCCCCTGCCGCAGGACATGCACATCGGGGTGCGGGCCGGTGGTCGTCAAACCAAGCTTCGCCATCCAGGCGAGAAACGGGTACTGGTTGCCGGCAAACCAGACGCCGAGGGTCTTTCCCTTGAAATCGGCTGGACTGCGGACGCCGCTGTCGCGCCGGCAGGTCAGCATCATGCCGGAGCGCTGGAACATCTGCGCGATATTCACGATCGGGGCGCCGCGCTCACGGGCAGCGAGCGCAGAAGGCATCCAATCGATCGCGACATCGGCACTCCGATTGGCCAGCATGGCAGACGGGTCGGTCGTCGGACCGCCCGGCCTGATGGCGACGTGCAACCCAACCTGACGGTAGAACCCCTTGGCCTGGGCGACCAGATAGCCGGCGAACTGCGCCTGCGGCAGCCATTTCAGCTGCAACGTCAGCCGTTCGAGCCGGTGGGCCGCCAGCCCCTGGCCGGCCGCAACGAAGTAAAGCGCGGCGGCGACGGCCAGAACCCGTTTCAACATCTGTTCCCCCTAACGCGACGGGTCCGGCGCCGAAATGCGCGCGCCGCCTGACAACTGCTACCCGCTGGCGACTCCAACGCGTTTCGCCGCTGCGATGGAGCGACCGCCATCTCGCTTCCCGCCGCGCCGGCGGCGATCAGCCGGGCTTGGCTGGCGGGACGGCGGCGGCGAGGTTGGGCCGGGGCGGCGCCGGGCGCGGCTTGGCACCGTCGAACTCGATATTGATCTCGAGCAGCGAGGTCTCGCCCGACTTGCCGAGATTGACGCGGATCATATCCTCGCTGATCTCGACATAGCGGGCGACCACGTCAATCAGCTCCTTTTGCAGGCGCGGCAGGAAATCGGGGGCGGTCCGGCCGGCCCGCTCGTGCGCCAGCACAATCTTGAGCCGTTCCCTGGCGATCGCCGCGCTCGGCCGCGGCGGCGAGAACAGGTTCCTGAACAGATTTCTGAACTGGCCCATCACGCCCTGCCGAACAAGACCCGGAGAAAGCTGCGCCGCTCCGGGGTGGTAAAGCGCATCTCGCGCTGCTCGCCGAGAAAGCGCGCAACGGCATCGAGATAGGCCCGACCGGCGGCGCTCTCGGCGTCGAAACTGACCGGCGTCCCGGTATTGGAAGCGCGCAGCACCGCTTCCGACTCCGGAATGATGCCGAGCAGCGGGATCGACAGGATTTCCTTGACGTCCTCGACGGTCAGCATCTCGCCCTTGGCGACGCGCGCCGGGTCGTAGCGGGTCAAGAGCAGGTTGACCTCGACCGGCGCCTCGTTGCGCTCGGCCCGGCGCGAGCGCGAGGCGAGAATGCCGATGATGCGGTCGCTGTCGCGCACGGAAGAGACTTCCGGGTTGGTGACGATGACCGCGCTGTCGGCGAAATAGAGCGCAGTGATCGCGCCGTGCTCGATGCCGGCCGGGCTGTCGCAAACGATATAGTCGAACTGATCGCGCAGCTCGCTCAGCACCCGCTCCACCCCCTCGCGCTTCAGCGCATTCTTGTCGCGCGTCTGCGAGGTCGGGAAGATGAACAGATTGTCGTTGCGCTTGTCGCGGATCAGCGCCTGGTTGAGGTTGGCGTCGCCATTGATGACATTGATGAAATCGAAGACGACGCGGCGTTCGCACCCCATGATCAGGTCAAGGTTGCGCAACCCCACATCGAAATCGATGACGACGGTGCGATGCCCGCGCAGCGCGAGCGCCGCGGCGAACGCGGCGGCCGTCGTGGTCTTGCCGACCCCTCCCTTTCCGGAAGTGATGACCACTACCTTCGCCAAAGCCCCTCCTTACCGCTGCCCCCGGCCCCCCAAGCAGCCCCATTGTCGGGCGGCCGCGGTGCGATTCGCAACCGCTATCCGCATCCGATCTGGCGTCAAATTCGGGTGATGGTCAACAGGTCGTCATCGAGCGCGATTTGCACCGCCAAACCGCGCAATTCCGGCGACAATTGCTCGCTGACGAGATAGCGCCCGGCGATACTGACGAGTTCGGCCTCGAATCGGGAGCAGAAGATGCGGGCGGCGCCGTCGCCGCTCGCCCCGGCCATCGCGCGGCCGCGCAACGGCGCATAGACGTGGATATTGCCGTCGGCGACGATCTCGGCGCCGGGGCTGACAGGAGCGGTGACTACGAGATCGGTGCCGCGGGCGTAAATCTGCACCCCGGAGCGCACCGGTTCGGCGACGAGCATGGCCGCGGCGCGCGCGGCGGCGGCGGGCGCCGGTTCGACGACCGGCTCCTCCGCCGCCGCAGGTTCCGGCCGGGCGGCGCGGCGGCCGGGCTGGGTGACGCTCGGCGCAAAGCTCGCCAGCCCCGCCGCGACCGCAGCCGCAAGCTGCGCCGGCTCGGCATTCTGCACCCCGATCAGGGTCAGCGTCCGGGCGCGCAGCTCCTGCCGCGCCGCGTCGAATTCGGCCATCTCCGCGAACCCGGCTGCGCCCTTCAGGTCGAGCACCACCGGGGCGTTCTGAAAAAACCGCGGGCTCAACTCGACCTGGCGGGCGAGCGCCGCCGCGAGCGCCGGATCGCGCAGCATGCCGGCGCGCACCACCATCACGGTGAACAGAGCGCCCTGAACGAGATTGCCCGCCGCCATCCGTCTCCCGGGGCCCCGAATCAGCCGATCACATCAATCGATCGCGACGGGGTAGCGCCAAACCGGCGCCGCCGCAATCGCTTTTCGGCCCAAGCCCGCCGCTCAGCCGGCGAGCGCGCGCATCGCCAATCCGATAAAGCCGTCGCGCGCCGCCGGGTCGATCCAGCGCACCACCGCGACGATGTCGTTCCCGGGATCGATCCAGGTCATGTTCCCGCCGGCGCCGACCGCGAAATAGCTTTGCTCGGAAGCATTCGATGAAAAGGCTCGCCCGGTATTGAGCCACCACAGGGAGCCGTATCCGGGAAATACCGGGCACGGCTCGCGCATGCGGGCGATCCAGTCTTCCGACAGGATGCGCCGTCCCTCCCACACCCCGCCGCGCAGCAGCATGAGGCCGATCCGCGCCTGGTCGCGGGCGTGGATGAACATGCCGCCGCCCCAATGCGAGCCGCCCGATACCGACTGGACGCGCCGGCCGTCGATCTCAACCCAGGAATTGCGGTAGCCGTGCCATTCCCAATCGGTCGAGGCGCCGATCGGCCCCATCACAAATTCGCGGAATACTTCCGGCAACGGCCGCCGCCACAGACGCAGCAATGAGAGGGCGAGGCGGTTGACCCGCACGTCGTTGTATTCCCAGAAGGAGCCGGGCGACTGCAGGTCGCGATGCGTCCCCTTCGGCGCGGCGGCGGGGCGCCCGGCGATGCTGCGGTTGCGGTCGATCAGGTCCGGTTTGCCCCACAATTCGCCTTCCCACTCGGAGGTCTGCTGCAGCAGGTGCCGCCACGTGATCCGGCCGTTGTGCGGCGGCTCGAACCCGCCGTCATCGACCGTGCGGCGCACCGGTTCGTCGAGATCGCGCAAGAGGCCGCGGTCCCACGCCAGCCCGGCCAGGATCGAGAGATAGCTCTTGGCGACGCTGAACGTGGCGTCGACCCGGGTCGTGTCGCCCCACTCGGCGACGATCCGCCCGCCGCGCAGCACCAGGCCGTTCGGGCCGCCGCGCGGCGGGATCGGGCCGAGCGCCTCGTTCCACGGCGGCGCCTCGCCGAAATCCGTCTCGATCATTCGCAACAGGTCGCGGCCCCACGGCGTCTCATGCTCGGCGGCGTGGCGCGCCGCCACGGCAAAAAGCGGGCTGGAACCGCGGTCGGCTGCCCAGTCGGCCGGGTGGGCGGCGGGGAAATAGCTCATCGGGAGGGTCTCCGGGTATTGCGGTCGGCATTGCTTACCAGGGATGGCGCCGCGAGCGAACCCATGAGCGGGACCGGGTGACGCAAGCGGACCTTGATTCCCAGCCGTTCGCGACGATTTCGTGAGGGTCGCCCACGCGGCTCGGAACGCGGCCGAATACGATTAGCCGGGCGGAGCGGTGCGGCTTTTGTTAGAGTGTCCCCTTCTTAGCTTCCGGGGTCGTCACATGGGTTCGATGAGTTTGATGCATTGGATGGTGGTCCTCGCCATCGTCCTGGTTCTGTTCGGCGCCGGCAAGCTGCCCCGCGTCATGGGCGATTTCGCCAAGGGGATCAAGGCGTTCAAGGCCGGCATGAAGGACGACGAGGAAGAGGCGGCTCCCGAGGCGCAGGCCCAGGTGACCCCGCCGGCGGCCGCCGCCGCATCCCCGACGGCTACCGCCACCGTCCACGCGGTCGGCGAGCGCGCCCGCGATCGCGCCTGACCTCCGGCGTTGGCGGCGGCTGATTCGGTTGCCCGCCGTCGCCCGGCGCCCGGTCTGAGGCGAACCATGCTCGTCACCCGGCAGGCGGGCGCCGTTGCCGCTGCGGTTGCGCCCGACGGTTCGCAGGTCCATCTCCTGGCCCAGGGCGAGCGCGGCGGGCTGGCGCTGTTTGTGCTGCCGCCCGGCGCCGTGGCGAAAGCCGTCGCCCACCGCACCGTCGAGGAGCTGTGGTATGTGGCGGCCGGGCGCGGCAGATTATGGCGAAAGCTGGCGGAGGCGGAGGAGATCGTCACGCTGACGCCCGGAACCTCGCTCGCGATCCCCTTGGGCACCCATTTTCAGTTCCGCTGCGACGGCGCCGAGCCGCTCACCGTGCTCGGCGTCACGATGCCGCCCTGGCCGGGCGCGCACGAGGCCTGCTTTGTCGCCGGCAAATGGCCGCCAACCCTGTGAATAACTGATTCACCACGGAGACACAGAGAACACAGAGACCGCTTGTATGATGGACCGCGGGCGTCCGCCCGCCTTTCGGCCGTCTGTTCAATTCACTCCGTGAACTCCGTGTCCCCGCGGTCATAAACAAGCCCGCCTCACCAATAACGGACATTGCGGCATGCAACGCTTCGAGGGCACCGAAACCTATGTCGCGACCGAGGATTTGCGGGTCGCGGTTAATGCCGCGATCGCGCTCGAACGGCCGCTGCTG
>DASUKH010000319.1:0-10656 GCA_036278835.1 Allostellaceae bacterium
TTCGGGAACGGCGTGCGCTCGCGCATCCCGGCGACGATCTCGCTGTCGGCGAGCGCCCGCGCCGCGTCTTCCTCACCGCCGAACGGCTTGCGCTCGACGACGATCTCGACCCCGCGCGCCCTGACCGGCGCCCAGTCCGCCATGTCGAGCGCGACGCCCTGGTAATCATCCAAGATGCTGAGCCGCATCGGCCTTCCCCTCACCCGCGTCACTGCGAGCCGCCCGATGGGCGGCAAAGCAATCCCGGACGGAGATTGCTTCGTCGCCGCGCTCCTCGCAATGACGAAACGTCAGGCGAGGAGGCGCTGGTAGGCGTCGAGCACCTTGAGGATGTCGCCGGGCTCCTGGTCGGGGATTTCGAGGACGGCGCGATCGACCCCGGCGTCGCGGTATTCCTGCAAGGCGGCGCGGTCGGCGGGCGCGCGGAATACCGAGACCGACAAAGTCTTCGGGTCGCGCCCGGCGGTTTCGGCCATGCGGTGCAGGCGGCCGATCTCGGCGCGCACGTCCCAGCCGCGGGCCGGGCGCGGGAACCAGCCATCGCAATATTCGACGACCCGGCGCAGGGTGTAGTCGGTCTCGCCGCCTAAGAGGATCGGCGGGTGCGGCTTCTGCGCCGGCTTCGGGTACGACCACACTTTGTCGAAATCGACCATGTCGCCGTGGTATTCGGCCTCGTCCTCGGTCCACAGCGCCTTCATCGCGAGAATGCGCTCGCGCATCAGCTTGAAGCGCGTGTTGTAGCGGGCGCCGTGATTTTCCATCTCCTCGACGTTCCAGCCGCCGCCGATGCCGAATTCGACCCGGCCGCCCGACAGCTGGTCGAGGCTGGCGACCGCCTTGGCGGTGACGATCGGGTCGCGCTCCGGAATGAGGCAGATGCCGGTGCCGAGCCGCAGCCGCTTCGTCGCCGCGGCGGCGAAGGACAAGGCGACGAACGGGTCATGGGTATGGGCATAGCGCCGCGGCAGCTCGCCGCCGCCGGGGAACGGGGTGCGCCGGCTCACCGGGATGTGGGTGTGCTCGGGCAGAAACAGCGATTCGAAGCCGCGCGCTTCAAGCCCGGCCGCCAGCTCAGCGATGTTGATCCCGTAATCGACCGGGAAATAGAAGACCCCGATTTCCATCCATCCCTCCACTGCCGGCCCGAAACAATCGCCGGCTCAGCGAATTTCCGTCATCACCTCGTTGCGCACCAGCCAGGGCGGCGTCCATGGCGGGTTGTACCCCGCATAGCGCGGCCGGCCGACCGTCTCGATCCCGTCTTGGGCGAGGCAGGCGAGCAGCTCTGCCTCCCTGGCCTCGATGCGCGCCGGCGTGCGCGGCCACCCGAAGCGCAAGGCCGCCATGGTCCTTGCCGGCTCTACGGCGATCCGCACCCGATTGTCGCTCGGCTCCGGCAACGTCTCGCGCGTGTAGTCGGGCGGCATCGTGAAGGCTACCGTATAGGTCTCGTCCGGCGTTTCCTCGACCGAGACGGGCGCGGTCATCGCGATGCGCTCGGCCGGTGGCTCGCGCGCCGGGTCGGCCGACGGCCCCGCCTCCATCGGGCCGCGCATCCGGTTGGCCCCGGAAATATATCGGGCGAGGATGCGAAAACCTTCGCCGATCGCCCGGTCGGCGGCGCCCGTGACGCTCGCCCGCGCCAGCAGCCGCGGCGGATAGCGGCGGATCTCGTAGCGCCCGGATTTCTTGAGAACCTCGTAACGCACGCGCTCGGCCCGCGAGGCAAGCGCTCCCCATACCGTCCAGCCCGCGAGCGCCATCGCGATGCCGATCGGCACGGCCCTGCCGAGTTTCATCCCTCGAACCATCTTCCATGTCCCGCCGGTCCGCCGTCGATCGGCGGGCCATAAGGCACATTTCGGTTGCGGCGGGCCGATCCGCAACTCGATAGGTCCGGTCAGAGCGGGAATTCGAACTCGACGCGGATGCGGAACGTGTCGGGGTCGGTCGCCGCAGTCAGCCCGCGCAGATAGGCGGCGTCGTATTTGATCCCGCCCGGAGCGTTGATCCCGAGTTGGCGGAAGCCGACCCGGCCGGCAAAGGCGGGACCGATAAAATGGCGCGGTTCGCCGCCGTGCTCACCGAGGCTGACGAGCCCGTAATACTCGAACCCCGGATTGACGTACGGGTTGACGAGGGCGAGCGAGCGGGCCGCAACAAAGAGGCCCGGCGCGCCGACGCTGCTGGCCCCCATGTCCTTTTCCAGAAACGCGTTGACCGTATGCAGGGTATCGAGGCCGAACAGCCGCGCTTCCTTCTGCACCATCGGACCGATCGTCAAGGAGCGCGGGTCGCCGGTCCGGGCGGTGTGCTCGTATTCCGCGAACATCCCGATATCGGCCCAGTATTTGCCCTGGGGCGTGAGCTGAAAAAACCCCTCCAGCGCCGCCGCGTCGTAATGGAAACCGTGGCCGGGATCGGCCGCCAGCTCGCCCTCGATCCCCAGCTTCAGCCAGTTGGTGAAGCCGTATTCGAGTTCCGATACGAAGTTCCGGCTGTCGCCGCTCGTCAGGTTGTTCTCGAATTCGAGTTCGTGGAACTCGACGATCGGGCTGCGGATTTTGAGATCGCTCGCGGCCGCCGTCAGCGGCAACGCCGCAACCAGCACGGCCGAAAAGACGCTCGCCCAAACCCGACCCGCCATTATTGTCCCCCTTTTGGGAATCACGAATGCGACGCACCCGCAATCATTGCCACCGATCCGCCCTCGTCACGTCAATCCCCCAGGGCTCGCGTGCGCGGTCCCCCTCTCCCGCGATGCGGGAGAGGGTCTGTCAAACGCTCAGACTTGGCTCTGCAGCCGGGTTCGCCCGGTACGAGCGGCCGGGCCGGGGCGCCGCGGCGTCCCGCCGACGAGGCGCATCAGCCCGCCGATCAGCAGCAGCGTGGCAAGATAGAACACGACCTGGATGCCGGTAGGCTGCGCCGTGTAGCCGATCAGCGTATGCAGCATGCGGCCGGGAATGCTCTGGTCCGACAGGATGAACGAGGTATTCCACAAATTGCCGCCGAGCGCCGGCAACAGGTCGGCCTGCACGAGGAAGGCGGCGCCCTGCGAGGCGAGACCGGCGGCAAGCAGCAGCACGAGCCAGCTGGTCACCGTGAACAGATGGCGCAGCGGGACCGCCACCAGCCCGAGATAGAGCACGGCGCCGGCCGCCACCCCGGCGGCGAGGCCGAGCGCGCCGCCAACCGCCATGGCGGCGGGACCGCCGCCACCCGCCGCGGCGATGCCATAGAGGAACAGCACGACCTCCGACCCCTCGCGCAGCACCGCCAGGGCGACGACAAACCCCAAGGCCCAGAGCGGCCGCGAACCGTCGCGAACCGCCTCGCCAAGCCGGTTGGCGGCGCGCGTCATCTCGCGGCCATGCGTCGCCATCCAGATATTGTGCCAGCCGAGCATCGCGACCGCGGCGAACAGGATCGCGGCGTTGAACACCTCCTGCCCGATGCCGGCCGCCGCCGCCGCGATCGCGTCGGCGAAGCCGGCCACCGCGACCGCGCCCACTACCCCGGCGAGAATGCCGCCGCCGACCCAGCGGCCACGTCCCGGCACCCCCGCGCTGGCGGCCAGCACGATGCCGACGATCAGCGCCGCCTCGAGCGCCTCGCGGAACACGATGATTGCGGTCGCCAGCATCGCCCGTCCTTATTTCACGACGAGATGGCCGCGGGTCTGGGAATTGAAATCGTCGAAGAACTCGTATTTCCCCGGATCGAGCGGGCCGACAAAGACGCTCGCCGTGGCGCCGGGCGGCACGACCTTCTCGCGGTGCAGCGAGCTGCTCTCGAACTCGGCCGGGGTCTGCTGGCGGTTGCTGATCACCAGTTCCACCTTGGTGTTGGCGGGGATCGCCAGCTCGGCCGGCACGAACTGATGGTTTTGCAGGGCAAGCGCCACCTTCGGCGCATCCGCCCGCGCCGGCGCCAGCGCGCCGAGCGAAACCAACAGGATTGCGCCCCCGAGAATGCGAACCATGCGATCGTCGTTCAGCAAATGATAATCGTTCGCACAGCATTAGCCGGGGACCGCCCGGCCCGGCAAGTAATTTCTACGCGAGGCAGCCGCGCAGCCGCGCGCATGGCCTATGCGCAAACGTGCCGGCCGGGCTTCGCTCCGCTATAACGGCACTGATTTCAGCGGTCAGGAACCGAAACGCGAGGAGGGGATATGCTGGATTTGGGCATTGCCGGCCGCAAGGCGATCGTTTGCGCCGCGAGCAAGGGGCTGGGCCGGGCCTGCGCGATGTCGCTGGCGCGGGCCGGCGTGGCGGTGACGATCACCGCGCGCACGGCCGAGACGTTGGAGCAGACCGCCGCCGACATTCGCCGGGAGACCGGCGCCAAAGTCACCCCGGTGGCCGGCGACATCACGACCGATGCCGGCCGGCAGGCCGCGCTCGCCGCCTGCCCCGAACCCGACATCCTGGTCAACAACGCCGGCGGGCCGCCGCACGGCGATTTCCGCGACTGGGCCACCGAGGATTGGCAGAAGGCGGTCAACGCCAACATGCTGACCCCGATCATGCTGATCAAAGCAACCGTCGACGGCATGTGCGCCCGCAAGTTCGGGCGCATCGTCAACATCACCTCGTCATCGGTAAAATCGCCGATCGCGATCCTCGGGATGAGCAACGGCGCCCGCGCCGGGCTGACCGGTTTTGTCGCAGGCCTCGCCCGCCAGGTCGCCAGGCATAACGTCACGATCAACAATCTGCTGCCGGGGCCTTTCCTGACCGACCGGCTGCGCTCCGGCATCGAATTCGAGGCACGGCGTCAGAACATCTCGTTTGACGAGATGCTGGCGCGACGCTCGTCGACCAATCCGACCGGCCGGGTCGGCGACCCAGCGGAATTTGGCGCCGCCTGCGCCTTCCTGTGCGCCGCGTCCTCGGGTTTTATCGTCGGCCAGAACCTGCTGCTCGACGGCGGCGCCTTCAACGCGACGATGGCATAGACACGCGGTTAACACACGGCTCCGGGCGAAACGCGCCCGGAGCCGTGCGCTACGCGCGTCTTAGCGGTTGTTGGCACCGCCGGCATTGCCACCCGTTGCGCCGCCACCGCCGCCGGCACCCTCACTGCCGGCCGCAGGATTGCCGCCGCCGCTCGATCCGGTGGCGGTATTCAGATTGACCGCCGGCGCGGTCGCGAGTTGCGCCTTGCTGACGTTGAGCATGACTTTCTGGATCCCGTTGCCGCCATTCTCCTTGGCGATCTTGAGATCCTGCATGCCGACCGCGACATTGCGGTCGTTGGCATCCAGCACCACCGCCACGACCTTCCCGGTCTGGCCGATCACGATGTCCTTGATCGTGCCGACCTTCTGGTTGGCGCTGTCATAGACCTCCGCGCCTTTCAGATGTCCGGCGAGCACCTGGTTGGGCATCAGCTTGCCCTGAATGGCGGTATCGCCCGCTGCCGGCATGCCGGCCGTCGATCCCTGGGCCTGGCCTTGCGTCTGGGACTGGGTCTCAGGCTGGGTCTGCGCCAACGCCATGGGCGAAGCCGCAAGAACCGCGGCAAACGCCGCGACAATTGCTGTTTTGGTCATCCTGTTGTCCTCCTCAGAGCCGCGCGCGATCAGCGATTGCTGCCATTGCCGCCGTTGCCGGCGCCGGCGTTGCCCTCGCCGGCCGGCGCGTTCGAGCTGCCGGTGGCGGTGCTTTGCGGGTTCAGATCATAGGTCGGCGCCGTCTTGACCTGCTCCTGGGTCATCGCAAGCTGGAAGCGCAGATTGCCGTTACTGGCGTTGCTCAGCTTGATCGCGTTCATCGGCACCGCGAACACCTTGCCGCCGAGTCCGAGAAAGCCGCCGCTCTTGATCAGCACCGCGGCCACTTGGCCGTTGCGATCGAGCACGACGTTGCTGATATCGCCGATCTGCTTGTTCTGTTCGTCGTAAACGGCGGCGCCGTTCATCTTCGAGAACAACATCTGGCCTTGTCCGAGATGGACTTCCGCCTGCCGGTTCGCTGCGCCGCCGGCCTCGTTGGCCGTTCCGGATGCCGCCTCGTTGCCGGTCGCCGGCATGTTGCCCGGTGTCGTGACCGTGGCGCCGGGCGACGCGGCGCCGGTTTCGCCGGTGGTGGCCGGGGCATTCTGCGTTGTCTGGGCGTACGCCATCGGCATGGTCGCCGCCAGAACCACGGCAAAAGCCGCGGTCATTGTCGTCCTGGACACTTCATCTCCTCCATAAGGATCTCAGGAATTGATCGGGACAAAACGGGCTGGTGCAGTTCGGAGTTCCCGCATCAACCTGATGAATTCATGTGAGCATCAACAAAACCTAAAATATCAGCGAGCGGGAGCGTTCTCTTTCGGACGGATGTTTTTCAAATCAGCAAGGATTTCTGTGGCAGAGTGAGGAATAAAAGGTGGAACAACAGCGAACAACTCAACCGGGCGGGACCGCCGGCAATCAGACCGGCAATCAGAAAGGCGAAGGCGGCGACGCGGCCGAGCGCGCCAGGAGCGCCGCCCGCAATGTCGCAGAGCGGGCCCGCGCGGCCGGCGAAGAGAATGTCGAGCGCGTCAAGGAACAGGCTCGCAGCTTCGGCGATCAGGCCCGTGCCGTGGTCGGCGACGAGAATGTCGAACGGGCCAAGGCGATGGCCCGCAATTTGGGCGACCAGGCGCGTGCGGTGGTCAGCGATGAAAATGTCGAACGCGCCAAGACGGTGGCGCGCGAGCAGAGCGCCCGTGCCGGCGAGTACGTCACCCGCAATGTGCACGAAAATCCCTATGCGGCGCTGCTGATCGCCGGCGCGATCGGCTACGGCCTCGCCTACCTGATCCACAGCCGCAGCTAGGCGCCGGGCCGAAAGGGGCAGCGATGGCGCGCGGTCGGGCCGCGGACATACCGCTGATCGAAACGGCGGAGCAGTATCGCGAGGCCGTCGCCGAGGTGCAGCGGTTGCAGGAGGCGCGCGAGGGCAGCCCTGAGTTCGAGCGCCGGCAGGCGCTGCGCGCCGCCCTCCAAGATTACGAGCTGCGCCACGACACGCCCGAGTGCAACCGCGGCAGGCCCGCCTGACTGTGCTGTGCTAACCTGCTTCCCTGTCTGCAACCGGCAGAGAGGCGCCGCGATGTCCGTGCGTATCTACCACAACCCGCGCTGCAACGCCTCGCGCAAGACGCTGGCTTTGCTGCGCGAGCGGGGGATCGAGCCCGAAATCGTCGAGTATCTGAAGACCCCCTACAGCGCGGCGCAGCTGAAGGCCTTGCTGCGCCAGCTCGGTCTGCCGGCCAAGGCGATCGTCCGCAAGAAGGAGGCCGCCGCTGCCGGGATCGATCCGGCCGCCTTGTCCGAAGAGGCGCTGGTTCAGGCGATGGCCGAAAATCCGATCGTCGTCGAGCGGCCGATTGTGGTCTCGGACGGCAAAGCGGCGCTCGGCCGCCCGCCGGAAAACGTGCTCTCGGTCTTGTAGCGGACCTATCGCCGCTCCATCGCCTGGGTCACGGCGCCGCCGGTGGCGGTGCGCCCGCCATCGACCACAAACTGGCCGCCGGTGATGTTGCCCGCCAGGTCCGAGCACAGGAACACCACCATGCTGGCGATCTCGTCGGGCGTCGTATAGCGCCCGGTCGGCATTGCCGCCTGATAGCGCCGCGCCACCTCGGCCGGGTTGTCGGGGCTGATCTGCTGCTCCAGCGAATGGATCATCCGTGTATCGACAGGGCCGGGGCAGACCGCGTTGACCCGCACGCCGCTGCGCGCCACCTCGCCGGCGGCGGTCTTGGTCAGCCCGATGACCGCATGCTTCGAGGCAACATAGGCCGGCATGCCGGGAGTGGCGACGAGGCCCGCCACCGAGGCGGTGTTGACGATCGCGCCCTTCCCCTGCCGCAGCATGACCGGCAGCACATGGCGCAGGCCGAGGAACACGCCCTTGACGTTGACCGCGATGACCTGATCGAACATGTCCTCGTCATAATCGGCGGTGTGGGTCCATTTGCCCTCGATGCCGGCATTGTTGAAGAAGCAGTCGATCCGGCCGAACGCGTCGAGCGCCGCCTTGACGTAGTTCTGCACGTCGGCCGAGCGTGTCACGTCGGCGGCGACGAACCGGGCTTCGGCGCCCTGCTGGCGCAGGATGCCGCAGGTCGCTTCGCCGCCGGCGGCATCGCGATCGACGACGACGACCCGGGCTCCCGATTTCGCAAAAGCGAGCGCCGCGGCGCGGCCGATGCCGTTGCCGGCGCCGGTGATCAGCGCGACCTTGCCGGTAAAATCCATCTCCATCGCTTCCTCCCGTTCCCGCGTGAGCATTGCCGGCGTCCCGGCGATCCTCTCGGCTCAGCTAATCGGCTCAACTAAGCCGATCGTAAACGGCGCCAATCCGCTCCCGGTAGCGCTCCAGGGAGAACGATTCCGCCTGCACTCGACCGCGCGCAGCCAACTCGGCGCGCAGATCGGCATCGGCCGCTATCGTGCGGATAGCCCGGGCAATGTCGTCGGTATCGTAGGGATCGACATACAGCGCGGCATCGCCGCCGACCTCGGGCAGCGACGATGTGCGCGAGGTGACGACCGGAGTGCCAAGCAGCATCGCCTCCAGCACCGGCAACCCGAATCCTTCGTAAAGCGAGGGAAACAATACCGCGCGGGCACCACGTATCAGCGTCGCCAGCATTGAGCGGCTCACGTAACTGAATCGATAAATGCGTTGCTTTTGGCTGCGATCGATCGACCTTTTCCCTTGCGTCGAATGTCGCCGTTTTTCATGCTCTGCAAGTTGCGCATCCAAATCGATACCCCACCCAGGCGGCCCGGTAATCACAAGCGGAATATCGACCGTGGAAAGCAGGTAAGCCTCGATCAAGCGGGTCACGTTTTTCTTTGGCTCGATCGCGCCATAGAAAAGCAAATATCCGGGCTGCTTCAATCCGAAGATTCCGCGCAATTGCTCGGCGACGAGGTCATCCGAGCGTTCAAGAAATTCCGGAGGGAATGTCACGGCCTGATAGGTATTGGTAACCCGACTCTCATCAACACCGAGAATCTCGATAATATCGCGCTTCGATTGCTCGGACACGGTGACGACATGATCGGCGTGCCGGACGATCTCGCGCAACAGCCGAAACGTTTGGCGCTTTTCGTCAAGGGTCGTGAATGGCAGCCGCAACGGCACCAGATCATGGATTGTACAGATATTACGCGCTCGCTTACAGCGTATCGGCAATTGATAGGTGCAATGCAGGATGTCCGGTACCACGTCGAAACTGAGATCAACGAACCGGCCGCTCCAGGCGAAATACTCGCGCGCATTATCGAACAGGTTGCGCGCGAGAAAGATTCGGTCGAGCTTCGGCAGAAAATTGCGAAATTCCTCGCCGACCACCGCCCCCGATAGCGGCACCGGATATGTATTTATCCCGATAGGCGAGCGGATGCGATCAAGCAAGCGCTCGTACCGGCCGCGACGTCGCGTGATCCGCACCGCGTTTTTTGGGTCATAGAAGGAAATTTCGCGCAGCAGCGGGTTTTTGGGGGGTGCCCCTGGGGAGCTGCTGACAAGTCCGACCTCATACCCAAGCTCGCGCGCGACATTGGCCAGCACGCGGGTATAGGTGGCAATCCCGGTGCCGTGTTCGAGAGAGAGGTTCAGCCCGTCGAAATAGATGCGTCGGCTCATCGCGACTGCCGCCTCTCTCTTGCACCCGGAAACCAATTGGAGAACTTGCGGATATCATTGCGGCGGCAGGATGTCGAGCGCGCCTCGTCTTACCCGCCGAGCGACACCCCGACGAGCCGACCGATCCCGAAGGTGATGCCGGCGGCGGCGAGGCCGATCACCAGCTGGCGCACAGCCGAAAAGAGGGGGCCGCGGCCGGTGAACAGCGAAGTGCCGGCGCCGATCAGCAGCAAGGCGAGGCTGCTGGCAGCGACCCCGGCGACCAGCCCCCAGGCGCCGTCGAGCCAGAAGAACGGCGCCACCGGAAAAATCGCGCCGGCCGCGAACAGGGCGAACGAGACACCGGCAGCGGTCCATGCCGAGCCGCCCAGCTCCTCGGGATCGATCCCCAGCTCCTCACGGACCAGCGTATCAAGCGCCGTGTCCTTGTCGGCCATCAGCCGCTCGGCGAGCGCCCGCGCCGCCGCCTCGTCGAGACCCTTGGCCTGATAGATCAGGACCATCTCCTCCTTTTCCTCCTCCGGGATGTGCGCCAACTCGTCGGCCTCGATCGCGATCTGGCGCTGCGCCGACTCGCGCGAGCTGGTCATCGACAGCCACTCGCCCATCGCCATCGAACAGGCGCCGGCGACGAGGCCGGCCAACCCGGTCAACAGGATCGCCGCGCCGGTCACGTCGGCGCCTGCCACCCCGGCAATCAGGCTCAGATTGGAGACGAGCCCATCATTCGCGCCAAGCACGGCGGCGCGCAGCGCGTTGCCGCCGGTCCGGTGGCGGCCCTCCAACCGGGCCAGCGTGCTGCCGGCGGCGCCCGACGGCAAGGCACCGGCAAGCGCCCCGACCACCCGGTCGTGCGAGCGCTCGTCCTGCGGCAGGCCGCCGGCCACCGCCTCGGGCTGGCGGTCGTAATGCCCGACATCGCGCCGTTCGAGGATGCTCAGGGTCGGCAGGACGAATTGCGGCCCGAAGCGGCGCGCGAGAAAGCCCAAGGCCCGCGTCCGCCAGCCCG
>DASUKH010000320.1:0-3451 GCA_036278835.1 Allostellaceae bacterium
CCGGGCGGCGTCTATTGGTACGGTTCGCGGCTGTCGATCGCCGAGGCGCGCCGGGTCGCGCCGCACAACAATGCCACTTCGTTGCAGGTCACCGCCGCCGTCCTCGCCGGCGTCGTCTGGGCCATCGAAAACCCGCGCCGCGGCATCGTCGAACCCGAGGAAATGGATTACGCCCGCATCCTCGAGATCGCCGGACCCTATCTCGGCGAAGTGGTCGGCGTGCGCGGCGATTGGACGCCGCTTGCCGACCGCGAGCGCCTGTTCCCGGAGGATCTCGACCATGATGATCCCTGGCAATTCAAGAACATCCGGGTGGTCTGACCGACCCGTCCGCTTTTCGCGCTCGCCAGCCGGATCGCGCTGTCCTATATCGCGTTCGTTGCGCGAGAACGGCATCCGGCGCCTTTGACGGGAACGAAGCGGGAGACGGGAAACCCATGTCGAGCGAAACCCTGCATGCGCCACGGGAGCGGCTGTCGCCGGAGACACTTCTCCTGCATTTCGCGATCACCTCGGTGGTAGAGGAACTGGAGGCGATCGACTGGTACCGCCAGCGCGCCGACGACGCCGAGGATGAGGTTCTGAAGAACCTCCTGCTCCACAACATGCGCGAGGAGATGGAGCACGCCTCGATGCTGCTTGAATGGATCCGGCGGCACAATTCCGACTTCGCCGGGCACATGAAAACCTATCTGTTCACCGAGACGCCGATCCTCGGCATCGAGAAGGTCGATACTGCCGGCGGCGGGGCCACAGCCCCGGCGCCGGGCGGCGGCGGCGCCACGATCGGCTCGCTGAAGGGAGAGCGGTGATGGACGGTCTCAACCGCGGGCAGGCGCCGTTCTCCGGCAAATTGTGGGACGCGATCGACAAGACGGCCGCGCAGGCCGCGCGCGACCGGCTGACCGGGCGGCGTTTTCTCGACCTGGAGGGCCCGTTCGGCGTCGGGCTGACGGCGATCGAGGTCGGCCAGGACGATTACTGCCGCCAGCCGGCGCCCGACGAGGCCGGCCAAATCCTCGGCCGCGTCATCCCGCTGCCGATGATCCGCAAATCCTTCCGGCTCAGCATCCGACGGGTCGCCGCGCATGTCCAGAACGGCCAGCCCCTCGATCTGAGCGCCGCGCAGGACGCAGCCGAGGCGGTCGCCGACCGTGAGGAAGAGCTGATCTACAGCGGCCAGCCGGCTTTCGGGCTGCCCGGCCTGCTGACGATGGATGGCCGCCAGCAGATCGACGGCTCGGATTGGACGGAGCCGCAGCGCGCTCTGACTGACGTGCTCAGTGCGGTGACAAAGCTCGACGATTCCGGCTTTCGCGGCCCCTATGCGCTGGCGCTGTCGCCAAAACTCTACAACAACCTGTTCCGCCTCATGTATCCGGGTAGCGACGTGCTGGCGCTCGAACACCTGCGCCGGTTATGCACGGCCGGCATCTACAAGGCGGCAATCGAGGGCGGCGTCCTCGTCGATACGCGGGTCGGCGTCTTGATCCTTGGGCAGGATATGAACACTGGTTACAGCAGCCAGGACGGCGTTCATTACCACCTCTATATCAGCGAGAGCATCGTGCTGCGGATCGACGAGCCGCAGGCGATCTGCGTCATCACCGCCCACCCATAGCAGCGCGACCAACGCGGCATCCGATATCATCGGATGCTCGCCACCCACGGACTCGATCCGCGGGATGCGCCCATTTTCTGTCTGCTGCACGGGCGTCCTTCAGCGCACCCCGGCGGAACGCCAATCGGCCGCCCTGGACCGCATCGCCTTCTATCCCGCCGTGGCCGCCATGCGTTACAGTGTGCCTATTAGAGCGGCAGATCGGCAATCGAAACCCGAGCGGGCGGGCCGAAGGGAGCGGAAGATGCAAGCGGATTACATTATCGTCGGCGCCGGCTCGGCGGGCTGCGTCCTGGCCAACCGGCTGACCGAGGACCCCGGCACGCGGGTCCTCCTGATCGAAGCGGGCGGGCGCGACTGGAACCCGCTCATCCATATCCCGGCCGGCTTCATGCGCATGCTCGACCACAAGACCCTGACCTGGGGGTTCATGGCCGATGCCGGCGGCCGCCAGATCATCTATCCGCGCGGCCGCGTCTTGGGCGGCTCCTCGTCGATCAACGGCCTCATCTACATCCGCGGCCAACCCGAGGATTACGATCACTGGGCGCAGCTCGGCAACCGCGGCTGGTCGTGGGACGACTGCCTGCCCTATTTCAAGCAGGCCGAGCGCTGGCAGGGCGAAGCCGACGGGGTGCACGGCAAGGACGGATATCTGTTCACCTCGCGCATGGAGGGTTCCGACCTCTGCGCCAAGGTGATCGAGGCCGGCACGCAGATCGGCCTCGAATACCGCGCCGACGTCAACCACCTGCCCCCCGGCGCCGGGCCGAGCATCGGCTGGTGCCAGCAGACCCGCGGCGGCCGCCGCCGCGCCAGCACGGCGCGCTCGTATCTCCGGCCGGCCTCGAAGCGGCAGAATTTGCAGGTGGTGACCAAGGCGATGGTCCACCGGGTGCTGTTCGAGGGGAAGCGCGCGGTCGGCATCGAGTTCTCGCGCGGCGGCGCCACCGAGCGGGCGACCGCGTCGCGCGAGGTCATCCTGGCGGCCGGCGCGATCGGCTCGCCGCACATCCTGCAATTGTCCGGGGTCGGCGACCCCGAGCATTTGGGGCGCATCGGCGTGCCGGTGGTGCACGAATTGCGCGGCGTCGGCAAGAACATGCAGGACCATTACGTCGTCCGCATGACCTACCCGATCCACGGCATCGGGACTGCCAACGAGCGCTCGCACGGCTTGCCGCTGTGCGGCGAAGTGTTGCGCTACCTCGTCGCCGGCAAGGGGATTTTGACGTACAGCGCCTCGCTGATCGCCGCCTCGGTCAAGGTGCTGGAGGAATCGGCGACTCCCGACGTGCAGATTTCGTTCGCCCCCGGCAGCTTCAAGGACGGGCAGATCGGCCAACTCGAATCCGACCCCGGCCTGACCGGCGGGCCGTGGCAGATGCGCCCCTTGTCGCGCGGCTATGTCGAGGCGACCTCGTCTCGGCCGGGCGACCCGCCGGCGATCAACCCGCGCTATCTGACCGAAGAGAGTGATCGCCGCGCGATCGTCGGCGGCCTCAAGATCGCCCGCCAGATTTTCCAGGCGCCGGCGCTCAAACCCTATATCGGCGACGAGCGGCTGCCCGGCGCACAGGTGCAGAGCGACGACGAGCTCCTCGATTACGCAAAGCGAAACGGCAACACGGTCTATCACGCCAGCTGCACCTGCATGATGGGGCCGCAGGCCAATTGCGTCGTCGACAGCGAACTCAGGGTGCACGGGATCGACGGCTTGCGCGTCATCGACGCCTCGGTGATGCCAGCCGTCACCTCGACCAATACCAACGCCCCGACCATCATGATCGCCGAAAAGGGCGCCGTGTTTCTCAAGGCGGCGGCAAGAGA
>DASUKH010000321.1:0-5451 GCA_036278835.1 Allostellaceae bacterium
TAGGCGGCGCCCGGCCGCAGCCGGTAATCGCGAAGATGGCGCGCCTTGCCCGGCTGCGCCTCGGTGGCCGGCTCGACCCGGTCCCAGTCGGTCATCACCGTCTCGCCCTCGGCCTGGCCGTAGATCGCCCAGGTCGGGCCGTGATCGTGCGGTGCGCTCTCCTTCGCGCCATGATAAACATGGCCGAGGATGCAGAAGCCCAGTTCCGGATCCTCGTAGAGGATTTTGCGCTCCGGTCCGCCGTCGGGCAGATGCTGGCGGACGAAATCGCTGTCGGTGCAGGCCTTTTGAACCAGCGCACTGACTTTCTTGCGGCCCTCGGGGCCGGGTTCCGCGGCGAGGATGCGGTGACAATCGGTGGAAAACTGCTCGAGCGTGTAGGACATCGGCGGTTCCCTCGGTCTTTTCCGGCTAAGGGCAAGCCGGCCGCCACAGCCTATGCGCGACGATAGCGCGAGACAAGGCCGCCGCCGCAATGGCGGGACGGGCCTCTTGATGGCGCCGGCCGATCGCGACGAGCGGGTGCCCGAGCGCCGGCAGCCGCCGGACGCGCTCGCGGCGCGTGGCGACACCCCGGCTGCGCCACCGGCGGCGCAGCGCCTCGCGCGCATCGTGCTGGCGACCGCGGTCGTCGCGGCCGGTGCGTGGATTCTCTACGGTTTCCTGCCGGCGCTGGCCTGGGCCGGGGTGCTGGCGATCGCCCTGTCGCCGCTCTACAGCCGCCTTCTCAACCTGTTGCCGCCCGACAGCGACCGCGTGCTTGGGCCGCTGGTCGCGACGATCATCGTCGCCGTCGTGGTCATCGCGCCGCTGGTGCTGCTGGGGATCGCGCTGGCGCACGAAGGCACCGTCGTCATCGCGTTTATCGCCGAGGCGCGCCACCACGGCGTGCCGGTGCCGTACTGGCTCGCGCATTTTCCGCTGATCGGGCCGCCGATCGCCGAGTGGTGGCGCACCCATCTCAGCGATCCCCTTATGGCGGACGAGCTGTTCGGCGGCATCAGCGTGGTGACCGTGACCAAATCGGCGCGCCATTACGGCGGGGTCTTGGCTCACCGTGTTGTCATCCTGCTGGTCACGCTGTTGACCCTGTTCTTTCTGTTCCGCGATGGCGCCTATATCGCCGACCGCATCCGCTTTCTCAGCGACCGCCTGCTCGGGCGGCGCGGCGAGCGCATCGCTCGGCACATGGTCGGTGCGGTGCACGCGACGGTGCTCGGTCTCGTGCTGGTCGGGCTGGCCGAGGGGGTCGTGCTCGGGATCGTCTATCTCGCGGTCGGCCTGCCGTATCCGGCCTCGGTCGGCGCGGTGACCGCGGTCGCCGCGATCATCCCGTTCGGCGCTCCCCTCGCCTTCTCGCTTGCCGCGCTTTACATGTTCACGGTCGGCGAAACGCTGGGCGGCATCGTCATCATCATCGCCGGGTTTGTCGTGCTCTTCGTCGCCGATAATTTCGTCCGCCCGGCGCTGATCGGCGGCACGGCGCGGCTGCCGTTTCTGCTGGTCCTCCTCGGGCTGTTCGGCGGGCTCGAGACGATCGGGCTGCTCGGCCTGTTTGTCGGCCCTGCGGTGATGGCCGCCCTTGTCGCGATGTGGCGCGAGTGGACGGCGCGGCGGACCGGCCCGCCGGAGCGCCGGCCGTCCTTGCGCTCCGGGCATGGCGGCGGCGTCTGACCCCGGCATTCGGCCGGGGCAATCTGCCGCGGGCGCGCACCTGATCGACAAGCGCCGGCAGATCGGGAATCATCCCGGCGGCCGATTGAGGCCGGTATCGCTTGGTATTCCTGTGTGCACGCCATGTCGGACGCATCCGCCATCAGTTCCCCAAACCCGTCCACCGCCGCGGCAGCGCAGCCGCCTCCCTGCGCACCGTCGAGCGAAGAGGTTGTGGTCTGCCCGGTCTGCGAGACCCGCTACCGGGTAGCGGCGGCGGCGCTCGGCGGCTCCGAAGGGCGCGAGGTGCGCTGCGCCAGCTGCGGCAATGCCTGGCATTATTCCGCGGAGGGCGCGGCAATTCAGGCGGGGCTCGCGGACGCCGCCGCGAACGCCAAGGCGCCTGCGGCGTTCCCGCCGGTGCCGTCGGTCGACGGGGCGCGCCCGCCGCCGCTTCGCGAAACCGAGCCGCGCCTCGCGGGGCCGGCCGCGCTGCTGCGCGCCGCGATCGAGACCAGGCCGCCGCCGCGCCGCCGCCGCTTCGGGTTCGGCTGGCTCGGCCTTGCCGCTGTCGTCGCGGCGGTGATCCTGATCGCCGCAATCGGCCGCCAGGCGATCGTCGGAGACTGGTTCGGCGCCGGCCGGTTTTATGCCCAACTCCGCCCGGTCGAGACGCCCGGCGCGGGTCTCAAGGTCAGCGTGACGCCGACCCGCACCGCCGATTCGCTGGTCGTCAAGGGATCGATCGTCAACAGCGCCACCTCCGCCCGCGCGATCCCGCGTCTGCGCATCAGCCTGCGCGACGAGCACAAGATGCTTTTGGCATCAACGGTCATCACGCCGCCGGTGCGGAAATTGCCGCCCGGCAAAAGCGCGCATTTCGAGGCGACTTTCAAGCATCCGAGCGACGCCGCCACCGGGGTTGAGGTAACCTTCGAAAAGAAATGAGCGCCCGCCCGCTAACGGTTCGTGCGCCATGCGGCACGTTGAGGAGGGTGCGCGATGAGCGGCTTGCTGATCTTTCTGGTCGTGCTTGCGGCCATCGTGATCGGGGTGATCGCGCGCGCCGTGCGGACGGTGCCGCAAGGCTATAACTGGACGGTCGAGCGCTTCGGGCGCTACCGGATCACCCTGACGCCGGGTCTGCGGTTCATCAACCCGTTCATCGACCGCATCGGCCAGAAGGTCAACGTCCAGGAAACCGTGCTGGAAATCCCGGCGCAGAATGTCATCACCAAGGACAACGCTTCGGTCGTGGTGGACGGCATCGTGTTCTATCAGGTGATCGATGCCAGCCAGGCCGCCTACGAGGTGCGCAGCCTCGAGGTGGCGCTGACCAACATCACGATGACCAACATCCGCACGGCGATCGGCGCGCTCGACCTCGATGAGACCTTGTCGCGGCGCGACGAGATCAACGAGCGGCTGCTGCGCGTCCTCGACGCCGCGACGGAGGCGTGGGGCACCAAGATCACCCGCGTCGAGCTGAAGGACGTACGGCCGCCGGAGGATGTCCAGGAATCGATGGCGAAGCAGCTGACCGCCGACCGCGAGCGCCGAGCCGCGGTCCTGCGCGCCGAAGGGATCAAGCAGGCGGCGATCCTCGAAGCCGAGGGCGCGAAGCAATCGCAGATTCTCGCGGCCGAAGGCCGGCTCGCGGCGGCGCAGCGCGATGCCGAAGCCCGCGAGCGGCTGGCGCAGGCCGAGGCGGTCGCGACGACGGCGGTGTCGCAGGCGGTGGCCGCGGGCAACGTCCAGGCGCTGAATTACTTTGTCGCGCAGAAATACGTCGAGGCGATGCTGCAGATCGGCCAGTCGCCGAATTCCCGGCTGGTGCTGATGCCGATGGAAACGGGCGGGCTGGTCGGGACGATCGCCGGCATCGCCGAACTCGCGAAGACCGTGGCGCGCCCGGCCGAATAGGCGTCGGCGATGGCGATCCCGTGGTGGGCCTGGATGGTTCTCGCCGGCATTCTCGGCCTCGCCGAGATGCACGTTCCGGGCAGCTATCTCGGCTGGATCGCGCTCGGCGCACTCTTGACCGGCATCGCCGACGCGGCGTTCGGCCTGTCGCTGGAAGGCCAGATCGGGGCGTTCGCGGCGGCCAGCGCGCTGAGCTGCGCGGCCGGCTATTTTGTCTATTCCCGCGTCGGCCGGGTCCGCCGCGCCGCCGGGCTGCTCAACCGCCGCGCCCTCGCGATGGTCGGGGCGCGCGGCATTGTGTGCGAGGCGGTGCAGAACGGCGCCGGCAAGGTGCGGCTCGGCGACAGCGTGTGGCTTGCCGAAGGCCCCGATCTCGCGCCCGGAACGCCAGTCGTGGTCAGCGCCGTCAACGGCACGCGGGTGATCGTCGCCGCGCTGGAACCCGCCGCCGCCTCCGCCTCAACCCCGCCTTAACTTGCCCGTCCCGGTGCGATGGCGGCGATGGGCTTCGCTTCGCTCAGCCCATCCTACGCGCGCCGGAGCTAGATCACGCCGTCGTCTTTGAGGCCCTTGACCTCGCCCTCGCCGAGACCGAGCCAGGCGCCAAACACCTCGCCGGTATGCTGGCCGAGCAGCGGCGCCGGGGCGATCTTCGGCGGCTTGCCGTCGAACCGCACCGGGAAGGTCGGCATCCTGAGGTCGCCACTCGGATGCTTCTGGGTCTGGATGATGCCGCGGCTCTCGAAGGTCGGCTCGGCCAACAGATCGCCGGTATCGAGCACCGCGCCGGCCGGAATGCCGGCCTCGCCCAGGATGCGCATCGCGTCGTGCTTGGTCTGCCGGCGGGTCCACCCCTCGACCATCGCGTTGACTTCGTCCGCATGCGCCGTCCGCTTGTCGCGGTCGAGATATTCCGGGTCGTCCGCCAGTTCCGGGCGGCCGATGATGCGGGCGAGCCGGCGCCAATGCTCGGGGTTGTTGTGGCTGTTGAAGACATAAACCCAGTCATTCGGGCCGCCCGGCTTGCACGGATAGATGTCGGCCGGCGGCGGCCCGCCAAACGCGCCGCGCGCGCCGTAGCGGCCCGGCGGCTTGCCGGTGCGCGCGTGCATGATAAAGGCGCCGCGCGTGTAGTTGAGCTGCGCGTCCTGCATCGCCACCTGCAGCCGCCGGCCGCTTCCGGTCGCGTTGCGCTCGAAGAGCGCCGCCAGCACGGCGATCGTCATCAGCATGCCGGTGCCGGTGTCGCCCAGAGTCGGGCCGGGCCGGCACGGGCGGCCGTCGGGTTCGCCGGTGATCGCCATGCTGCCGCCGCAGGCCTGCGCAATCATGTCGAAGGCGAGGTTGCGCTCATAGGGGCTGCCATCGCCGAACCCCTTGACCTGGGCATAGATCAGCCGCGGGTTGAGCTCGTGCAATTCGTCCCAGCCGAGCCCCAGCTTCTCGATCGTGCCGGGCGCCATGTTCTCGATGAAGACGTCGGCCTTCTTCGCCATTTCCTTGACCAGCGCGAGGCCGCGCGGCGATTTGAGGTTGACCGTGACCGATTTCTTGTTGGCATTGTAAATCATGAAGTAATAGGCGTCGGTGCCGGGCTTCGGGCCGGTGCCGAGGATGCGGCCGGGTTCGCCGCCTTTCGGGTTTTCGACCTTGACGACCTCGGCACCGAGCTGCGCCAGCACCTCGGTGCAGGTCGGCCCCGCCTCGAATTGCGACAGGTCGAGCACGCGGACCCCGGCGAGACAGTTCGGCGCGACGGCGGCTTCGGTCATGGCAGCGCTCCTTCCCCGGATGCGGTTGCCCTCACGATACCGCGGCCGGCGGGTTTCGCAACCGCCCGATGCGCAGGCGGGCCATGCCGCCCGAATGATGCGG
>DASUKH010000322.1:0-21743 GCA_036278835.1 Allostellaceae bacterium
GCGAGGTCAATCGCCTGATCGCCGGGTTCGTTGCCTAGAGCGGTATCCGATCAAGTCCGATCATTAAATGTTCCCCGCCCGCGGACTTGATCCGCGGGTCCACGTCTTCGGCGGCCTGAAAAGACGTGGATGGCCGGGTCAAGCCCGGCCAAGGGGACCATCGATTCCGTTTGAACGGACCCTGCTCTAATTCTGCACTCGCTATTGCGCCGGTCGACGCGGCGGCGCTTACCGATTGGCTACGATGCGATCGGCCGGTATCGCGGCACAGGTGATGTCGTGGTGGTGCAGTGCGGCGCACGCGGCGCGCGCGGCCTTCTCCGTGAAGTGCAACAGGCGGACCCGGTAAAGTTTCGCCGCGTGCCGGTGCGAGACCACCGCGATCTGAGACTTCTTGCCCCGGGCAACCGAGTAGTGGGCTGCCTTGCGGGCAATTTTCACCGCCGTCGCCTCGGCGCGATAGGCGCCGAGCTGGATCGCCCAGTCATCGTCGGCCGTGTCGGCGCGGCGCAGCGTCGCCGCCTCGGCACGGGCTACGGGCGTCAGGTGGCGCAGCGCGTTGCTCGCGACATGACCAAGGAAACCGGGGTGATGTGCCGCCGTTGCCTTTGCCGGCACGGCCTTCGCCGTCCTGGTCGCCACCGCGACGGTCGTGGCGACGCGCGGCGCCGCAGTGGGCGCGCTCGCTGCGGCCGGAACCGGCTGAGCATGGACCGCTGCGGCGGGCGGCGCGGCGCTGGCGACGACGGGAGCCGCGGCCGGTTGCCGGGCCGGGACGCGGGCCAGCGCGGCAAAGCCCTGGTCGAGCAGCCCCGCCATCTCCTTGTCGCGGCTCCGCCAAGTGCGCCCGCCCATGACGACGCCGATCAGGCGGTGCCCGTTGCGCACCGCGGATGCGGCAAGGTTGAAGCCCGAGGCGTTGATGAACCCGGTCTTGATCCCGTCGGCACCTTGGTACCACTCGAGCAGATGGTTGTGGCCGTGCACGATCTCGCCGCGGAAATCGAACTCCTGCGTGTCGAAATAGCGGTATTCGCGCGGAAAATTGCGATAGAGCGCCAGCGCGAGCCGGGCGATGTCGCGCGCCGTCGTAAGCTGTTTCGAATCGGGCAGTCCCGATGCGTTGTCGTACCATGTATGCGCCATGCCGAGCTGGCGCGCCTTCCAGGTCATGTAGCGGGCGAAATTCGGCTCGCTGCCGCCCAGCCCCTCGGCAAGCACGACCGCCGCGTCGTTGGCTGATTTGGTGACGATCGCCAGGATCAGGTTGCGCACCGAGACCGAATCGCCCGGGGTCAGCCCGAGTTTGCTCGGCGCTTGGGCGGCGGCGTGCGCCGATACCGGGAACCGCTGATCGAGCGTGATCCGCCCCTGATTGAGCGCCTCGAAGGTCAAATAGAGGGTCATCATCTTGGTCAGCGAGGCCGGGTAGGTCAGCGCGTCGGCATTTTCCTCGCCGAGCACCTGCCCGGTGTCTGCGTCGAGCATGATCCACTCGGAGACCGGGCTGTAGCCCTGATGCGCGGCGCTGTGGCTGGCGTGATGGTGTCGACGGTGGGCCGAGGCCGGGCCGGCTCCGAGCACGCAGGTCGCCATCATCAGGCACAAACCCCAGCGGCCCACGCTCGCCGCCGCGGAACGGATCGGCCTTCCCGGCATCGCTATCCGCAAACCATCCCCCCTCTGCGACGATCGCCGGGCAGCCCCCACTACACCAGCACATCACCATGACGAGCGTAGGTAAAAGTTGAACTACTGTCAAAGCGGCAACTCGGGGCGGTTGAAATTTTGCCGACTTGCCGCCAAGCGAATGTCGCGGTGCGATCCGGCGCTTTTGTGGCAGCCGGCGGCCGAAGGTCGAGGGGCGATCCCGCGCGCGGCATGCCCGCCTCGGCCGCAAGATTTGTGCGACGCACAAAATCTGGATTGTCGGCGAAACACTTTCAGTCTACGTTCGTTGTGCATTGCAGTATATGGCGCAGTGGAGCCGGACAGATGAGCGACAGCAAAGGGAAGCGGGTCTCCCGCGAATCGCCTGATTTCGGAGATAGTGCCGCCGTTGCGGCTGAAACGGCGATCACGCAGGCGCCCGAGGCATCGGATGCGGCGGCGACGGTCCTCCCCGCCGCCGCGCGGCAATCGCGTAACGACGGGGTGTCGGCGCCGCAATCGCCCGCCGAGCCGATCTCCGCCGCCGACGCGGCCTGTGCCGCGTTCCTCGAGGCGCAGCTGGCCCTGTCGTGCAGCCTCAGGGAGAGCTCCGACGAATGGGCCGAGATGGCGCGAGCCGGAATGGCGGCCGGCGCCGATGCCGCTTCCGGCCTGCTGGCGGCCAAAACCTTTGCCGATCTGGCCGATGTTCAGACCACGTTGGTCCGCCGCGCGCTCGACACGGCGATCGCGGGGACCGCCCGGTTGTCGCATATCGGGATCAGGACGGCGGGAGAGGCGGCGCGCCCGATCCTGTTGGGCTTGTCCCGAATGCCGCCGCCCCCCGCGATCGGCTGACCGGGAGCGGGCGCGCTCCGGTTGGCCCGCGCCGGGCATAGTCCCGCGCTTTTTCTGTTGCGGCCTGCGACGGCGGATGCCAGATATGCTGTGTCGTCAACTCGACAGGAGGGTGTGTAACAAGCATGACACCACCTGGCAGTTCCCAGTTGCCGACCCCTTGGCATCGGCAACCGAGGGAGAAGTCCAAGAGATAGCTCGGCCTTAAGGCCCGAGCGCGGAGTAGAGCTTCGCAAACGGACCCCCGCCGGTCGCCTCGGCTTTAACGCCGCGGTGCGCGGGGGTCTTTGCGGTCCCTCCAAACGTTTGCGGTCATCAGGCAGGACATGGCCCTCGATCTCGATACCTCCGGCCCAACCTCTCGGATATATTTCTCACAGCGGCTGCGCCTGCATTACGTCGATTGGGGTAACGCGTCGGCGCCGCCGCTGCTGCTGGTGCATGGCGGGCGCGACCATTGCCGCAACTGGGACTGGGTGGCGCAGGCGCTGCGCCGCCATTGGCATGTGTTGGCGCCCGACCTGCGGGGCCACGGCGACAGCCAATGGTCGCCCGACGGCAATTATTCGACCTCTGCCTATGTCTATGATCTGGCTCAGCTCATTCATCAGCAGGAGCTGGCGCCGGTGACCATCGTCGCGCACTCGCTCGGCGGCAACATCGCGATCCGCTACACCGGGATATATCCGGAAAATGTGCGGCGGCTGGTAGCGATCGAGGGGCTCGGCCCGACGCCGCGGAAAATGGCCAAGCGCTCGGCGGTGCCGATTGCCGAACGCATGCGGAGCTGGGTCGAGGTGCAGCGCGCGCTGTCCGGCCGCCTGCCGCGGCGCTACGCCTCGATCGAGGACGCCCTCAAACGCATGCAGGAGGCCAACGCGCATCTCTCTCCGGAGCAGGCGCGCCACCTGACGCAGCACGGGGTCAACCAGAACGAGGATGGCACCTACAGCTGGAAATTCGATAATTACGTGCGCGCCGACTCGCCGTACGGCATGACGCAGGGCGACATCGAGGAATTGTGGAGCCGGATCGGCTGTCCGACGCTGCTGGTCTATGGAAACGAGAGCTGGGCGGCCAACCCCGAGGGCGACGGCCGCATGCGCCATTTCCGGAACGCCCGCGTGGTTTCGGTCGAGGGGGCGGGGCACTGGGTCCACCACGACCGGCTCGACGTCTTTCTCGATCTGCTCCGCGAATTTCTGTAATCCGCTACCGTGCTGTTCCGGCGCCGCCATAGCACCGAGCCGCATAGATCGTGGCGCGGGCTGTTCCGGCTGCTCGGCCCCGGGCTGATCACCGGCGCCTCCGACGACGATCCGAGCGGCATCGCCACCTATTCGCAGGCCGGCGCCCAGTTCGGCTATTCGCTCGGCTGGGTGATGCTGGTGACCTGGCCGCTGATGGCGGCTATCCAGGAGATAAGCGCCCGCATCGGCCGGGTGACCGGCAAGGGGATCGCCGCCAATTTGCGCGAGCATTATTCGCCGCATGTGCTGCGCGGCATCGTCGGGCTGCTCCTGGTTGCGAACTTTATCAATCTCGGCGCCGATCTTGGCGCGATGGGCGACGCTCTGAGGCTGGTCGTCGGCGGTCCGCAGGGTCTTTATGTCATCCTGTTCGCCGCACTTTGCGCGATTCTCGAGATCTACTCGAGCTACCAGCGATACGTCAGATATCTCAAATGGATGACGCTGTCGTTGTTCGCCTATGTCGCGACCGTGCTGGTCAGCCACGTCGCGTGGTCCGAGGTTGCCTATAATGTGTTCGTGCCGCAGCTGCGCTGGCAGGAGGATTACCTCGTCATCATAGTCGGGGTGCTCGGCACGACGATCAGCCCGTATCTGTTTTTCTGGCAGGCCTCCGAGGAAGCGGAGGAGGAACGGGTCGATCCGGCGGCGCGTCCGTTGATCGAAACCCCGGAAGAGGCGCCGCGCGAAATCCGGCGCATCGAGTTCGACACCTATCTCGGCATGGGTTTTTCGAATGCGGTCTCCCTCGCCATCATGGTGACAGCCGGCGCGACGCTGCACCTGCACGGCATTACCGACGTCCAGACGTCGGAGCAGGCAGCAGAGGCGCTGCGGCCGATTGCCGGCGATGCCGCTTTCTTCGTCTTCGCGCTCGGGATCATCGGCACCGGCCTCCTGGCGATCCCGGTGCTTGCCGGCTCGGCCGCCTATGCCCTGGCGGAAGCGATGGGCTGGCGCACCGGCCTCGCCCGCGCGCCGCGCGAGGCGCGGGCGTTTTATGCCACGATCGTCGGCGGCACCTTGATCGGGGTCGGCATCAATTTTGTCAATATCGACCCGATCAAGGCATTGTTCTGGACCGCCGTCATCAATGGCGTCGTCGCCGTGCCGCTGATGGTCATGATGATGCTGATGAGCATGCGGCGCGAGGTGATGGGTCCGCTCACCCTGCCGCGACCGCTGTGGGCGGTCGGCTGGCTCACGACCGCCGCAATGGCCGCCGCCGTCGTCGCGATGTTCGCGACGTGGTCAGGCTGACCCGGTTAATCGCCGGCGAGCGGTGCCGCGGCCGGAGCGGTGGCGGGGCGCAGCAGCAGCAGGGAGGCGAAGGCGGCGAGGCTGAGGCCGGCGGTCAGCAGCACCGAAGCGGCGCCGACCCGATCGAGCAGCAATCCGAACAGAAACGGCGCCGCCGACAGCGAGACCCGCGCCGGCACCGACAGGATCCCGTTGCGCAGCCCGTAGCCGAACGGCCCGAACACCGCCAATGGCAGGGTGCCTTTGGCGATGGTCACCATGCCGTTGCCGGCGCCGTGCAGCAGCGCGAAGCCGGCCACCCCGAACGGGCCTAGCGCGCCCAGTACGGCGGCGCCGATCGGGTGCATCAGCACCGCGATGCGCGCCGACCACACCGGGTGGATGGCGCGCAGCAGGCCGAACTCGACGAGTCGGGCGGCGACCTGGGCCGGGCCGACCAGGGTGCCGGCGGCGATCGCCGCGGTCTGCGTTGCGCCGGCGGTCATCAAAAGGCGCGGCAGTTGTGCCGCCATCGCGCCGGTCACAAACGCCGCCGCCGCGAAATAGAAGGCGAGCACCGGCATCGCGCGGCGCGGCGCCGCGTCCTCGTGAGCATCCGCACGCAAGGACGACCGGCCGGGCAAGGGCGGAGCCGGTGGGATCACCAGCCAGTTGAGCGGCATTGAGAGAAACAGGTTGACGGCGGCCCAGATCAGGCAGGCTTCGCGCCAGCCGAGAGTGTGCTGCATCCACGCCGACAGCGGCCAGCCGATCGTGCTGGCGAAGCCGGCGATCAAGGTGATGCCGGTGATCGGGGCACGCGCATCGCGGCCGTAGAGCCGGGTCAGCGCGGCAAAGGCCGGATCGTACAGCCCGAGCGCCATGCCGATGCCGAGAAATGCCCAGGCCAGGATCAGTGTGCCGATCCCCTGCGACAACCCGAGCAGCGCCTGCCCGGCGGCGATGATCGCGCTGGCGGCGGTCAGCACCGCCCGCCCGCCATGTTTGTCGATCAGCCGCCCGACCCACGGGCTGATCGCCGCACCGAGCAGCAGCGCCGCCGAGAAAAAGCCGAAGAACGCATCGGTCGATATGCCGAGCCCGGCGGCGATCGGTGCTCCGAGCACCGCCGGCAGGTAATAGCTCGACGCCCAGTGGAGCGTCTCGGTCGAGCCGAGCACCGCGACGACCACCGTCTTATTCCGCGGCACGGCACCCTCCGCTCATTCCGGCAAGACCTCCCAAATTGCGCATCAGGCGCGCCCGGAGCCGCCCGGCCGGGCAAGGCTGCCTTGTGCGGCGCAGCGGCGCAACCGCGCTGTAATCCCCGCTCATCCGCCGCGGGCGGCGATCGCCTCGGCCAGGGAAAGCGTGCGCCGCGCCTCGGCGGCGTGCAATGCCTCGATGAGCCGTCCCTCGAACCGTGCTGCCCCCTTGCCGGCAGCGATGGCCGCCTCATAGGCAGCGACCAGCCGCCGCGCCGCCTCGATCTCAGCCGGCTCGGGGGCAAATGCCGCGTTGGCGGTCTCGATCTGCGCCGGGTGGATCACCGTCTTGCCGTCGAAGCCGAGTGCGCGGCCCTGGCGGCAGGCCGCGGCAAATCCCTCGGCGTCGGCAAGGTCGAGATGAACGCCGTCGAGCGCCGCCCGGCCGGCGGCGCGAGCCGCCAGCAGGATGAGGCCGAGCGCGGTCAAAAGCGGCATGCGGCCGGACACCTGGCGGGCGTGCAGGTCGGCGGCAAGGTCGGAGGTGCCGGCGACGAGGGCGGCGACGCGCGGGCTCGCATCGGCAATCTGCGGCGCCGCGAGTACGCCGCGCGGGGTCTCGATCATGCACCACACCGCCAGTTCCGGCGGTGCGCCGCGCATATCGAGGAGATCGATGATCAGCCGCACCCGCTCGGCGTTTTCGACCTTGGGCAACAGCACCGCATTGACCGGCAGCGTCGCGGCGGCGGCCAAATCGGCCTGACCCCAGGGGCTGTCGAGCGGATTGACCCGCAGCACCAATTCGCGCGGCGCATAGCCGCCGGCGCTCACCGCCGCGGCGACCGCGGCGCGGGCGCTGTCCTTCATGTCCGGCGCGACGGCATCTTCGAGATCGAAGATCAGGCCGTCGGCCGGCAGGCCGCGCGCCTTTTCGAGCGCGCGCGGGTTCGATCCCGGCAAAAACAATACGCTGCGGCGCGGTCGGAGCGGCACGGTCATCGCAAATCCTCGTTCGGCGGGTATTTGCCGATATAATCCGCCCGCGATGGATTCGCAGCACAGGCAGCACGGGACGAGGCAGGAGGGATGGTTCAGTCAAGTTCACCGCCGGGGCCGCCATCGGGTCTCCCCGGACCCGAAGAATCCGGCCTCGCCGATTGGTTCCTCTACTGGGTCGAACTCGGCATCCTGCTCCTTCTCGCGTTGACCGGCGCGTTTGTCGCGGCCGATGGCCGGCCGGGGGATTACGCCTGCGGGCTCGCGCTGCTGTTCATGTCGCTGGCTCTGGCGATGCTGCGGCTCAAGCGCCGGCTCGACGGCGAACCGCCAGACTGGAAGACTTTCTTTCTGGTCGATAACTGGCTCGGCCTGGTCATTGCCGTCATCGTGTTTCTCGGGGTCGCGCTGATCGGGGTTTTCGTGGCTGCCGGCATCGGGGGCGGTTCGCTCTATCCCGCCGGTCTGGCGCTGACCGGGGCCGCCGTGGTGGCGGCGTTTCTCAGCCTGAAAAACGTGTTCGACCGCGGCGAGCGCCGCTGAGCTGCCGATGCCGGGTGTCCTCTCGGTCCAGTCGCGTGTCGCTTACGGGCACGTCGGCAACGCCGCCGCGGTGTTTGCACTGCAGCGGCTCGGGATCGAAGCCTGGGCGCTCGATACCGTCGCGTTCTCCAATCACACCGGGCATGGCCAATGGCGCGGCTCGACAATCACGGCCTCCGCGGTCATGGACCTGTTCGAGGGGGTCGCGGCGCTTGGCATCCTGCCGCAGCTCGATGCGGTGCTGTCGGGCTATCTCGGCGACCGGGCAACCGGGCCGGTGCTGCTCGACATTGTCCGGCGCGTCAGGGACGCAAACCCGGCCGCTCTGTTCTGCTGCGATCCGGTAATCGGCGACGACGACACCGGCCCCTATGTGACCGACGGGATCGCCGAATTCTTTCGCGAACGGGCGCTGCCGGCGGCCGATATCGTGACGCCGAACCGGTTCGAACTCGAATACCTCGCGGGCCGCCCGGTCGGGAGCATCGCCGATGCCGCCGAGGCGGCCGCATTGCTGCGGGCGCGCGGACCGCGCATCGTGCTGGTCACCAGCCTCGCGCCGACATCCGAGCGGCTGGCGCTGCTCGCGGCCGGCCCGGATGAGACATGGGTGGTCGAGACGCCGCGCCTGCCGGTGATCCTCAACGGCTGCGGCGATGTTGCCGCCGCGGTGTTCCTCGCGCAGCTGCTGCGCGGCGCCGCCCTCTGCGAGGCGCTGGCGCTGACCGCCGCCGCGCTGTTTGCGGTGATCGAACGGACGGCCGGCCTCGGCCGCCGCGAACTCGCCCTCGTCGCCGCCCAGGACGATCTCGCCGAACCAGCGCGCCGCTTCGCGCCGCGGCGCGTCTGAGCGACCCCGCCTATACGACCCGTCGCTCGCGCAGCCGCGCGATCTCGTCGGCGCCGTAACCGAGTTCGCGCAGGACCGCATCGGTATGCTCGCCCGGGTCCGGGCTGGCGTTGCGCAGCCGGCTCGGGGTGCGGCTCAAGGTCACCGCCTGCCCGACCAGTTCGAGATGGCCGAGCGTCGGATGATCGACCGGCTGGGCGATCCCGAGATGGCGGACCTGCGGGTCGGCGAAAACCTGGTCGATCGCGTTGATCGGACCGGCCGGCACGCCGGCGGCGTTCAACCGCTCGATCCATTCGGCGCTGTCGCGGGTCGCGGTGATCGCCTCGATCGCCGCGTTCAGCGCCTTGCGATTTTCGGAGCGCGCCCGCCCGGTCCGGTAATCCGGGTTTTGCGCCAGCTCCGGCACCTCGAGGGTGCGGCACAGGCGGCCGAAAATTTCATCGCCGGCGGAGGCGATGTTGATGTGGCCATCGCGCGTGCGGAAGACGCCGGTCGGGATGCTGGTCGGATGGTCGTTGCCGGCCTGCTGCGGCACCTCATGCGCGACCAGCCAGCGCGCCGCCTGGAAATCGAGCATCGCGATCTGCGCCGCCAGCAGCGAACTTTCGACCCACTGCCCCTCGCCCGACACCTCGCGTTCGAGCAGCGCGACCAGAATCCCCATCGCGCAGAAAATCCCGGCGGTCAGGTCGGCGACCGGGATCCCGACCCGCACCGGCCCTTGGCCCGGCAGGCCGGTGATCGACATCAGACCGCCCATCCCCTGGGCGATCTGGTCAAAGCCCGGCCGGTCGCGATAGGGCCCGCTCTGCCCGAACCCGGAAATGCTGGCATAGACCAGCCGCGGGTTGAGCGGCCGCAGCGCGGCGTAGTCGATGCCGAGCCGGGTCTTGACGTCCGGGCGGTAGTTCTCGACGACGACATCGGCGCGCCGCACCAGCTTACGGAAGATTTCGATGCCGTCCGGCGATTTCAAATCGAGCGTCAGGCTGCGCTTGTTGCGGTGCAGGTTCTGGAAATCCGGCCCATGGCGCGGCCCGCCCAACCCATCGCCGGGTTGCGGCGGCGCCTCGATCTTGATGACGTTGGCGCCCCAATCGGCGAGCTGACGAACCGCGGTCGGCCCGGCCCGCACGCGGGTGAGGTCGAGAACGGTGAAGCGGGACAATGGCATCGGAGCGGAATTCGGCATCGGCGGACCTGTCGGAGTGAGGACCGGCCAATCCTACGGTGCGGCGGAGCCCGACGGAAGGGCCGCAGTCACCCCGGCGCGCGGTTCATGCGGTTGTTGACGAGGTCCTGCACGACGCTCGGGTCGGCGAGGGTCGAGACGTCGCCGAGCTGGTCGTGTTCGTCGGCCGCAATCTTTCTGAGGATGCGGCGCATGATCTTGCCGCTGCGGGTCTTCGGCAGGTTGGGCGCCCATTGCAGGAGATCAGGGGCGGCGATCGGACTGATCTCGTTGCGCACCCATTGCACCAGCTCAGCGCGCAATTCCTCGCTCGGCGGCTGGTCGGCGCGCAACGTCACATAGGCATAGATGCCTTGGCCCTTGATGTCGTGGGGATAGCCGACGACGGCGGCTTCGGCCACATGCGGATGGGCGACCAGCGCGCTCTCGACCTCGGCTGTTCCGAGCCGATGCCCGGCGACATTGATCACGTCATCGACCCGGCCGGTGATCCAGTAGAACCCGTCCTCGTCGCGCCGAGCCCCGTCGCCGGTGAAATAAAGGCCGGGGAAGGTCGTGAAATAGGTCTCGACAAACCGGCTGTGGTCGCCGAACACGGTGCGCATCTGACCCGGCCAGGATCGCGCGAGGCACAAATTGCCTTCGGACGGCCCGTCGAGCCGGTTGCCCTCGCCATCGACGATGACCGGCTCGATGCCGAAGAATGGACGCGTCGCCGAACCCGGCTTCAGCGGCGTCGCGCCGGGGATCGGGGTGATCAGGATGCCGCCGGTCTCGGTCTGCCACCACGTATCGACCACCGGGCAGCGTTCCTCGCCGACATTGTCGTAGTACCAAAGCCACGCCTCGGGGTTGATCGGCTCGCCGACCGTGCCGAGGAGGCGCAGCGACTTGCGGCTGGTTTTGCGGACATAATCCTCACCCTCGCGCATCAGCGCGCGGATCGCGGTCGGCGCGGTATAGAAGATCGATACGTTGTGCTTGTCGCAGACCTGCCAGAAGCGCGACGGGTCGGGGTAGTTCGGCACCCCTTCGAACATCAGCGTGGTGGCGCCGTTGGCGAGCGGGCCATACACGATATAGCTGTGCCCGGTCACCCAGCCGACATCGGCGGTGCACCAGTAAACCTCGCCCGGCCGGTAATCGAACACGTATTCGTGCGTCATCGCGACATAGGCGAGATAGCCGCCGGTCGTGTGCAGCACGCCCTTCGGCTTGCCGGTCGAGCCCGAGGTATAAAGGATGTAGAGCGGATCCTCGGCCGACATCTCGGCGGGCGGACAGTCGGGCGAGGCCTTGGCGCAGAGTTCGTGATACCAACGGTCGCGGGCCTCGGTCCAATCGATGGCGCCGCCGGTGCGGCGGACGACGATGACCGTGTCGACCTCTGGGCATTGCTGCAAGGCGGTATCGGCGTTGCGCTTCAGCGGCACCCGGCGCCCGCCGCGCAATCCCTCGTCGGCGGTGATCAGCACGGTCGAGCGGCAATCCGTGATGCGGCCGGCGAGGCTGTCCGGCGAAAAGCCGCCGAACACCACCGAATGGATGGCGCCGATGCGGGCGCAGGCGAGCATCGCCACCGCCGCTTCCGGGATCATCGGCAGGTAGATCGTGACCCGGTCACCTTTCTTGACGCCCGCTTCCTTCAGCACGTTGGCGAAGCGGCACACGCTGTCGTGGAGTTCGCGATAGGTGATGCGGCGATCCTCGCCGGGATCGTCGCCTTCCCAGATGATCGCGGTCTCGTCGCCGCGCGTCGCGAGGTGCCGGTCGAGGCAGTTGCTGGAGGCGTTGAGCGTGCCGTCCTCGTACCAGCGGATCGCCACATCGCCCGTGAAGGAGGCGTTCATCACCTTGGAATAAGGCTTGATCCAGTCGAGCCGGCGCCCCTGTTCACCCCAGAACCGTTCGGGATCGGCCAGCGATTCCCGGTACATCCGGAAATAATCCTGCTCGCTGATCCTGCCGATTTTCGCGGTGGCCGAGATCGGGATCAGGTTGCGGTTGGGCATCGCCGTTCCTCCCATGCGCGACAGAGCATTGTGGCAGATATGGCGCAACCCGGCCGATCCTGCAAATGACAAAACCCGGTGGGGGAGAGCGGGAAGACCGCTCAGCGATGTCCGCCCGCGGAGCTGATGCGGGGAAGACCGGCCTCGGCTTTGCCGGTCGCGGTGTCGATCGCGACAAAATGCACCGCCCGGTCCTTGACGATCTCGACCAGGTATTCGCTGCGGTTCTCGGGCAGCACGAGTGCGGCGTTGATGGCATGGGCGCCGGCAATGCGTTCCGCCTTCTTGACCGCATCGGCGAGGCTCAGCGCGGCATTTCGTACCGCTGCGATCTGGGGTTTGGCCTCCTTGCCGAGGCTCTTTTCCGGGATGTTATTGGGGAATCCGATGACGCGGCCCTTGTTCGCGTCAATAAATCCGACCCAGACCGAGTGGCCGCGGTCGACCCGCACCGCCCAGGCCGGGATCGTGCCGTTCTGCTTGAAGACGGCGGACAGCACCTTGCCAAAGCCGGCGGCATCGCGCGCGGCTCCGATCGCCTGATCGATCGTCAGCTTGGCATTGGCGAACGAATAAAGAAGCGGACCGCCGATCTGCACCGGCATGGTCTCGTGGGCGCCCAGGTTTTGCCAGTCCCGCGACGAGCCCGCCGCCCCGGGCCGCGCCGGCGCAGCGATCAACAGGGCGGCAAAAATCGCAGCCGAAATCGCCACGGTACGGCTCATCGCGTTCTTCCTCGCCCCGGCAAGACGGGATGCCCGGTCAACAGGCGCCGGCGGCGCCTGTTCCTGTTGGTAGGGCAATTCCTCCTTGCGCACATGTTCGAGATTCTCGGAAAAATGAACGAAAATTAATTCCGGTGAAAAACGGATGTAATCTTGGATTCCTCAGTGTTCATCCACCATTTCTCCGATGATGATGAAGAGGAAAATATGACGAGAACGATCGAGTCTCTTGGTATTGCTGCCGGTTTCGCGCTTCTGATCGGAATGCCGGTTGCCGCTTCCGCCTATACCGGGCAGAACCTGGCACCGCAGGCCAGGGTCACCATCGAACAGGCGCGCTCGATCGCGCAGAAGACCATTCCGGGCACCATCACCGACGAGGAGCTTGAGCAGGAGCGCGGCGGCAGCGGGTTGCGCTATTCTTTCGATATCAAGCGCGACCACAAGACCTACGAGGTCGGGGTCGATGCCAGGACCGGCACCGTGCTGGAGCACAAGGTCGAGGGGCCGAACCCGGATTAGGCGCCCCGATCGGGCCGGCCCTGCCGCGTGCGCCGATATGTCCCGGAACCGGCCCTCGTTCGCGGGCCATGTTTGCACAGACGCCGACCGTTGCCGTTGTCCCCGAGGAAAGCGAGAAGGATGGACGATCCGCGCGACCGCGCGTTGAGCAAGGTCCCCGAAGTCACCCTCGTTTTCTGGATCATCAAGATTCTGGCGACGACGCTCGGCGAGACCGGCGGCGATACCGTGACGATGACCCTGAACTTGGGTTATCTGACCGGCACCGCGATCTTTCTGCCGCTCCTCGCGGTGCTGGTGGTGTGGCAGACCTCGGCTAAGCGGTTTTACCCGTTCCTCTATTGGGTAACGATCGTCGCCTCGACCACCGCCGGCACGACGATGGCCGATTTCGCCGATCGCTCGCTCGGCATCGGCTATCTCGGCGGCTCCTCGTTATTGTTCGGGTGCGTCGTCGGGGTGCTCGCGTTGTGGTACTGGTCGCAGGGCACGATCTCGGTCGCGACGGTCAAGACCCCGAAGGTCGAAGCCTTCTACTGGGCGGCGATCACCTTCTCGCAAACCCTCGGTACCGCGCTCGGCGACTGGACGGCCGACTCGACCGGTCTCGGCTATGGCGGCGGCGCGGCCGTTTTCGCCGCCGGGCTGGCGGTGCTCGCCGTGCTGTATTACCGCACGCAGGTATCGCGGGTCCTGCTGTTCTGGGCCGCCTTTATCCTGACCCGCCCGCTCGGTGCGACGGTCGGCGATTTTCTCGACAAGCCGATCCATGACGGCGGCCTCGCCTGGAGCCGGCCGGATGCCTCGCTGGTCATCGCCGCGCTGATCGTTGCCTGCATTCTGGTTCTGCCGCAGCGCGCCGGCAGTCACCCGAGCCGGGCCTAGCCTGCCGGCGAATCACCGGTGTGGCGCTGCACGAAGGCGCCGATCCTGGCGATCGCCCGGCGCGCCTCGGGCATCATCGAGGCGAAGGTCTGCCAGACATGCGGCATGCGCGGCCAGACCTCCAGCTCGACCGCGCAGCCGGCGGTGCGCAGCCGCTCCGCCATGCGTACTGAATCATCGCGCAGGATTTCGTCGCCGCCGACCTGGATCAGCGACGGCGGCAATCCCGTCGGGTCCCCATAAAGGGGGGAGGCATAGGGATTTCGCGGATCGCTGCCGGCCAGATAGAGGCGTGCGAAAGCCGGCACGTCGTCGGCGCTGAGCATCGGGTCGGCATCGGCGTTGTGGCGCAGCGAGGCGCCGCTGACCGCGAGATCGGTCCACGGCGACATCGCGATCAGGACGGCCGGCAGCGATGCGCCCTCGTCGCGCAATCGCAAGGCCAGCGCAAAGGTCAGCCCGCCGCCTGCTGAGTCGCCCATGATGGCGGTGCGGCCGGGGTCGGCACCTTCTGCAATGAGCGCTCGCCAGGAAACGGCGGCATCGTCGAGCGCCGCGGGAAACGGGTGCTCGGGCGCCAGCCGGTAGTCGATCGCCACGACCCGCGCCGCCGCCGCATTGGCGAAGCGCCACAGGATATGCCGGTAAAGCGCGACGGAGCCGGTCACATACCCGCCGCCGTGCAGGTAGAGAATTTGGCGGTCCGGGCGTGAGGCGGGGGTCTCGACCCGCACCGCCGGAATCCCGCCCAATACATCGGCCGCGATCGTGGCGCGCGGCGGCGGTTGCGGGGTCCAGCGCTCGAACGCCGCCACTTGGCGGCGGCGCTGCTCGACGGTGACGCCGGCTGCGCGCTTGCCAGGCTTCAGAAACCAGCGCAGCCATAGCCGCACCAGCTCGGCGCGCAAGCTCGCCCGTCCGGGAAGGGGGCCTTGTGTCGGCCGTTCCCGCGCAAAGGACGGCGGCAGCACGCCGCCACGCACATCCGAATGCTCCGCCACGATCCTTCCGTCGCCTGCCGGCCGGCAATCCCTACACCCGAAACGCCGCTCCTCTGCCTTCGTCAACAGCCGGGGTCAGCCGAGCGCCTGGCGCAACTGGCGGGCGGCGACGACCAGCATCGCAAGATCGGGTGCGATCGCGGCGGCATGTAAGGCCGTGCCGACCGATTCGGCCGGGCGGAGCCTGCCGGCATGGGCACCGGCCCAGGCGGCAACCGGGTCGGCGGCACCATCGGCATCGGCCATCACGCGTACCGCGAACTCGGTCTGCAACGCATAGAAATCGTCGACCAGGGTTTCGGCCGCCCGCTTCTGCCACGCCGTCTCGGCCGGCAGGCGGCGCGCGGCATCGCGCAGGTCGTCAAAGGCAAAGCGCGCGCCGACGCCGTAAAAGGCGCGCGCGGCGCGGTCAATCGGGCAGGCGGCGCGCTCAGCCAGCCCGCCGATCTCAAAGGCAGTGATCAGGAAAATGACGCCGGCGAAGCGCCGCGCCGGCTCACGCGGGATGCCGGCGGCGGCAAACCGCGCCGCCCGCTCATCATGCAGCACCCGCTCGGTGGCCGGAAGAAGGTCGGCAACGGTATCGGCGAGATGCGCGACGGCCGGGCCGAAACGGGGGATTTCGCGGCCGAGGTCGAGCCGGCCGTTGCGCAACAGCCAGGCCGCGCCGTGCTCGACGATTCCGGCAATGTCAAGCAGCAGAGCGTATTGCAGCGAGGCCGCGACCTTGTTGTCGAGCGCCTCTATCTCCGTCCACAGCGACGGCAGCATGAACACTTCGCGGACGATGCGGTAGGCGCGGGCGATATCCGGCGCCTCGTGCCCGGTGCGGGCGCGCATCTCCGGGATGAAAGTGAGGCCGGCGCGGTTGACGAGGTCGTTGGTGACGACCGTTGCGGTGATCTCGCGATGCAGCGGGTGGGAGGCGATCCGCGCCGCAAAGCGCTGACGCAGCGCCGCCGGGAAATAGCCGACGAGGTCGCCGGCCAATTCCGGCAAATCGGGCAAGTCGGAGGCCAGCAAATCCTGGTCGACCGACATCTTGGCATGCGCCAGCAGCACCGCCCGTTCCGGGCGGGTCAGGCCGCGGCGGGTTCGGGCGCGCGCCGCCAGCGTCTCATCATCGGGCAGCGCTTCGAGGCCGCGGTCGAGCCGCCCGGCGCGTTCGAGATCACGGATCAGCCGGGTCTCGCGGTCGAGCGTGCCGAAGAAATCGGCAGCGCCCGCCGCCTCGGCGACCGACAGCGCCTCACCCTGGAGATAATTGTCGCGCAACACCAGCGCCGCCACCTCGTCCGTCATCTGAGCCAAGAGCGGGTCGCGCTCCTGGCGGCCGAGCGCGCCCGCGGCGATCGCTCCGGACAACAGGATTTTGATATTGACCTCGTGGTCCGACATATCGACGCCGGCCGAATTGTCGATCGCGTCGGTGTCGATGCGGCCGCCCGTCAGCGCATACTCGACCCGGCCGCGCTGCGTCACGCCGAGATTGGCGCCCTCGCCGACCACCCGCGCCCGCAACGCCCGGCCGTCGACGCGCAAGGCATCGTTGGCGCGGTCGCCGACCTCGGCGTGGCTCTCGTCGTGCGCCTTGATGAAGGTGCCGATGCCGCCGAAGAACAGGAGGTCGACGTCGGCGGTCAGCAGGTGGCGGATCAATTCCGCCGGGGTCAGCTCGTCGGCCTCGATCGCGAACAGGCGCCGCATCTCGGGGCTGACCGGCACCGCCTTGGCGGCGCGGTCGAAGATGCCGCCGCCCGGCGCGATCAAGGCCGGGTTGTAATCGCCCCAGCTCGACCGTGGCAATCGAGCCAGCCGCCGGCGCTCGGCAAAGCCCGCCGCCGGGTCGGGGTTGGGATCGACAAAGACGTGCAGGTGGTTGAACGCGGCGATCAGCCGGATGTGCGGCGATTGCAGCATCGCGTTGCCGAACACGTCGCCCGACATGTCGCCGACCCCGACCACGCTGAAATCGGTCTGCTGGATGTCGCGGCCGAGCTCGCGGAAATGCCGCTTCACCAGCTCCCAGGCGCCGCGCGAGGTGATCCCCATCTCTTTGTGATCGTAGCCGGCCGAGCCGCCCGACGCGAAGGCGTCGCCGAGCCAGAACCCGTATTCCGCCGACAGCTCGTTGGCGATGTCGGAGAAGGTGGCGGTGCCCTTGTCGGCGGCGACGACGAGATAGGGATCGTCGCCATCGTGGCGCATCACTGTGGGCGGCGGCACGATGCGGGTGCCCGAGGCGCCGCCGGCGACGATGTTGTCGGTCAGGTCGAGCAGGCCGCGGATCAGGATTTTATAGCAATCGACCCCCTCGGCGGCCAATTGCTCGCGATAAGCGGCGCCCGGAGGCGGCGGGCGCTTCAAGACGAAACCGCCTTTCGAGCCGACCGGCACGATGACCGCGTTCTTGACCGTCTGGGCCTTCATCAGGCCGAGGATTTCGGTGCGGAAATCCTCCTTGCGGTCGGACCAGCGGATGCCGCCGCGCGCTACCATCCCGGCCCGCATGTGCACGCCTTCGGTCCGCGGCGAATAGACGAAGATTTCGTAAAGCGGCCGCGGCGGCGGGAACAGCTCGACCTCGTGCGAGGCGAGCTTGACGGAGAGCGCCGGTTTCGGGCCGCCCGACGGCAGGCGCTGGTAGTAGTTGGTCCGCACGCTCGCCAGGATCAGCGTGAGGAAGGCGCGCAGGATGCGGTCCTCGTCGAGGCTTTCGACGGCGTCCAGTTCCGCCTCGATCGCCTGTTTTTCGGCGTCCGGATCGGCGCTGCCGCCGGCTGGGTCGAAGCGGCGCTCGAACAGTCGGACGAGCCGGGCGGCGATCTCCGGGTGCCGCGCCAGCGTGTCTTCCATGTAGGCTTGGCTGAAACTCGCGCCGCCCTGCCGCAGCACTTTGCAATAGAGGCGCAACACCGTCGCTTCACGTGCGGACAGGCCGGCCGCCAGCACCAGGCGGTTGAACCCGTCGCTTTCGACCGCGCCGGTCCATACCGCGAGCAGCGCCTCCTCGAATTTGCGGCGCAACCCGGCGGACAATGCCGGCGGCACCGAGCCGGCGCCGAGCGTGAACTCGTGCACCCATACGGCGCCGCCGTCGCGGCTGTCGATCCGGTATGGCTCCTCGGCGATGATGCGCAGTCCCAGGTTTTCGAGGATCGGCAGCATGTCTGACAGCACCACCGGCTCGCCGCGCCGGTAGAGCCGCAACCCGGCCCCTTCCTGGTCGTCGCCGGGGATCGGATGCAACGAAGCCTCCAGCGGCGATCCCGCGAGCGCAGCCTCGATATGCGGCAGGTCGGCGACCGCCTGGGCCGGCTCGGTGCGCGCCTGATAGGCGACCGGCGCCAGCATGAGCCGGCGCAGCCGGGCTCGCCCCGCGGCCTCGCCGAACGCCAGGGCGGCGGCCTCCTCGACCCGGTCGGTCCAGCTCCGCCCGGCCTCGGCGAGGCGCCGCTCCAACGCGGCGACATCGACCGCCGACGCGGCGCCGCGGTCGATGCCGACGATAAACTGGACGCGCGCCAACGGTGATTCGTCGAGATGGACGTGGAAATCGGTGACCGTGCCGCCAAACCCCTCTGCGAGGATGGCCGCCAAGGTCTGGCGCACCCGCGTGTCGTAGCGCTCGCGCGGCACGTAGACGAGGCAGGAGACGAAGCGGTCGAGCGGGTCGCGGCGCACGAACAACGCAATCCGCTGGCGTTCCTGCAGGTTCAGGATGCCGATCGCGGTGTCGAACAGCTCGGCCTCGGTGATCTGGAATAATTCGTCGCGCGGAAACGTGTCGAGGATGTGTAAGAGCGCCTTGCCGTCATGGCCGTCGGGGGCAAGGCCGGCGCGCTCGATGGTGCGCTGCACTTTCTGCCGCAGCAGCGGGATCGCCCGCGGGCTCTGGCTGTAGGCGAGCGAGGTGAACAGCCCGACAAAAAGATAGAGGCCGATGACCTCGCCCGAGGCGCCGAAGCGGCGGATGCCGATCGCATCCATGTGGGCGCCGCGATGCACGCCCGACCGGCGCTGCGTCTTGGCGACGATCAGCAATTCGCGCCGGCGCAGGAATCCCTGCACCTTGGGCGGCAGGGACGCGAGGTTGCGCAGTCCGCCCAACGCCGAAATCTCCGCCTCGGTCAGAATGCCGAGCGGCGGCAGGGCAGGGGCGGGAACTCCGGCTCCCGGGATCTCGTACGCACGGAACCCGAGATAGGTGAAATGGTCGTCGTCGAGCCATTCCAGAAACGCGATCCCCTCGGCGATCTCCGCCTCGGGCAGCGGCGGCGGCGCAGCGCGGATTTCCGCGGCAATCGCCCGCAGCCGCTGGCGCATAGGGTGCCAGTCGGCGACGGCGGCACGGACCTCGGCGAACACCGCCGAAAGGCGGGAGGCAAGCGCCGTCCGCTCGCCGGCATCCGGCTCGCGGGTGATCGCGATTTGCATCCACGATTCGCGGATGCCGCCCTCCGGCGGGTCGAGAGTGGCGAGGGCACCGCCTGAATCGCGCGCCACGGTCAGAATCGGGTGGATCAGCAGCCGCACGGCGCGGCCGTCCTGGCTTATAGCCGCCACCGCCGAATCGACCAGAAACGGCATGTCGTCGTTGACCGCTTCGATGATCGTATGCGGCGACGACCAGCCGTCCGGCGCGATTTCCGGATTATAGACCCGCAGTTTGGCGGTGCCGGCGGGGCGCTGCGCCGCGAACCGCCACAGCGCGAGGGCGGCGCCGCACAAATCGGCGGGCTCGCGCGCCAGCATGTCGCCCGCCGGCACGTGCTCGTAGAGCGCGGCGATGAACCGCCGCGGCGCCGGCTCGCCATCGGTGCCGACGAGGTGCTGCGCCGCCGCGATCAGTTCGGCCTTAGGGTCGTCATTTTCGCCTGCCACCGCGCTCTCCACTCGAATCTCAGGAAGCCCGCGCACCAGGGCGGCCGGAGAGTCGCCTCTCGGCGGGGGCGGGGCAAGCGGTTTCGGTCCCGCCCCGCAGCAGTCTCAAGTTTATAATCACGAGCAAAATGGAACTATTTGGCAATTGCGGAACAGTGCGCCTGCGGCAAGGTTGTCCAGACGCAACCGGGGGCTTGAACCTCCGCGCGTTTCGGATCACCTAAGCCGGCGAGTGTACCTCCGCTGAGAGGCACACAGCTCCCCATCCACCGCAGTTGACCGGGTATTCCGCATGAGACGCTCGATTTTTGCAAAAGGGCGGCGCCTGCCGCTTACCGCAATCGGCCTGTGTCTGGCACTTGCCGGAATGGCGCCGATGGCGCATGCGAGCGACGGCACCGCGACCGTGCGCAACCTCTATGACACGTTGATGTCGGCGATGCGCAACGGCGCGAGCCTGGGCGCGAGCGGCCGTTACCAACAGATCGAGCCGGTGGTCAGCCGGGTGTTCGACGTGCCGCTGATGGCGCGGCTCGCCGTCGGCTCGCAATGGGTGAGCCTGACCGAGTCGCAGCGCCAGCAAATCACCCAGGCGTTCACCCGCTACATCGCGGCGATCTACGCCGAGCGGTTCGACAGCTATTCGGGCGAGCGGTTGCAGGTCACCGGGGTCAGGCCCTCGGCCGGCGGCTCGATCATCACCAGCCAGATCGTCAAATCGAATGGCGAGCCGGTCGATATCAACTACCTGATGCGCAATAACGGCGGCACCTGGCAGATAGCCGATGTCTATCTCGACGGCACGATCAGCGAACTGGCGACCCGGCGCTCGGAGTTTGCCTCGATCCTGCGCTCACGCGGTGTCGAGGGGCTGATCCAGTCGCTTAACACCAAGGCCGCCTCACTGACCCGCGCCTCGTAGCGCCGAGGCCCTCGACCTCACCTCCGCAAATTACCCGTCACCCCCCGCGAAAGCGGGGGGCAAAGGCAGTGGCGGAGTCCGCAGCCCCGGATTTCCGCTTCCGCGGGAATGACGAGCGGCAATCTATTGGCAAATCGCAGCTGATTTCGGGCCACGCTCGAGATACCGGTTCGCAGGGTGACTTGAAACAAAAAGAAGGCCGGCCGCGGGCGCAATCCCTGTTGCGCCCGCCATGCCGCCGCTGCGCCGGGCTCCCGCGGCGGTGCGGCCGGTCGGCCCGCCGCCGCGCTGCGCTGTCGCGAGGCTCAGCCGGTGAACCAGCCGAGCAGCGTGGTTCGCCAGGAGATCGCGGCCGGTCTCTCCTCGACCGTCCGGAGCCCGGCGAGCTTGCCCGACATGATGTTCTCGCGAGCTCGCGAGAGGACCGCGAGAACCTGCTCGTGGCTCGTGTTCGGGTGATCGTTGAACGATTCTATGCGGCGGAACCGCTTGCCGGCGACCTCGCCGATCGCCTGGAGGATCGTCGGCTCCAGGATATCGGCGGCATCGACGGCTCGCACCGCCCCGCGAATGCAATAGCGCCCGTCATGGCTGCGCAGCGCGCCCTTGCACCATTTGTCCGGAGTGCCGAGGAGATCGATTACCGCGTCGATCTTCTGGAGCGACTCGTAGTTAGCAAATCCAACACCATCGAACGGCATCGCTTGGCCCTCATTTGAATATGACCGTCGGCGTGCACCCTCTATAACGGCCTTCACTCGGGCCGGTTCACCGGCGGCGCTTAAAATCCCGCAAGCTTCGAGAGGGCGGCCCGGGGGCGCACCGCGGGGCGCGCGCATTCCGCCGCGATCCGCGCTAAGCTCGCCGCCCGCGCATGGCGGCGGCGCACAAAAAGGGGGTGTGATGGCGAAGACTTATCGGGTGGCGGTGATCGCCGGCGACGGGATCGGGCGCGAGGTCGTGCCCGAAGGGATCGCGGCTCTCGAAACCGCCGCGCGGCGCT
>DASUKH010000323.1:0-3721 GCA_036278835.1 Allostellaceae bacterium
CCTCGCGGCCCAACGCGCTGCGCCGCTGGCGCCAGGGCTGGGCCGGGTTCGGGCTCGGCGCCGCGTGCGCCGCCGCGCTTGTCTTCCTCCTCGTTCTCCCGCGCGAGCCGGGGCTCGCCGACCAGGTCGTCGCCGGGCACATTCGCGCCCTCCAGCCCGGACATCTCGAAGACGTGGTCTCGACCGACCGGCACACGGTCAAGCCCTGGTTCGACGGCAAGCTCGACTTCGCGCCGCCGGTCAAGGACCTCGCCGCCGTCGGCTTCCCGCTCAAGGGCGCGCGGCTCGATTATCTCGGCGGCCGGCCGGTCGCCGCGCTGGTCTATCAGCGCGACAAGCACCTGATCGACTTGTACGTGTGGCCCGAGGATTCCGCCCGGCCGACACCGGTCGCCACCGCGCGCAGCGGCTACAACATCGTGCACTGGTCGGCCGATGGGATGGCGCTCTGGGCGGTCTCCGATGTGGAGGCCGCCCAGCTCGACGATTTCGCCCGAGAGTGGCGAAACGCGCGCTAGTGGGTGACGAGCCGGCGCTCGATCGCGGCGGCCTTGATCGCCTTCTGCAATTTCTCGAAGGCGCGAACCTCGATCTGCCGGACCCTTTCGCGCGAGATGTTGTACTGCTGCGACAGCTCCTCGAGCGTCGTCGGATTTTCGCGCAGGCGGCGCTCGGTCAGGATGTGGCGCTCGCGCTCGTTGAGATGCGTCATCGCCTTGCCGAGCAGGTCGCGCCGCAGACCCAGCTCCTGGCGGTCGCCGAGCTGCTGCTCCTGGCTATCGCTTTCGTCGACCAGCCAATCCTGCCATTCGCCTTCGCTGTCGCTCCTGAGCGGCGCATTCAGAGAGTGGTCGGGGCTGGCGAGGCGGCGGTTCATGCTCACCACGTCAGCTTCGGGCACGTCCAGCTGGGTGGCGATCTTCTTGAGGTTCTCGGGCGAGAGGTCGCCCTCATCGACCGCCTGCAGCTGGCCCTTGAGCTTGCGCAGGTTGAAAAACAGCTTCTTTTGCGCCGCGGTGGTGCCCATTTTGACGAGCGACCACGAATGCAGGATGTATTCCTGGATCGCCGCGCGGATCCACCACATCGCATAGGTGGCGAGGCGGAAGCCGCGGTCCGGATCGAAGCGCTTGACCGCCTGCATCATGCCGACATTGCCCTCCGAGATCAGCTCGGACAGCGGCAGCCCGTAACCGCGATAGCCCATCGCGATCTTGGCGACGAGACGCAAATGGCTGGTGACCAGCCGATGCGCCGCCTCGGGGTCCTGGCGATCCTTCCAGCTCTTCGCCAGCATGTATTCCTCCTGCGGCTCCAGCATCGGAAATTTGCGGATCTCCTGGAGATAGCGCGTCAGGTTTCCTTCGCCGGAGATGGAGGGGACGGAAAGTGTGGCCATCAGGTGAGTGATGCTCCTATTGGTGTCGCGTCTGGGGGAACGCCAAAAACGGACAGGGGGTCCATGGCACGCGCGTCGCCCCCACCCCATCGCTTCGCCGATGCGAACGCTCCAACCATATAGTGCGGATGTCGTCCAGTTTAAAGTAGCTCTAAATTAGATAGCAGCCCTACCATATCGGCTGGGAGCGGGCTGTCAAAAGTCAAGACCTCGCCGCGCGCCGGGTGGGTGAACCCGAGGCGGCAGGCATGCAAGGCCTGACGCGGGAATGCGACAATTTGCGCCAATGCCGGCCCGATCTCGGGACCGCCGCGGGCCGGCAGGCGGCCGCCCCGTTGCCCATAAACCGGGTCGCCGATCAGCGGATGGCCGAGATGCGCGAGGTGCACCCGGATCTGATGGGTGCGGCCGGTCAGCAACCGGCATTCGAGCAGCGCCGCCGCCGTACCCGCGGCGCCAAAGCGCCGCTCGACCCGGTAGCGGGTCACCGCCGGCCGGCCGCGCGCCCCGCCCGGCCCGAGGCCGAGCACCGCCATCTTCTTGCGGTCCGCCGGGCTGCGGCCGATATTGCCGGCGATCTCGCCGGCGGATGGCGCCGGCACCCCCCAGACCAGCGCGCGGTAGGCGCGGTCGATGCGGCGCGCCGCGAAGTCGCGCGACAACGCGCGATGCGCCGCCTCGGTCTTGGCTGCAACGAGGAGGCCGCTTGTGTCCTTGTCGAGCCGGTGCACGATGCCGGGCCGGCGCTCGCCGCCGATGCCCGCAAGGCTCGGGCCGCAATGGGCGAGGAGCGCGTTGACGAGGGTGCCGTCGGGGTTGCCGGGCGCCGGGTGGACGACCAGCCCGGCCGGCTTGTCAATGACGATCAGGTGCTCGTCCTCGAAACGGACTACGAGCGGGATCGCCTGGGCCGCCGGCGCCGCCGGTTCCGGTTCGGGCAGGGTCACAAGAAGCGGCAACCCGGCGGCGGCGCGCGCCGCCGGGTCGCGCAGCGGTCCCGACGGCGCCGCGACCCGGCCCGCCAGGATCAGCTGCTTGATCCGGCTGCGCGACAGCTCGGAAAGCCGGCGGTGCAAGGCGCGGTCGAGCCGTTCGCCGGCATCGGCCGGATCGATCAAAACCGTGACAAGGCGCCCGTCAGCGGCCATTGGGGTTCCGGCGGCCGCGGTGCGGCGGAGGTGAGCCGATGGCCGCAGCCGCGCTGAAGGCGATCGTCGTCATCTTGGGCTTGATGATCCTCGCGGGCCTGACCCTGATGGGCGCCATCCTCGCCGGACGCTTCGCCCATCGTGGCGCACCGCCGCGGCCGGACGTGCCTGCCGCGGCGACCGCGTCGGCCTATACCGGGCCGGCGATCGAGCTGCCGGCCGGGGCGCAAGTCGATCGCATGACGATCGGCGGCGACCGGCTGGTGCTCGACATCGCACTGCCGGCCGGCGACCGCGAACTGGTGATCCTCGACCTCGCGACCGGCCGGCAGATCGGCACGATCCCGCTGCACCACGCACCATCCCCCGCCGTGCGCTAAGGCGTGATCCGGTCAGCTTTGAACACCGACATCGCCATGCCGGCCGGCGGGTCGGCGCTTCGCGCCGCCGGCCTCCGCCAACACGCTTAAGTTCAGCCGCAGGCGACCGCGTAGCAGTCGCGCACCCCTTCCGGCAGGCGCGATTCATGCCAGCTCCGGCCGCCGTCCTCGGTCCCGAAAACCTGGCCGACGCGCGAAATCGCATAGACCTGGTTCGGATCGCCCGGATGCGGCGCCACCCCCATCATCGTCGCCTCGGCCTTGATCCCATGGTCGAAGCGCCGCCAAGTGCGGCCGACATCGTCCGAGCGATAGACTGACCCGTCGGTGCTGCGGGCCGCCGGGCTCAGCGCTGCATAGATGATTTTCGGGTCATGCGGCGAGGTGCGCACGTCGCGGCCGTAGGTCAGGGGCGAGAAGCGGCCGATTTCCATGTCCTGCCAGTGCTCGCCCTTATCGTCGCTGCGGAACAGGCCCATGCGATTGGCGAGGATGACGCCACCCGGCGCCGCCGCGCTGCATGCGAGCGCATGGCCGTCGAGCATGCCCTCGATCTCGGTCTGGCTGCCGATCCGGCTGCGGTAGCGCGGCTCCTCGCAAAAGCGGATCAGGTCGGCGGTGCAGTCCTCCCAGCTATCGCCGGCGTCGCGGCTACGCATCGCGCCGTTCGCCTCCATCGTCGCGTAAATGTCGTCGGGCGAGTTGGGGTCGGCGTCGAGCCGCATGACCCGGCAGGCGAACGCCATGATGACCCGGTCCGGCAGACGGGGGTCGGCGAGCTTCTGCCAATGCTC
>DASUKH010000324.1:0-18098 GCA_036278835.1 Allostellaceae bacterium
GCAACACCCGAAAATTCGAGCCGTCGAATTGCAGGACCGCCATCTCGTAGTCGCCCGGCGACAGCTGCAACGACGTGACCGTGGCGCCGCTGCCGGGATAAAGGATACGGCCGCCGTCGGTGGCATTCGCCTGAACCGCCGCGATCTTGCCGTTGTCGTTGGTGATCGCCAGGGTCCAGCCGGGGTTGAGCGCCGTTGTCGAGGGCAGCGTGACGGTTAGATAGCCGAGCGGGCTGTTGAAGGCCGAGACCGCCGCGCCGTTGTCGGCGACCGCGGCAGTATAGGCGCTCACTGCCGGAAACTCCCAGCGCGACACCCCGCCGGTGCCGGCGAGGCCGAGCTGCCGCGCGGTCGCCGGCGTCACCTGCTCGACCCGGAAATTGCCGCTGCCGTCATACTGCAAGGTCACGTACTCGTAATCGGTGCCGGCCAGGGTCAGCGAGGTCTGCGTCGCCGCATTGGCCAGCGGGTAGAGAATCTTGCCGCCATTGGCGGCGTTGACCCCGATAGTCAGGCTCTTTCCGCTGTCGGTGGCAAAACCCATCGACCAGCCGGACGGCAACCCGGTGATCGGCGGCAAGGTCACCGACAATCCGGCGGCCGTGTTTAAGCTCGACAGCACGGTACCGTTGTCGCCCAAGGTCGCCGCATAACCGGGGGTTGAAGGGTAGAGCCAGTTGCCCGGCCAGTCGCGGCTCTCCATGCCGTTGGTCGCCAGGGTGGCGCGGGTCGCGGTGACGACGCGGTAATTGTCGCCGTCGGATTGCAGCTCCAGGTACTCGTAATTGCCGGGACCGAGCGTCACCGACGACACCGCCTTGCCGCCGGCCAGGATCGATCCGGACGACGCGGTGACGGTCAGGCCCTTGCCGTTATCGGTGGCAAAGCCCATCGACCAGCCGGGGTTGACCGCGTTCGGCGCCGGCAAGGTGACCGAGAGCGCGGCGCCCGGCGCGTTGAACGATGACAGCACGGTGCGGTCGTCGATCGGCGCCGCGGTGTAGGAAGCGGCAGCCGGGAACTGCCAGCGCGCCCGGTTGCCGTCGCCGACGACCGCGATGCCTCTGGATTGCGGCCCGCGATTGACGACATTGCCGGCATAGGTCGGGTTGATCAGCACGTTGTGGTTGCTCGCGGTGGCGTTGATCGCGGTCGTGCACGCGAAATAAGGCGAGATGAACGTGTTGGCGCCGTCGTGCGGAAACGTAATGCCGAGGCAGGTCGGCGCGTTTTCCATATCGAAGGCGAACACGGTGTTCGCAAAATTGAAGCCGTTTTCAAGGAGGAGCGCGGTGCCGCCGGTTCCGGCAGCCGACCCGGCGCCGGAAATGCGCGAGAACTGCGTCTGCTCCAAGGCAATGCCGGCAGCGCCGCCCGCCGAGTCGGCGACTGCAAAAATGTCGGCGTCGAGCACGTAATTGAGCTGCAAGCCGCCGGCGCCCGCGGCAGTCGAGGCATTGTTCACGACGAGGTGGTCGATCTTCAGCGAGTTGTGTGCGTCGGAGAAATCGCCGCGGCCGATCGCCACCGCGTAGGCCGGTGTATCGGCGTTGACGAACAGGGCACCCTCTTCCTTGAAATAGAAGCAGTTGACGGGGTTCACCGGGGTGCCGCCGGAGCACTCGATCTGGAGGACCGGCCCGCCGGCGATTGTGCGCCCGTCGATCGTCGCGCCCTCGGATATCAGGCGGAAGCCGCTTGAGGCGCGCCCGGCATAATCGATCGTCAAGCCGCTCGTGACCTTGTAGGTCCCGGCCGGCAGATGCACCGGCCAGCCATTGGCGACTGCCGCATCGATCGTCGCCCGGATCGCCGCGGTATCGTCATGGACATCGTCGCCGATCGCGCCGTTGCATCGGACATCGATCCACGGGCGGCCCGAGCAGATCAGCACATCGCCGCCGAAGGTGGCGGTCTCGGTCGCCGAAAGGGTCGAGAAACTCCCCGGCGTCTGCGCCAATGCCACTCGCGCGACCGGCAGGGTTGCGAGCAGGGCCGCCGCACTCAACACCCGACCAGTCCATCGCAGCCTCGCCATCGCTCTCACCAGCGCCGCGCGGCGAACGCCTGGCCGGTGGTCGCGCCATAGAGGCTGACCGCCCCGGCCGGCTTGTACCCCGATGGGGTGGCAAAGCTCCCGCCATTGGCGGTCAGCTGGATACTGGCGCCGCCCTCCGCGGCGACCCCGACATCCGAGATCCACAGCACCGCCGACGAGTTGTTCTGAACGAGAAAGCCATTGGCCGGCACGATGCCGCCAAACAGGGTCTGGGCGCTGCCGCCGGTCGCGACTGCGCCGCTGCCGTCAATGGCAGCGGTGGCGATATTGACGACCGGCAGCGGGTTCTGCGCCCCGACCGCGGCGGCACCGCCCTGGCCGTCGGCTATTGCCGGCACGTGCAGCGGCACCAGATTCCCGCTGCCGTCGACCGCTGTCGCCAGCGACTGCACCGTGGTGTTGGCATCCTTAACGAGCAGCGTCATTGAACCCCTCTCTTCCGCGGTTCATCTATCAGGCGCCGATGGGCATCTCTGCGGCGCCGCACGTTACATCAGCAATCTCATCGATGCTGGTCCTCACAGCCGTAGTCCGGCGCACGCCCACCAGCACAATGGCCCCGCACCTCTGGCAGGAGCCGTTTCCGGAACCCTTCTCACGCTCTGAAATCCGCATTCCAGGCGAAAGCCGGGACCCGCGGTGGCAACATCCCTAGCGCCGACCGGTAGGCCCCGGCTTTCGCCGGGAAAGCGGAAAACGGAACGGGATGCGCTAAGCGGAAGAGGCACTTGCGGGGCCTTTGCCTCTCGCGGCGAGCTGCCGGTAGGCTTCGAAAATGCCGTCGCCGCCGCGCGGCACGACCAGCAGGTCGGTCAATGCCCACACCAGAGCGTCCGCGCGATCCGGCGAATAGCCGGCGGCGTGGCGGTCGAAATCCTGCGTGAAGGCGCACATCTGGTCTTCGAGCTGCGGAAAGGCGCCGACGTGATGGATCCGCCCCTGCTCATAGAGCGCCGCCACCGGCTCGGCTCGAGCGACCTTGCCGCGCGACGCGCGCATGGCGGAAAACGGCACCGCAGGGTCGATCATGCGCAAAGTTGCCGCGATCATCTCGCCGCCATTGTTAATTTCGCCGACGATGCGGTCGGCTTGGTGGGTGCGGCAGGCGGCGATCGCGGCCCGCGCCCATTCCGCCGGCTGGTATCGCCCGGAGATGTCGGCGAGCACGTAGCCGTCTCCGTTCGCGTCACGCCCGGCGACGATGATCCCTGTCTCGTCCGCTTCCGCTCCCGAACTGGCGGCCGGGTCGATCGCCACCACGACCCGCGCCAAGTCGGGAACAGCGGTCAGGCGCGCCGCCTCGATCATGCCGCGCTGCCACAGCGCGCCCGGTACGTCGTCCAATATTTCGGCATCGAGTTCCTGGCGCCCCAGTCGCGTTCCCTCATAGCGACGCACGATCTGGTCGAGAAAGGCGGGCGCCAGATTGGCGCGGTTGTCGGCTGTGCGGCCGCGGGTTACCCGAACCTTCGGATCGGCGAGCAGGACCCGGATCAGCCGGGTCGGGCGCGGTGTCGTGGTCACCACGGCGCGCGGATCCTCGCCCAACCGCAAGCCGAACATCAGCATGTCCCAGGCCTCCGGATAGCGCCACGCGGCCAGTTCGTCGCACCACGCGAAATCGTGCTGCGGCCCGCGCAGCCGCTCCGGCTCGTCGGCGCTGAAGGTCGTCGCGACGACGCCGCTGGGCCAGGTCAACCGGTGCTTCGAAGGTTCGTAAAGCGGGCGCTCGCGATCGGGCGCGATCGCCAGCAACCCGCTCTCGCCTTCGACCATGACATTGCGCGCGTCGGCTGCGGTCGGTGCGACCAGCGCGATGCGGCGCGCCGTCCCGGCCGTGGCCCGCGCCCGCACCAGTTCGGCACCGGTGCGCGTCTTGCCAAAGCCGCGGCCGGCGAGCAGCAGCCATATCCGCCAGTCGCCGTCCGGTGCCAACTGGCTCCGCCGCGCCCAAAACTGCCAGTCGTGCAGGATCGCCTGCGCCTGCTCGCTGCTCAGCGCCCGGATGAGGTCATGACGCAGCGCCTCCGGCAGCGAGGCGAGCCAGGCGGCGTGCAAGCACCTCACGCGCATCCTCCGCGGGGTCGGGCGAGGCACCCTCATCGCGGCGCCGCGCCGGCGCCGGGAACATGCCGAGATGGCGCGCGATCGCATCGAGCGCTGCCTTCTTGTCGTAGAGCTTGACGCGCGTGCCGCCGCCTGCCGCACCGGCAACAATCTCGGCGACCGCCGCCGACTCGGCCGGTGTCAGTTTGCCCGAATCCTTGACGACGAGCCGGCCGTCGGCACCCCATTCGATAAAATGCCGGAGATCGGCGAAGGCGATGCGGGCATATTCCTCAAGGACGCGCTCCGGGGTGATGCCAAGCCGGGCGGCACGCGCCGCGACCTCCTCGATATCGCCGGGCGGAGCTTCCGCCGGCGGTTTCTCGCCGGCGGCCGGGCCTTTCGCGAGGCGTCTCTTCGTCGCCGGGCCCGGCATGGCCGGGCCCGCCGGGGGAGTGCTGCGCCGCGGTGACCGAGTTGCCAAAACAACGCTCTGTCTGGATCGAATTCAGTGCCGCGGGCGGTGCCGCCCAATTCCGTCAGTGTGGCGATCTTATAGCAGATCGATCGGGATTTGTCAATGTAAAAATGTTGCTATATCCGCAACGATGGCCCGGTGCCGAGATGCACTTCGAGCGCTCCCAGCGTCGCCACGAGGATGCCCGAGGCCGCCTCCTGGCTGACCCGCCGCCCGCTCCAGCCTTGTTCGAGCGCCCATTCCTTCAGCGAGCGCTCCCACCCCACGACATGCCACAAGCAGGAACCGCCCGGCGAGGCGATGCCGCCGACCGCCTGGATGGCCCGCCAAACCGTGCGGCGCGCCGCCTCGATCCGCGGCCCCGGCCCACCGTCATCCGGCCGAAAGCTGCGCTCTCCGAGCCGCATCGTCGACAAGTCGACGGCCCGCAGCGGATCGAGCTGGGCATGCGCGAAGCGCGCCCGGAAATCCTCCCCCGCCTGCCGCATCGTCGCACTGATCGAGCCGCGCCGCTCCATCAGCGCCAGCGTGTCCACCGCGCGATAGGGCCGCGCCGGATGCCCGCCGGCATCGCCGATCGCATGTTCGAGCCGCTCGACCGGGCCGTGACGCAACCGCTCCGGGGTCGGACCGGGCCCCGTCGCGCGACCGTTGCCATCCCTGCCTTCTCGCGCCATTTCTGCCTCCGGATCGTGGACATTTCGTGAACGAACTGGACGAGCAAATTTCCGCGCCAAGCGGTCGATGCGGCGCAGTTCAACCGTCCCCGGCCGCTGTGCAGGGCGCGGCTGGCGGCCTCCGGCGGCCATCGCCAGCGCCTCGATCTCGCGCAATTTCCGGTGTTCGGCGGCGCTGCCGCCCGGCAGGTGACAGAGCGCGTGATGGCGTGGGCAATAGGCGGAACCGGGCCGCCGCGGCGCCTCACAAAATCGCGGCGCCGATCCCGGCGCCGGCCCGGTCACGACAAAGGCGCAGAAATCCACCTGTCCGCCGCTGCCGGGCGCCGCGCCGAGACTGAAACTTGTCATCGGAGGGTTGCACATGTTCCTGCCCCCTTGTCAAAGACGCATCTTTCAATATATTATCTAACGAGCAATGTCAATATCTCAATTTGATGAGACAGCAATGGATGCGCTGTGGTTTCAGCAAGCGCTCGACCGGGCCGGGGTCACCCAGGCCGACCTTGCCCGCCATTTGCGGCTGGCACCGTCGGCGATCTCGCGCCTGCTCAAGGGCGACCGCCAGATGAAGCTGCTTGAGGCGGTACAGATCGCCGCCTTTATCGGCGTCCCGCAGGAGGAGGTACTGCACCATGCCGGCGGCACGCCGGAGCACGCGACGCACCGTGCCGCTCCCGCCCGGCGCGGACGACCGCCGCGCGGCTCCGTTGCCGCCGCTGCGGCGCCGCCACGTCCCGAACAAATCCCGATCCGCAGCGCGGCGCGCGGCGGCGCCGACCAGGCGATGTTTCTGGCGGACGGCCCGATCGGCTACACCCCCTGCCCGGCCAATCTCGGCGGCGTGCGCGGCGCCTATGCGATCTATATGGTCGGCGACAGCATGGAACCGCGGTACGAGCAGGGCTGGCTGCTGCACGTCAACCCGTTCAAGCCGCCGACACGCGGCCGCGACGTCATCGTCTTCAAAAAAGGCGAGGCGGTGTTGATCAAGCAGTTCGTGCGCTGGGACAAGGACATGCTGGTCCTGCGGCAGTTGAACCCGCCGCAGGAATTGCACATTCCGCGCGACGAGGTGCTCGAATGCCACCTCGTGGTCGGCGTCGATCAGGAGGGCTAACCAGCACCCTCGGCGATCGCCTTTGCCAGGGCCAGCGGGTGCCGCTACGCTTGGGGACCAATTCCAGGAGGTCTGCCAGCATGCGCACGAGCTTTGCCGTCCAGGACATGACGGTCCACCGCATCGTCGAGCAGGAATACGGCTTTACACCGCTGTTCGAGTTCCTGCCGAACTTGACCAAGGAATGCTTTGAGGAAAACCGCGCGTGGCTCGAACCCGCCGGCCACGACCCGAAGAGCGGCAATATCGTGCTGTGCTTCCAATCGTATGTCGTCAAGACGCCGCACCATAACATCCTGGTCGATGCCTGCATCGGCAACGACAAATCGTTCCCGCTGCGCCCGGCATGGAACGGCAAGAACGACGGCAACTGGATGGCGGCGTTGCGCGCCGCCGGCCTCGGGGTCGAGGACATCGACTTTGTCATGTGCACCCACCTCCATGGCGACCATGTCGGCTGGAACACGCGGCTCGAAAACGGCCGCTGGGTCCCGACCTTCCCCAAGGCGCGTTATCTGTTCTCGAAAAAAGAATACGAATATTGGGCAGGCGTCCACGCCAAGACGCCGCAGGACCCGATTTCGGAGAGCGTGCTGCCGGTGATCGAGGCCAACCGGGCGGAACTGGTGACCAGCGATCACGCGCTCAACGACCATATTCGCCTGAGCCCGACCCCGGGTCACACGCCCGACCATTTCGCCGTGTGCGCCGGCAAGGGCGGCGACCGGGCGGTATTTACCGGCGATCTGATCCACTCGCCGCTGCAGGCGCGCTATCCCGAACTGGTGATGCGGGTCGATACCGACCGCGACCAGGCGGTCGCCACACGGCGGCGCTTTTTCGAGCGCTTCTGCGACACCGATACATTGTGTTGCACGATGCACTTCCCGTCGCCGTCGGTCGGCCATGTCAAGCGCTGGGGCGATGGGTTCCGGCTGGAATACGTCAGCTAGGCGGTTCCTCTGCGCCAGCGGTTCTGCCGCGAGCTTGGCGCGAAAACGACGAGGCTGCCGCCCAAATCCGGGCGGCAGCCATGCCGTCGGCCGGTGCGCTCAGCCAGCCCCTCCGCTTTTGCATGGCAGAAAACCGTCCATGCATGGGATCACCACCGTTACAAACCGTTAGCTTTTCGTCATCAGTGAGACACCGGACGTGACCAAATGGGGCGGGCCGGCTCCGAATGTGACAAGCGCCGTCAAAACAGGTAATTGAGAGAAGGTCTGTTATGCATCTCGCCGTAAAGCGTCAGTCCCCGCCCATCGGTATCAAGGTTCCGCTGTGCCCCGCCGAGCGCGAGATTCGCGATTTTCTTGCCGGCAAGAACGATGGCGAAGACTTGCTGCACGATATTTACGATCACGTTCTCGATGAACCCATTCCGGAGCGGCTTCTCGCCCTGCTGCGGCGTTAGCGGCGCTCGCGTGCAGCATCCGCCTCGCGATGCCCGAGCCTGAACGCCTCGATCGGCGCCGGACGGCGCTGATCGCCTACGATGTCTGCAGGCGCGCCCTGACCCCGTCGGATCCCGCCCGGCGGGAGGCGATGCGCCCAGTGCTCGGCGCCTGGACGCAGATGATCGCGATGGCGCGGCAGGCAGGCCTGCCGGTGATCTACACGACCCCGGTCAGCCGCGCCGACGGGGCCGATGTCGTCCTTCTGCCGACCGACCTCTCGGCCGAGACCGGCGTGCCACCGCTCACCAATGCGATGGAGGGCACGGCGGATGCCGGCTTCCCCGACGAAATCGCACCGCGGCCCGAGGACTATGTCTTTCTCAAGCGCCGCCCGAGCGCGTTTTACGGAACCGGGGTCGCCGAGCTCCTGCGCATGCTGCGGCGCGATGTCATCCTCATCGGCGGCGGCGCCACAAACCGCGGCGTTGAGACAAGCGTCCGCGAAGCCTTCAACCACGACATCGCCGCAATCGTGGTCCGCGAGTGCTGCTGGAGCGGCGATCCGGCCGCGCACGTGTACAGCCTCGACAAGGCAATGAAAATGTATGCGCGGGTCCGCGGCATCGGCGACGTCGAGGCGATGCTGCGCGAATAGGCCCTCGCCGCTGCAACATGATCGGATCGCGCCGTAGCACAGAACTCCGGCTGGCGCTCGGGCTGATGAGCGGCACCTCGCTCGATGGCATCGATGTGGCGCTGCTTGCGACCGACGGGCGTCGGCAGGTTGTCGCCGGCCCCTCGCTGACCCTTCCCTATCCCGATTCGTTCCGCGAACGTCTGCGCGCCGTTCTCGGCAGCGTCGCGCCGGATGCCGCGACCGTCGCAGTCGAGAATGAGCTGACCCGGCTGCATGCCGAGGCGGTGGCGCGGTTTCGCCTGGATTACCCCGATACCGCCTTCGATCTTGTCGGGTTTCACGGCCACACGATCCTGCACCGGCCGCTGGAGCACCGCACCTGGCAACTCGGCGACGGCGCGCTGCTGGCGCGGCTCGTCGGGGTCGATGTCGTCGTCGATTTCCGATCGGCCGATGTCGCGGCCGGCGGCGAGGGGGCGCCGCTGGCGCCGGTCTATCATGCAGCGCTCGCCGCCGAGCGGGCAAAGCCGCTGGCGGTGCTCAACCTCGGCGGGGTCGGCAACGTGACCTGGATCGGCCCCGGAGCGGAGAATGGCAAAGACGATATTCTCGCCTTCGATACGGGGCCGGGCAACGCGCTGATCGACGACTGGGCCCGCCACCACACCGGACACGCGGCCGATTTCGGCGGCGCCCTGGCGGCTTCAGGGCGGGCCTCGCCGGACCATGTCGCCCGTTTTCTCGAACACCCCTATTTCACGCGGCGCCCGCCCAAATCGCTCGACCGTGACGATTTCCGCGATTTCGTCCCGGAAGGTCTCGGCGCGGCCGACGGCGCCGCCACCCTGACCGAAATGACGGCGGCGTCGGTCGCGGCAGCAGCGCGGTACTTCCCGCTGCCGGCCCGCGAGTGGCTTGTTTGCGGCGGCGGCCGCCACAATCCGGCGATCATGACGGCGCTTTCCCGCCGGCTCGACGTTCCGGTGCGCCCGGTCGAGGCGGCGGGCTGGGAGGGCGACGCGCTGGAGGCGCAGGCTTTCGCCTACCTTGCGGTGCGCTCGGTCGCGGGCCTGCCGTTGAGCCTGCCCGCGACCACCGGCGCGCCCTATCCGGTCTGCGGCGGCCGGCTGTTCCCGGCCGCCGCCTGACCGGTGCCATTTGGGTGCTATCTGACGGTGATCCTGCCGACCATCATCGGGTGGATCGTGCAGTAGTACGTGAAATCGCCCGGCGTTCTGAATGTGACGCTATAGCTTTCCTGGTTGTCGAGCGCGGCCGAGCGAAACGCGCGCTCCCTGTCGGTCACCGTGTGCGGCGCCGTGTCTTCATTGATCCAGATAACCTTGGTTCCGACGGCAATCGTCAGGGTAGCCGGTGTGAACTGCATGTTATGGATTTTGACCGTTACGGATTGCGCCGCACCAGCCGGGAACGCGGCGGCTGGCGCCGCGGCTAGCAGGACGGCAAACAAAGGAAGCTTTGCCATCGCGAGCACTCCTCATGCCGAGAGGCGGCTGTCGGTCAGCGCCGGCGGGCCTTGCCTCGACAGCGCGAAATCGACGTTGCGCAGGCCGAGATACTGGCGCAGCTGATCGGCCGGCACCGTCTTCGGGCCGGGCGCCGGCGCTGAGCCGGGAGCCGGCTGCGGGTAGGCGGTCGAGGCGGCGGTGTGCAGCGTTACATTGCCCTCGACCTTTTGAATGATCTGGTGAATGTGGCCGTTGAGCACAGTGACCGAGCCGAACCGTTTGAGGTGTGCGAAAGCGCGCCCGGCATCGGCGGTGCCCCAGCCCCAGGGCTCATAGATCGTCCACAACGGCAGATGGGCGAGAACGACGATCGGTGTGCTGGCGCTGCGCGGCGCGAGGTCCTTTTCGAGCCATTCGAGCTGCTCGTCGCCGATCACCGCGAGACCGTTCGACTTGAAGCCGGGATTGAAGTTGAAGACGTTGACCAGCGCAACGAAATGCACTCCGGCCGAATCGAAGCTGTACCAGCCACGGCCGTGCGTGCCCTTGCCATAGCGTGCGAGATAGGCCTTGCCGTTATCGATATCGGCGACGTCGTGCTCGCCGGGGATGTAGAAGACCTGTTTGTTCGCTCCCTTGATCACCTGGTCGGCGGCGTCCCATTGCGCCTCTTTCGACGTGTGGCTGATATCGCCGGTATGGACCAGGAACGCCGGCTCGACCGGCAGCTTTTTGATGCGGGCGATCGTCTCGCCGAGGGTGCCGACCGGGTCCGGGTTCGCCGGCAGTTTGAACCCGATATGGCTGTCGCTGATCTGCACGAAATGGAGGCCGCTCGCGGCGTTCTGCGCGGCCTCGGCATCGCCGATCAGCCCGACGGTGTGCGGCACCCCACCGCTGACCGCCCACAAGACGCCGGTCCCCGCCCAGGCCATGCACTGCATCATCCGGCGCCGGTCGACCTTCGCTGCGCCGGCCCCGTTCCGCCCGTTTCGCTCGGTCATGGTCTCCTCCTTCGCTGAGCGCGTGTCGAACGCGATTGAGACCTGGACGGATCGCGGTTTATTCGCCGTCCGCGTAAAGATTTTTTGAAATTACCCGGCGCCGGCTGCGTCAATGGTCGCGCCGCATAAGGTGCCGGCTTCCTCCCGCTGCGGCACCGGCCAGCCTTGAGCCGGTTTTTCGATTGATGGTGCGGGTGGCCCCAAAGCCGGGGCGAGGACGCCGAGGCCGGAGACGGCAAAGCAGACGATCCACGCGGCGGCGATATCGCGGACGCCAAGCCTATGGCTGTTCGGGTGATAGAACATGGACGGCTCCGTAAGGGTACGGACCGGCAGCGGGCGCTGCCGCCATGCCGTGATGATCGGCGCCGGGAATTTTCTATTCGCCCGGAGCCGGCCGTCAGAAACCCGCTGAAATCGACACCGGACTCGCGATTTCGCGAATAAAATCGCAGAGGCGACGATCTTCCACGGAGCGGCCGAATGGGATCGGGTATGGAAGATTGCTGGAACGGGTGACGTGCCGCCTCTATCGAGCAGCCAGTCGTTCGAGGCGGCAATTCTGCCGCACCTCGACGCCGCCTATAATCTGGCGCGGTGGCTGGTGCGCGACCCGGCAGCAGCAGAGGATGTGGTGCAGGACGCGATGCTGCGCGCGCTGACCTATTTTTCAGGATTTCGGGGGGTCAATCCACGCGCCTGGCTGCTGCAGATCGTGCGCAACACCGCCTACGCCTCAAAAAGCCTCAACCGCGGCATCGAGTTCATCGCGATCGCGGAAGACGGGACCGCATCGGGCGCCGATATCGCCGCCGCCGAGGGCGACCCGGAAGCGGCGCTGATCCGGGCGCGCGGCGCGCGGCAGGTGCGCGAGCTCATCGCAGCGCTTCCGGTCGAATTGCGCGAGCCATTGGTGCTGCGCGAGCTGGAGGAGCTTTCTTACAAGGAGATCGCCGAAATCGCCCACATTCCCATTGGAACGGTCATGTCGCGGCTGTTTCGCGCGCGGCAACTGCTCGCCCGGGCGGCGGCCGGGCCGGAGGGCGGGCGATGAACCCTGCGCTCGATTGCGACAAGGTTTTGCTTGTCCAGGCCGAGATCGATGGTGAGCTCGGGGCGGCCGAAGCGGCGGCGCTGGCTGCCCATCGCGCCGATTGCCCGATGTGTCAGGCCGCCGCAGCCGAGATCGCCGAAGCGCGCGCGCTGATCGATGGTGATCTCTACCAGCGCGCGCCGGACGGGCTGCGCGATCGCATCAAGGCGCAGGCGGCGGCGATGGTGCCGCCGCGCGGCAACGGTGGCCGGTATGCGGGAGTGCTCGCCGGCTGGTGGCGGTGGGTCGCGAGTTTCGGCCTTGGCGCCGCCTGCGCCGCCGCGATCTCTCTGGCAATCCTGCTGCCGGCCACAACGCCGGGGATTGCCGAGCAGGTGATCGCCAGTCATATCCGTGCGCTGCAGCCGGGGCACCTTGAGGACGTGGCGTCGACCGACCGGCATACGGTCAAGCCGTGGTTCGACGGGCGCATCGATTTCGCCCCGCCCGTCAAGGACCTTGCCGCCGAGCGATTTCCGCTTAAAGGCGGCCGGCTCGATTATGTCGCCGGCCGGCCGGTCGCGGCGCTCGTCTATCAGCGCGACAAGCACCTGATTGATCTCTTCGTTTGGCCATCGGTCGGCGGTGATGCGGGGATCGCGACCGCCGAACGGCAGGGCTATAACGTCGTGCACTGGCGCGCCGGCGGCATGGCGTTCTGGGCGGTCTCGGACCTCGAATTGGGCCAGCTGCGCGAGTTCGCCCGCGATTGGCGGCAGTCGCATTAAGATTGCGTGAAAGCCTGTGGGGCTGTGCGCAGGACCACCTCGCGCCACGCGCGCGCCGCGGCAAGCGTAAAAATCGCCAGCGCGATCAGCGGGTAGAGCGGCACGCGCCAAATCTCGCCCGTCCTGGGGCCGCCGATCGCGGCCAGGCACAGCACGACCAGAACCCAGCCCTCCCACGGGGCGGCTGCCGGCGCGCGGCGGTCTCGCACCAGCCACGCGGCGGCAACGACCCCGACCAGCAGGTCGTAGAGCAGCGCGATCGGCGCCGCCATCAGCGTTGCCGCGCACAAGACCGCGGCCCGAACCGGCAATGACAGATGCCGGCGCCACACGACCGCGACGACGATGGCCGCGATAGCGGCCAGCACCGCCTGAACCGCATAGGCAAGCGGCACATCGGCGCCGAGAAGACGCGCCCCGCCGAACGGATTGGCCATGCCGGCGAACAGGATGCGGCCGGAACCGTAGGTCGCGGGCGCGGCACCGATTGCGTTAAAGAAGGCGCCCCAGGTCGCTGCGCCAAACACCGCCGCCGACAACAAAACCAATGCCGCGACAGTGGCCGACGCCGTGACGATCGCCCGCCAATACCCGCCGGCAGCGAGCGCCAGCGGCACCAGAAGACCGAATTGCGGCTTATAGCAAGTGAGCCCGAACAGCAATCCGGAGAGCGCCGGGCGGCGATCGATCGACAAGGTTGCCGCGCCAAACAGCGCGGCGGTCAGAAACCCGTTCTGCCCAAGCCCGATATTCCAGAACACCACCGGCACCGCCAGCAGCGCGAGCAGCGCGGCGCCGCCGCGCTCGCCGAGGATGCGCAGGCCGACCAGCAGGTAAAATGCCAGGGTCGTCGCCTCGAACAGCCCGAAGGCAACAAGGTATGGAAGGCGGGCGAGCAAGGCGAACGGCAGCAGGTAAACCGGCGGGTAGTTGAAAAACTGATAGCCGATGCCGTCGCCGGCCACCTTCTCCTCGGCGGCGAGATGCGCCGCGCGATTATAGGCGAGCGCCGGTTTTCCGGCGGCGGCGAGGCTTCCGGCGGCATAGAAGCTGACGAAATCGGTTGTCGTCGGCCGGCTCAGCCTGACGATCCAGCCATGCGTGCCGGCGACGACAAACAGCAACCCGGCCACCTGCAACGCCAGCAGGATCGCCGCCAGGATGCCCACCCGCCGCCGGTCGAGATGCAGGCCGCGCGGGCTGGCGATGCGGCGCGAGACCGGAGGCGATTGCCGGACGTCCATGATCAGCGCAGATCGGCGCAGGCGTAGATGTAGAACCGATCGGTCCGGAACGGGACCAAACGGCCAGCCAGTTCTCTCGGCCGGGCGAGTGCGACCGGCGCCACCCAGGTCTTGCCGTCGACCCCCTCGACCGGCCAGGCCAGAACGAGATAGTCGAGAGTGGGCTCGCGGCGGCACACTTGGCGCAAATCGCTGCGGGATCGGCCATGCCCGGCCGTGCTGTCGAATTGCGGGCACCGCGTCGCACCGCCGAAATCGAGAGTTCGGAGCAGCCGGAAGGATTGCGCCCTTCGTTCGAACTCGACCGCCGTGTCTCGAAAATAAACGACGCCTGCACCCTGGCTGCACGAAAAATAGCTTGGCCGCCGCAGCCGCAACCACAACAGCCGCGTCCCCCCTTCCCAATACACGGTCGCGCCTGCCGGCAGCAGCGCCGCGAGGGAGGCAGACGCCGGCTCCGGCGTTTCGACGAACCGCGCCCAGGCGTCGCGGGCATCCCAACCGTAAAGCGACAATCCGAACAGGATAGCGGTGACAGGCAATACCGCACGGCTGTACCAGCCGGTTCGCCGGCGGCAGCGGAACAGCGCGAACATGCACGCGAGCGCAGCAACGAGCAGAAGGCAGGCGCCGATCCGGCTGCGAAATTGGTCGGGCCACGCTTCGAGCAGCACCTTGAACCCGTAACAGAACACGATGGTTGCCGCTCCGCCGAGCGCGAAGGTCAACAAGGCGCCCGCCCGGATGGCGGCCGGCAACCGCCACCCGGTACGCAGTTGCCAGACGCCGATGCCGGCGCTGATCGCCATGAGCGGCGCGGCGATCTGGATGAATTGCGGGACGAATTCCGACAAAACAAACGGGATCGCTGCATTGACGACCCCCAACCTCGCAACATCCAGCCTCGCCGGTTCCCGGCCAAGCCGGCGAAGCGCCGTTACAAGGTGCAGATTGGCCAACAAAGCCAGCAGCCACATCGCCCGCCACGGCTGAAGCTGCGCGACGAAGACGTTATGTGCGAAGTCGCTGCCGATCAGGGTGCATAGGATTCCGCCGAGACCTGCCGCCAGGGCAGTCGCCAAAGCCCGGCGGCTCTGCTTCTCCCCGGTCACAAAGGCCAGCGTGCCGAGCGCGATGGCGAGAAGAGTCCGGCAATAGGTTTCGAGCGACCATTGCGTGACAAAGCACAAGGGGTCGCGCAGCTTCACGATGTCGAGCCACGCCCGATCAAAGCTCACCTGCAGGTTCGCGAAAGGCGGGATACCGGACAATGCCAGGATTACGGCCAAAACTATTCCCGCACCCGGCACCACCCACCAAAGCGGCCGCTGAACAGCCAGGTAAATCACCGAGAATGCCATCCCGGTCAGCGCGATCAGCGGGTGCAACGGTACTGCTGCGGCGAGCATCAGGAATGCCCAACCCGTTCGGGAACGAATCAGAAAACCGAGCGCAAAAAGAACGAACGCCTCAGCGAACAGGCGGGGCGTGGCGAACGGCTCACCGTATCGGAAAACCATGTCGTAATAGCCCGGCAGCGCGATCGCCGCCCCCACCGCCAGAATTGCCTGCAAGCGGTCCCTGAACAGGGCTCCGCTCAAATAAGCCAAACCGCCAAGCCAGATTGCCTGGCCGGCAATGGTAGCAAACATTGCTGCGCGGGAAACGCCAAAATCCGCAATCACCGGCGCGTAGAGGTAAGAAAAAATGGTAAACCTGTCCTGAGATCCGAAACGGAGGTAGAGATCGCTCGCAAAGCGATGCGGGTACAACAAGTCGAGCGCTTGCAGCGTGTAGAGTCTGCTGTCGTGAATGATGCCGTGATATTGGCGCGTTGCCAGCCACAGAGTGCCGATCAGCAACAGCAGCGCGGCCGTGGCAGACCTCGCTCCAAGGCCGCTCCCGGCCGTCTGGCCCTGAGGAAGCGGCGTGGCTGGCGTCGCCGTGCGGCGCGGCCGAGCGTCAGGCTTCATCATTGCACCGCCCGGTTCCGCGATCCCCGCTTGGCGGCAAGGCTCAAACCGGAACGGCGGGAGACGCCGCCGTCACAGGCGCCTGGGGACGAGTCGCCCGCCCACGGCCGAATCGCCGCGCGGGGAAGCGAGCGCCTCGTCGCGTCCGGCCTCGCCCTCTTCGTGGTATTCGGCGTCCTGGTTGACCCGCCACAAATCGAATTGCCGCCGACCCGATTGTATATTTTTTACCGCCAGCATGGCGGTCATCATCGCATGATCCTGGTTGTTATATTTGTGCATCCCGTTGCGGCCGACAGGCTGCAGGTTGGGGTAGTCGGATTCGAGTGCGGCCCTGATCGTAGCCACATGATGTTGATAGGCATCGTCGTAAACCGGATACGCTTTCGGTTGTCTGACGACGCTGCCATCGACGATATCCGTCGCCGCGGCCAACCCCAGCTTTACCAGTTCGGCGCTCGCCAGCCGGATCAGCTCGGAATCTTCCGAAGTCCACAGGCCGTCGCCCTCGAAGCAAAAATACTCCATGCCATAGCAGTTCAAATCCTCATTCGGCACCATCTCGGGGGACCAGGATTTGAAATTCTGGACGCGTCCTACCTTTACGCCGGGATCATGAATATAGATCCAGTTGTCATCGAAAAGGCCTCTGTCCTTCACAACCAGTGCGACGACGAGAAAATCGCGATACCGCAACCGGCGCGCCGCATCCAGGACCCCGGACGAGGGCGCCGGCTGAAGAGATTGCACCAGCTCGCGGAGCGGCATGCTGGAAATGACATGAGCAGCCGTCACCTGCGTTACGCCGCCATCGGCACCCTTCGAGGTCACGCGCCATTCCCCGGCGCCGCGCTCCCACTGCAGCGTCTCGACCCGTTGCCCCAGCAGCACTTTTCCGCCATTTGCGCGTATCCGTTCGGCGGCGGCCTCCCACAACATGCCGGGGCCGCGCCTCGGGTACCGGAAGCTCGTTACCAGGGTTTTGATCACCGCATCGCGTGACCCATGCTCCTTCTGCGGCACAAGGGCATGCCAAATCGCCTTGGTCAGGGACAGACCCTTGATCCGCTGCGCCGCCCAGTCGGCCGAAATCTCCGAGCACTTCATGCCCCAGACCTTCTCTGTGTAGGTCTGGAAAAAGATCTGAAACAGCCGTCTGCCGAAGTGGTTGGTGACCCACTGCTCGACGGTGCGCGGCTCTTTGTACGGAAAAATCTTGATGCTCAGGTAGGAAGCCAGGCAGCGCGCCGATTCGATCATACCGAGCTTGGAGAGAGCGTCCATGGCGCGGATCGGATAGTCGAAGAATTGGCCGCGATAATAGATTCGGGACTTCCGCGGACGCTCGAGAAAATCGTCAGCAAGAATCTCGGACCATAAATTTTCAACCTCAGCCGATTTTGAAAAGAATCGGTGGCCACCTATGTCGAAGGCGAATCCTTTGTGTTCTACAGTCCTGGAGATGCCGCCGACATAAACCGGATCCTGCTCCAGCACCGTGACCCGATACCCGTCCCCGCTTAGCTGGTATGCCGCTGTGAGACCGGCGGGGCCGGCGCCGATGCAAACAACCGATTGCTTATCGGCTTGCATGTCTGTCTCGGAGCGGCGATTGAAGGCCGATAGTCAGGCCGGACCCGCCCACCCCCGTCATGGCATAAGGGCATGGCGACCGACCGCGCCGGGCGGGCGTGGCTCGATGCAGCTTCGGCGGCAACCCGGTCTCCCCCTTGATTTGCGGCTCCGCCAGCGCATGCCGCGCGCTAATCCCGGCCAGCAGATCAGGGCCGAACAATGAGTCAATGACCGTCCAAGGTCAAGCTCCGCGAGACTTTATCGCGCATACCGGGAGCGTTACAAAACGCCGTGCAAGGGAGGGTCGCCCCAAATCACTGCGGATTGGCCTGGGCCCGCAGCAGGTTGAGGGCGGCGGCGGTGCACACTATGTTGAGGAGGCGCGGCCATCACACCGGCGCGCCTGCCCCCGTCCGGGAGAAAAAGCTCGATGCCAGCTCTGCAGCCGGCGCGCGGCACACAAGATTTGTTGCCCGAGGCGGCGCGGCGCCACCGCCACGTCATCGACACGGCACGCCGGCTCGCCGCCCTCTACGGCTTCGCCGAGATCGCCACCCCGATCTTCGAGTTCACGGAGGTGTTCTCGCGCCCGATCGGCGAG
>DASUKH010000325.1:0-6458 GCA_036278835.1 Allostellaceae bacterium
GCCGGAGGGCACCGAGATGGTGATGCCGGGCGACAACATCTCGATGGAGGTGGAACTCCTGGTGCCGATCGCGATGGACGAAGGCCTGCGCTTCGCGATCCGCGAAGGCGGCCGCACCGTCGGCGCCGGCGTCGTCGCCAAGATTTTGAAATAGCAACCGGAGCGCCGGCGGCATCTCGCCGGCATGCCGGCCGGAGGCCGGCGGTCCCAGCAGCGCGGATCGGACAAGACCAAGATGGACAACCAGAACATACGAATCCGCCTCCGGGCGTACGATCATCGCGTGCTTGACCAATCGACCAGCGAGATTGTCAACACGGCCAAGCGGACCGGCGCGCGGGTGCGCGGCCCGATCCCGCTGCCGACCCGGATCGAGAAATTCACCGTGCTGCGCTCGCCGCATGTCGACAAGAAGTCGCGCGAGCAGTTCGAGGTCCGCACCCACAAGCGGGTGCTCGACATCGTCGATCCGACGCCGCAGACCGTCGATGCGCTGATGAAGCTCGATCTCGCAGCCGGCGTCGATGTCGAGATCAAGCTGTAGGGCCTTGCCGTGCTTTATTGGATTTTTCCCCTGTCATCCCGGCGAAGGCCGGGACCCGTCGTTGGACGAGTCCCAGGGCCGGGCATGAGGTCAGGCGATCGGCGCAGCGCGGCAGAGCCCGTGCCGGCCGAGGGGTGGGCCCCGGCTGTTGCCGGGATGACGGGATTGGGGAGCAGTAAGCGATGCGCACCGGTTTGATCGCGCGCAAGCTCGGCATGACGCGCCTCTTCACCGAAGAGGGCAACCATGTCGCGGTGACGGTGCTGCGGGTCGACAACCAGGTCGTCGCGCAACGCACGCGGGACAAGGACGGCTATACCGCGCTGCAACTCGGCTACGGGACCGCCAAGGTAAAGAACGTGTCGAAACCGCAGCGCGGCCATTTCGCCCGCGCCAAGGTCGAGCCGAAGATGAAGCTCGCCGAGTTTCGCGTATCGGAAGACGCGCTGGTACCGGTCGGCGCGGAAATCACGGCGGCGCATTTCGTCGCCGGACAGCACGTCGATGTGACCGGCACCAGCATCGGCAAGGGTTTTGCCGGCGGCATGAAACGGCACAATTTCGGCGGCCTGCGCGCCACCCACGGCGTCTCGATCTCGCATCGCAGCCTGGGCTCGACCGGGCAGCGGCAGGACCCCGGCAAGACATTCAAAAACAAGAAGATGGCCGGCCAGCTCGGCAACGAGCGGGTGACCACGCAGAGCCTCGAAGTGGTGTCGGCCGATCCGGAGCGCGGGCTGTTGCTGATCCGCGGCTCAGTGCCGGGGCACGAGAATGGCTGGGTCCTCGTCAAGGACGCCGTCAAGCGCCGAATGCCGGACGGGCTGCCGTTCCCGGCGGCGGTGCACGCGGTCGGCCCGGCGGAGTCCGAGGGCGAGGCGCCCGCTTCGCCCGAACCACCGGAAGCCGCGGCCGAGGAGGCGCAGCCATGAGAGTGCCGGTGCACAATCTCGACAATCAGGAGGTCGGCGACATCGAACTCGCCGACGACGTGTTCGCGGCGCCGGTGCGGCGCGACATCCTGGCGCGCGTCGTCAACTGGCAGCTCGCCAAGCGGCGCGCCGGCACGCATAAGACCAAGGGCATCAGCGACATCAGCGGCACCACCAGGAAGCCGTACAAGCAGAAAGGGACCGGCCGCGCCCGCCAGGGCAGCCTGCGGTCGCCGCAATTCCGCGGTGGCGCGGTGATTTTTGGTCCGGTCGTGCGCAGCCATGAATTCGGGCTGCAGAAGAAGGTGCGCCGGATCGGCCTCAAAGCCGCCCTGTCGGCCAAGCAGGCCGAAGGCCGGCTGATCGTCATCGAGGCCGCCCGGGTCGAGGAGGCGAAGACCAAGGCGTTGCGCGCCCGCTTCGACGCGCTCGGCTGGGAATCGGTGCTGATTATCGACGGCGCTGCGGTCGATGCAGGCTTCGCCCGCGCCGCGCGCAACCTTCCGAGGGTCGATGTGCTGCCGCAGCAGGGCGCCAACGTCTATGACATTCTGCGCCGCGACACGCTGGTCCTGACCCGCGACGCCGTGCAGCAATTGGAGGCGCGACTGAAATGAGCCGGTTCCGCGTCATTCCGCCCGCCGAAACCCGGCTGAGCCGGGAGCGGATGTATAATATTGTCCGCGCGCCGGTCATCACCGAGAAGGCGACCGCGGTTTCTGAGCACAACCAGCTGGTTTTCCGGGTCGCGCTCGACGCCACCAAGCGCGAGGTCAAGGCGGCGGTCGAGGGGCTGTTCAACGTCAAGGTCGACGCCGTCAACACGATCCGGGTCGCCGGCAAGGTGAAGCGGGTGCGCAACCGGCCGGGGCGCCGCTCCGACTACAAGAAGGCGATCGTGACCCTGGCCGAAGGCTCGCGCATCGACGTGACGACAGGCATTTGACGGGCGGGATTTGATCAATGGCATTGAAGACCTTCAACCCGACGACCCCGTCGCAGCGCCACCTCGTCATCGTCGACCGCGGCGAGCTATGGAAGGGCAAGCCGGTCAAGAAGCTGACCGAGGGCCTCAGGCAAAAGGGCGGGCGCAACAATACCGGGCGCACGACCATGCGTTGGCGCGGCGGCGGCCACAAGCGGCGCTACCGCATCGTCGATTTCAAGCGGCGCAAGGACGATGCCGCGGCAACCGTCGAGCGGCTCGAATACGATCCGAACCGCACCGCCTTTATCGCGCTGATCACCTATCCGGACGGCGAGCAGTCCTACATCCTGGCGCCGCAGCGGCTGCGCGCCGGCGATACGGTGGTCTCGGGCGAGCGGGTCGATGTCAAGCCCGGCAATGCGATGCCGCTTCGCAGCATGCCGCTCGGCACGATCGTCCATAATGTCGAGATGAAGCCGGGAAAGGGCGGCCAACTGGCGCGCTCGGCCGGCACCTATGTCCAACTGGTCGGGCGCGACCAGGGGTACGCGCTGTTGCGCATGGGCTCGGGCGAGCTGCGCATGGTGCGGGCCGAGTGCCGCGCGACGATCGGGGCGGTGTCGAACCCCGATCACCAGAACATCGTGATCGGCAAGGCCGGCCGCAATCGCTGGCTCGGCCGCCGGCCGTCGGTGCGCGGCGTCGCGATGAATCCGATCGACCACCCGCATGGCGGCGGCGAAGGCAAATCGTCGGGCGGACGCCACCCGGTGACCCCGTGGGGCAAGCCGACCAAGGGCAAAAAGACGCGGCAGAACAAGGCGACGGACCGGCTGATCATCCGCCGCCGCAACGTGAAATAGCGAGACGGAGAAGAGCGTGGCACGCTCGGTATGGAAAGGCCCGTTCGTCGATGGCTCTCTGTTGAAGAAAGCCGACAAGACGCGCGCCTCGGGCCGTAATGAAATCATCCGCACCTGGTCGCGGCGGTCGACGATCTTTCCGCAATTTGTCGGGCTGACTTTCGGCGTCTATAACGGGCACAAATTCATCCCGGTGCTGGTGACGGAAAATATGATCGGCCACAAATTGGGCGAGTTCGCGCCGACCCGCACGTTTTACGGACACGCCGGCGACAAGCGGGCGCGGAGGGCCTGATGGGCAAGCCAGCCGCCGAACGCCGGCTCGACGACAACGAGGCCTCGGCTTTTTTGCGGGCGATGCGTACGAGCCCGCGCAAGCTCAACCTCCTCGCTCAGATGATCCGCGGCAAGGATGCGGCGACGGCTCTGGCCGAGCTGACCTTCTCGCACCGGCGGATCGCCCAGGATGTGAAGAAGGTGCTGCAGTCGGCGATCGCCAATGCCGAGAACAATCACCAGCTCGACGTCGACCGGCTGTATGTCAAGGAGGCGACGGTCGGCCGCGCCTTCATCATGAAGCGGTTCCACACCCGCGGCCGCGGCCGTTCGGCCCGGGTTGAAAAGCATTTCGCGCATCTGACCGTGATCGTCCGCGAGCGGCCGGAGGATACGGGCGAGGAGAGTGCCTGATGGGCCAGAAGGTCAACCCGATCGGTTTGCGGCTCGGGATCAACCGCACCTGGGATTCGCGCTGGTTTTCCAGCAAGGGATACGGCAACCAGCTGCTCGACGACCTGAAGCTCCGCGCCTTTCTCGGCCGGCGGCTGAGCCAGGCGGCCTTGTCGAAGGTGCTGATCGAGCGCGCCGCGAAAAAGACGCGGATCACGCTGCACTCGGCCCGGCCCGGGGTCATCATCGGCAAGAAGGGCGCCGATATCGACAAGCTGCGCAACGATATCGGCAAGGTGACCAACAGCGAGGTCAGCCTCAACATCATGGAGATCCGCAAGCCCGAGATCGAGGCCAAGCTGATCGCCGAGGGCATCGCCCAGCAATTGGAACGCCGGGTTGCGTTTCGCCGCGCGATGAAGCGGGCGGTGCAGTCCGCCATGCGGTTCGGCGCCCAGGGGATCCGCATCAATTGCGGCGGCCGGCTCGGCGGCGCCGAGATCGCGCGCATGGAATGGTACCGCGAGGGGCGGGTGCCGCTGCACACGCTGCGCGCCGATGTCGATTTCGGCGGCGCCACGGCCAAGACCACCTACGGCACCTGCGGCGTCAAGGTGTGGGTGTTCAAGGGGGAGATCCTGGCGCACGACCCGATGGCGCAGGATAAGCGCCTCAACGAATTGCAGGCGGCGGGCGGCGAGCGGCACGACCGCGACCGGCCCGGCCGCGACCGCTAGGCAACAGGCGATGCTCGCACCGAAACGCAGCAAATACAGGAAGGCCCACAAGGGGCGCATTCATGGCGTCGCCAAAGGCGGCACGACGCTCAATTTCGGCGCCTATGGCCTGAAGGCCGTCGAGCCGGGGCGGATCACCGCGCGCCAGATCGAGGCGGCGCGGCGCACGATCACCCGCTACATCCGCCGCGTCGGGCGGGTGTGGATCCGGATCTTCCCGGACGTGCCGGTCTCCTCGAAACCGGCCGAGGTGCGCATGGGCAGCGGCAAGGGCTCGCCCGAGTTCTGGGTAGCTCGGGTCAAGCCGGGCCGCATCATGTTCGAACTCGACGGCGTCGCGCCCGATGTGGCACGCGAGGCGTTCGATCTTGCCGCGGCCAAATTGCCGATCGGCACCCGTTTCATAACGCGTTCCGGCGAAGGGGTGCAGCCGTGAAGGGCATGAAGGCGTCCGATCTGCGGACCCGCTCGGTCGACGAGTTGACCGAGGAGGTCGACAACCTCGGCAAGGAGATTTTCAACCTGCGCTTCCAGCGCGCGAGCGGTCAGCTCGAAAACACCGCGCGGGTGCGCCAGGTGCGGCGCAGCATCGCCCGGATCAAGACCATTCTCGGCGAGCGGCAGCGTGCAGCAGCAAAGGCGTAGCAAGCCAAAATGAATTCGATTGCGTCACCCCATTTCCCGTCATTCCCGCGAAAGCGGGCGGCCATGGCTGCAACCGCCGAGCCGGTTGCCCTGGACCCCTCCCCGGACTTGATCCGGGGATCACGCGGCGGTGACGACAGCAGCGAGCCCCGGAATGCCTAAACGAATTTTACAGGGCGTCGTCGTCAGCAGCGCCTGCGACAAGACGGTGATCGTGCGCGTCGAGCGGCGCGTCATGCACCCGCTCTATAAGAAATTCGTCTCGCGCTCGAAGAAATACGCGGCGCATGACGAAGACAATCGCTACCGCGCCGGCGACTCGGTCCGGATCGAGGAAAGCCGGCCGATCTCGAAGCGCAAAAGCTGGGTCGTGATCGGCGGGCCGGCCGACGCGGCGCCGGGCCGACGCTTTGCCGCCCCGGCCAGCGCCGCCGAAGCGGTGGCGGCCGAGGAAGCCGCCGGAGGCGCCGCATGATCCAGATGCAGACCAATCTCGACGTGGCCGACAATTCCGGGGCGCGCCGGGTGCAGTGCATCAAGGTCCTGGGCGGCTCCAAGCGCAAGACCGCGACGGTCGGCGATGTGATCATCGTCTCGGTGAAGGAGGCGATCCCGCGCGGCCGGGTGAAGAAGGGCGACGTGCACCGCGCCGTGATCGTGCGCACCGCAAAGGAAATCCATCGCCCGGACGGCAGCGCGATCCGCTTCGACCGCAACGCCGCGGTGCTGATCAGCCGCCAGGGCGAGCCGATCGGCACCCGCATTTTCGGCCCGGTCACCCGCGAATTGCGGGCGCGACGCTTTATGAAAATCGTCTCGCTCGCACCGGAGGTGCTGTGAAGATGGCTGGTGACCTCAGCCGTCATTCCCGCGAAAGCGGGAATCCAGGGCTGCTGCTTCATCGCTTGCCCCTGGACCTCCGCTTTCGCGGGGGCGACGAACGATTGGTGTGACGAATGGCCAAGCTGAAGATCAAGAAGGGCGACAACGTCGTTGTGATCAGCGGCCGCGACAAGGGCCGCACCGGCCAGGTGCTGCGCGTTTTCCCGGCCGAGAAGCGTCTGATTGTCCAGGGCGTACACATCGCCCGCCGCCATACAAAGCAGCGGCTCGGCGAGCCCGGCGGCATCGTCGACAAGG
>DASUKH010000326.1:0-6263 GCA_036278835.1 Allostellaceae bacterium
CCGCGCGCCACCGTATCGGCCGCGATCGTCGCGCCGAACATCTCGACATACCATTCGGCCGAAGCGCGCGGGTTTTCGCTAATGATGTGAACGTGATCGAACCGGAACGCCGGGTTGCTCATCGTGAAGCATTCCGTAGGGCGGGTGAAGCGAAACGCAACCCGCCGAAGTCGCACAGATAATGGCGGGCCGCGCTGTTCACGCCACTCTTCAGCACTCCGGAATTACCGTTTCTGCAAATACCATTTCTCCTTGATCAGGTCCCCCGGGTTCGTGTTGCTTAACAGGACCAGTTCGCCGTCGCCGGCGATCGCCAGGCTTTGCGTAAAGCTGCCGCCGGCACAGCCGGGGGTGGTGCCCGAAAACGTCAGGCTGACGGTGCCGCTTCCGTCAGGCTCGACCGTGTAGGTGCCGGTGAGGGTTGCATCGCAGGTCTTCGTTTCGGTGCTGTACGTCTCAGCGCCGCCGAGATTGCCCCGACCGTCGGAAACGATGACCCCCGTCCCCATCACCGGAAACCAGCCCCCGCTCCTCATGAACTGTCCCGAAAATTCCATCGCGTAATTGCCGCGCAGGCTCGCGAGGGAAAAGCGGCCGGCATTTGCGCCCGGGCCTTGCGCCGGCGGCTGCGCCCCCGCGGTGGCCGTCACGACGAGCATCGCTAGCGCGGATGCGGCGGTGAAAATGTGCTTCATGCGTCTCTCCGTCGGTCGAGTTCGCGCTGATATTGGCGGATTGCGGAGCGCTTGTCCGCCCCACGCGCGGCCGCAGTCAGGGCCGTTCTCGTATCAATGCCCGCGCGCGTCACGGATCGCCTGCCAGACGCGCTCCGGGGTGGCGGGCATGTCGAGGTGGCGGATGCCGTATTCCGACAGCGCATCGACCAGCGCGTTGATCACCGCCGGTAACGCGCCGGCGCAGCCGGCCTCGCCGCAACCCTTGGCGCCCAGCGGATTGGTCTTGGCCGGCACCGGGTGGCTCGCATTGACGAAAAACGGCGCGTCGTCGGCGCGGGGCAGCGCGTAATCCATGTACGAGCCGGTCAGCAGCTGCCCGTCCTCGTCATAGACGGTGCGCTCGCGCAACGCCTGGCCGATCCCCTGCACGATGCCGCCATGCGCCTGCCCCTCGACCAGCAGCGGGTTAATGACGACGCCGAAATCGTTGACGAAGCTGTATTTGACGACCTCCACCTCGCCGGTTTCGGGATCGACCTCGACCTCGGCGATATGGCAGCCGTTCGGAAAGGCCGAGGGCGGCCCGTCATAGGCCTCCGCCACATCGAGGCTCTGCGGCAGGTCGGGCGGCAGGGAGAGGCCGTTCCGGAGACGCGCCGCCAGCTCCATCAGTCCGACCGAGCGGTCGGTGCCGGCGATGACGAACCGGCCGGTGCGGAATTCGATATCGGCCGCCGCCGCCTCCAGCACATGCGCCGCGATCTGCCTTCCCTGCTCGATCACCTTGTCGGCGGCATGAACGATCGCATTGCCGCTGACGATCATCGATTTCGAGCCGCCGGTGCCGCCTCCGGCGATCAGCCGGTCGCTGTCGCCCTGGACGAGCCGGATGCGGCGGAACGGAATGCCGAGCCGCGTTGCCAGCACCTGCGCGAAGGGCGACCAGTGCCCCTGCCCGTAATCGAGGGTGCCGGTGACGATCGTCACATCGCCGTCCGGCTCGAAACGGATGCCGCCCATCTCGCGGCCGGGCGGCCCCGTCAATTCGAGATAATCGCTGATGCCGCGCCCGCGCAGGCGGCCCCGCGCCCGGCTCTCGGCCTGGCGCGCCGGGAAGCCATCCCAATCGGCCAGCTTTACGGCCTTGTCGAGCAGGTTGGTAAAATCGCCGCTGTCATAGATCGTGCCGTTCGGCGCCTTGTACGGCATCGCCGCCGGCGGGATGTGGTTCCGGCGGCGCAATTCGACCGCATCGATCCCCATTTCGCGCGCCGCGGTCGCAACCAGCCGCTCCATGTAATAATTGGCTTCGGGCCGCCCGGCTCCGCGATAGGCGCCGACCGGGGTCGTGTTGGTGAAGACGCATTTCGTCGTTACCTCGATCAGCGGCGTTTTGTACACGCCGAGCGTGTTTCGGACGGCGTTGCGGGTCGAAGGCCCGGCCGCGCCGTAATGCGCGCCGAGATTGCCGTATCCGGTGAGCCGGATCGCGAGGAAATGACCCTCGGCGTCGAGCGCCAGTTCGGCGGTCATCTGATGATCGCGGCCGTGCGTGTCGGAGACGAAGCTGCCGGAGCGATCGTCGGTCCATTTGACCGGCCGCCCGAGCGCGCGCGCCGCGTGCAATATGCAGAAATATTCCGACATGTCCGGCTGCTTCATGCCGAACGAGCCGCCGACCCGCTCGGTCAGCACCCGCACCTTGTCGCGCCCGATCCCCAGCACCTGCGCGATGTAGTTTCGGAAGCCGAAGACGCCCTGGCAGCCGACATGCAAGGTGAAATGCTGCTGCTCAGCATCGTACTCGGCGAGGCCGGAGCGCGGCTCCATCGGGTTGACGACGATGCGGCTGTTGCGCAGATCGAGCCGCGTCACATGGGCAGCGCCGGCGAAGGCGGCGGCCACCGCCGCGCTATCGCCGTAATGGAAATCGAGCGCGATGTTGTTCGGCACGTCGTCATAGAGGCGCGGCGCGCCGGGCTGCACCGCCTCGGCCGGTTCGGTAACCGCCGGCAGCGGGTCGATATCGAGGGTGACTGCCTCGGCGGCGTCCCGGGCCTGCGCGAGCGTTTCGGCCACAACCGCCACCACCGGCTCGCCGACATGGCGCACCTTGTCGGCCGGCAGCGCGGTGCGGACGGGTTGCAGCATCGGCGTGCCGTCTCGATTGTTCATGACCTGTCGCGCCGGCAACGGGCCAATTCCGCCGGCCGCAAGATCGGCCACCGTATAGACCGCGAGCACCCCAGGCATCGCGCGCGCCGCGTCGGCGTCGATGCCGCGGATGATCCCGTGCGCGTAAGGGCTACGCAGCATTACCGCATGCGCCTGACCCGCCGCGCTGAAATCGTCCGTGTAATGCCCCACTCCGCGCAGCAGGACCGGGTCTTCCGAGCGCGGCACCGGCTGCCCGACCGCATAGCGCTCGTCAAAGCCGATATCGCCCAAATCCATCGCATCGTTCATCCGCAAACCCTCTTGTCTCGGGGCGTGGACGCCGCGCTCACGGCGTCTTTGGCATCGCGAACCCGGCGTCGCGCTCGATGTGTTTGACAATCGTCGTCAGGTCGTCGTGCGCCGCGCCCTTGAAGACCGCGTGCTTGAAGACGAGCCGCGCCGCCTGGCACACCCACATCGGGACGCCCAATTCCTCGCCCTGCGCGATCGCCAGATCGATGTCCTTCATGATGATGTGCATCTGGGCGCCGTAATCGAAGCTGCGGGTCAGGACGGCGGCCGGAAACTTCTCCAGGGTCGCGCTGTTGCGGCCGCTGCCGGCGTTGATCGCGGCCAGCATGACCTCGGGGTCGAGGCCGCCCTTGGCGCCCATCACAAAGGCTTCCGCGCTTGCCGCCAGCGCCACCGCCGACAGGATGTTGTTGGTCAGCTTCAACACCTGCGCCGCGCCCGGCTGGTCGCCGGCGATGTTGAGCGTCCGGCCCCACAGCGCGATCAGCGGCCGAATGCGTTCGATCGCTTCGGGATCGCCCGACACCATGACCGACAACGTGCCGGCGCGCGCCCCCGGCGGCCCGCCCGAGATCGGGCAGTCCACCACCGTCACGCCGCGTTCTTTCATGCGCTCGTCCAGTTCGCGGACGAACGGCACCCCGACCGTGCAGGTGTTGACCAGCAGGTTCATCTTCCCGCCGTGCACCAGCCCGTCCGCCCCGAACGCCACCTCGCGGAAGGCCGCCAGGGTCGGCAGCGAGACGAACACGATTTCGCAGCGGTCGGCGAGCTCCTTGGGTGACGCGACACGCCGCGCCTGGCGGTCAAGCAATGAAGAGATCGCCTTATCGCTGATGTCGTGGATCACGAGGCTGTGCCCGGCGTCGAGCAATTTGTGGGCCATCGGCAGCCCCATCGCGCCGACCCCGAGGTATCCGGCTTCCATGCGTGAGGCTCCTCGTCCTTACTCGGCCGCGGCTTGGTCGCGGGCCTTGTCGAGGTCGGGGACGTTGCTCGCCGAGGCGGCGGCGATGCGCGAGGATTTGGTGACGGCAAGCGCCGCACGGGCGGCCTCATTTTCGTTGACCTTGGCCATGATCGCCTCCTTGGCGCGCTCGAAGACGCCGCGGTTGGTCGCGACGAAATGCTGCGAGCGGCGCAACCCGGAGAGATAGCCGTTGATCTCCGGCACCACGTAGCGCGCCACCATGTCCCAGCTGCGCATCGTGTTTTCCGGGTTGGCCCAGTCATGCACGAAGCCGACCACGGTGCCGAAGCCGCCGCTGACCTCGTAGACCGATTTGATCCGGGCGACGAGGTCGTCGGGGGTGCCGATCGTCGCCGCCGCCTCCTCGGAGAACGCGGTCTTTTCGATCGCCTCGTCGGGGTTCTTGAACGGCTTGGCGCCGGGCCGCTGCAGGGTGCCGGCGATGTATTCGTTGTGATGGCGGAAGAGGCCGTCGCAGGCCTCGGCGCGCGCCTTCTCGCGGGTCTCGGCGATGTGCCAGGAGAGCAGCACGCGCCAGTTCTTGCGATCGACGGTTCGGCCGTGCTTCGCTGCGGCTTGTTCGGCGAAGCTCCATTGGGTTGGCAGCGCGTTCAGGCCCTCGTTCGACAAGGAGCCGATCGAGATGACGCCGATCCCGTGCTTGCCGGCCAGGGTCATGCCGGACGGGCTGATCTGCGAGGCGACGGCGAACGGCATCTCCTCCTGCAATGGCAGGAGCTGCAGGGCGGCGTCCTGCAATGTGAACCAGTCGCTCCGACAGGTGACCCGCTCGCCGTGCATCAGCCGCCGGATGATGCCGATCGCTTCGTCCTGGCGGTCGCGCTGCACCATCGGGTCGATGCCGAGGCTGTGCGCGTCGGAGGCCAGCGCGCCCGGCCCCGAGCCAAAGATCGCCCGGCCGCCGGTCATGTGGTCGAGCTGCACGATGCGCTGCGCGACGTTGAACGGGTGATGGTAGGGCAGCGACACGACGCCGGTGCCGAGCCGGATGCGATGCGTGCGCTCGCCGGCGGCGGCCAGAAACATCTCGGGAGAGGCGATCATCTCCCAGCCGCTCGAATGGTGCTCACCGCACCAGAACTCGTCGTAGCCGAGCCGGTCGAGCCGCTCGACGAGGTCGAGATCGCGTCGGAACTGCAGCCTCGGGTGCTCACCGATCGGATGATGCGGGGCGAGAAAGGCGCCGAAATTCAGATGCGGCATGCAGGTCTCCACGGTCGTGAGCGAACAGCCGTTCGCGGTTTGCCCGATCGTACTCCTTAGACGCCTAGACAGGCTATGCGGCGGCGGCCGGACGTTTTGCATTGGTGCTGCCAACCGACGGTGGCTGGGCAGCCTATCCCGGCTTCGTCCCGACCGCGCAGTGATAGGGCTGGGCGATGAAGAAGGTGCCGTCGGCCGTGGCGACGGCCTCGGCCTGGTGCCAGCGCCCGGCTTCTTCCGGGGTCAATACCGCCAGGACCTGCTGGCGGTAACGCTCGATGCGCGGCGATCCCGGGATGACCGGAACCAGTTGCGGGAAGCATTTGAGGTCGGTCAGCCCGAGCGCGGCCATGCGCCGGTAGAGGCTGGCATCGGCGATGCCGTGAGGTGCCACGCCGCTGCCGATGATGTTGGGGGCGTCCACCTTCGCCTTCAACGCCGGGTCGAGCGGCAGGTTGACCCAGAACGGCATGTCGGTGGCGCGCACGACGACCCCGACCCGCCCGCCCGGCCGGGTCACCCGCACGATCTCCGCCAGCATGCGGTCGCCATCGCCCTCCTCGAACACCGTCGAGGACAGCGCGACATCGACCGCGCCGTCCGGCAACAACAGAGCCTCGGCATGGCCTTCGCCGAAATCGATATGATCGAGCAGTCCGTGGCGGCGCGCCAGCGCGCGCGCCTCGCGCAGCAGGTAGGGGTTGAGATCGCGCCCGAGCAGGCGATTGGCGCCGCCGGTGCGCCGCGCCAGCTCGCGCATGATGACCCCGCAGCCGCAGCCGACTTCGAGCACGCTGTCGCCCGGCCGGATCGCCAGCGCATCGAGCAGCGCCCGCACGATCGCCATGTAGCCGGAGCGGCCGCGCTCCTCGAGGCTGGCGACGCTGCCGAGCAAGGCGCCGCCGAGTGTGATCGTGCAGAAG
>DASUKH010000327.1:0-9422 GCA_036278835.1 Allostellaceae bacterium
CGGCGCCGACGATGCGTTCTGCGGCGGGGTTCAGCTTGTCGAGTGGGGCGGCCAGCGCCTCGCCGAAGGGTGCCAGGTCGATCTTGGAGATCACCAGCGCGTCGGCGACGGCGGCCTGGCGCGAGGCTTCGGCAAAGCGGCCGAGGGTGTCGGCGCCGCTGACGGCATCGACCAGCGTCACGACGCGCGCGAGGCGCAGCCGCTGGTCGAGCATCGGGTCGGTGCCGAGGGTGAACAGGATCGGCGCCGGGTCGGCGAGGCCGCTGGTCTCGATGACGATGCGGCGGAAGGCGCGCACCCGGCCGGCGTCGCGCCGGTCGATCAGGTCGCGCAGGGTCTGCGCCTGGTCCTCGCGCACCGCGCAGCAGAGAGAGCCGCCCGGCAGTTCGAGCACCTGGCCCTCGACAAAATCGACCAGGTAGTGGTCGATCGCGATCTCGCCCACTTCGTTGATGACGACCGCGGTATCGGCAAACTCCGGCGCCGTCAGGGCGCGGCGCAGCAGCGTCGTCTTGCCGCTGCCGAGAAACCCGGTCAGCAGCGTGACCGGTATGCCGTCCTGTGCGGGCCCGCTCGCCACCGCCAATGCCGATCCCGATGTTGCCCCCGCGATGGTTTCACGCGCCGGGCGCGGCGGCAAGCGTCGATGCGAGTGCAGGCGCGGCTCAGCGGTCGCCGAACATGTCCTGGGCGAGGACGTCGCGCACCGTGTCGAGGTCAAGCCGGTGCGCCGCGATCAGATCGGAGGCGTCGGCGACGATCGCGTCGATGTCGCCCATCAGCCGCAGCCGCTTATAAAGATCGGGGATGTGGATTCCCATGCTCTCGCCGATCAATTCCATGAAGTTGATCAGCTCGAACGACACCTGCGGCTGATACGTGACGAGCTCGCGATGGCAGGCGTGAAAGATCGAGGCGAAGGTCGTGACCCCCGCCGCGGCGGCGGCGCGGAACTCGCGTTCGCGCAATTCCGCCTTGAATTCGGGCAGCACCGAAAGATGGCTCGCTTGCGTACTGAGGACGGGCACGTCGAGCTCGACGACTTCAAGGCCCGGTATCGCACCGAGCACCTGCTTGACGGCCATCATGACGCCGGGCAGGGCCGAGCGCTCCTGCAGCGCCACCCGCTTCTCGACCGGGTGCACGAACAGGGGCCGCAAATCGTCGAGCCGCTCGGCGAAAAACTCGGCGATCGGGTTCATGTCGAACGGCGCCGCGCCGAACGACTCCCGGTAGGCCGGCAATGCCACCTCGGCGATCTGGATCTGGCAGCTCGGGCACCAGGCAATGACCCGCGAGGCGCCGGGGCGGCTCAGCCGCTCGATCGTGTTGTACGAGACCCGGCCGGCGGTCTTGGCGTCGCCGCGCTTGAACTGCTGGATGCCGCAGCACGCCGCGGTGCCGCCCATCACCTCGTAGCTGACGCCGAGCGCGTCCAAGACTTCGAGCACCAGGAGCGCGATGTGCGGCGTTTTGATGACGTTGCAGCCGGTGTAGAAGACGATTTCCGGCGCGCTCTCGTATTCGTCGCGGGCGCGCAAGGGCGGGCTCAGCCGCGCCAGCACCTCGGGCGGCAGTTGCAGGCGCGAGATGACCCGCGTGCCGCGGCCCATGCTGTTGAAATATTGCTGGGCGCCGCGGCGCACCGCCTCCTCGCCCTGCTTCGCCTTGGCGGCGATCCGCGCCATGTTGACCATGAACCGCGGATTGACCCCGTAGTCGCAGGCCGGGATGCACTTGCCGCTGTTGGTGCAGACCTGGGCCCAACGCTCTGCGTCCTTGCTGCCCTCGCCGCCGGCGAGCAGGTCGATGATACCCTCGGCGATCGCGACGGCATTGCCGGGGTCGAGCCCCGCCGGCTCGACCATCGGACACGCCGCCACGCATTTGCCGCAGCGGGTGCAGGCGTCAACGATGTCGTCGACCCTGCCATGAAGGGAATCGACAAACGATATGCCGCCAGTGTCCGCCGGAGCCATGCTCGCCCCCTGGGTTGCGCGGCCAATACAGGTCGCGCCGGTCTTCATCGTGCGAGGGCCGCCCGGAAAGAACGGCCCTCTGCGGGTTTGGTTCGCGCCGGTTCAGGCCGCCGGCATGCGGTAAAGCCCGCACAGCTTGTTGCCGTCGGGATCGCGAAGATAAGCCAGATACAACTGGCCGGCGGCCCCTTGGCGCACGCCGGGCGGGTCCTCGATCGTCGTGCCGCCATTCGCGACCCCGGCTTTGTGCCAGGCGTCCGCCTGCCTGGTGTTGCTCATCGCGAAGCCGATCGTGCCGCCATTGGCATGGCCGGCCGGCCTGCCGTCGATCGGCTTCGATACCATGAAGCGCCCGCCATCGTGCGCGTAGATCAGCCGGCCTTTCGCGTCCTCGACACCGGGCTTGCCGCCGATCGCGGCAAACACGGCGTCGTAGAACTTCTTTGACCGGGCGATGTCGTTGCTCCCGACCATGATGTGGCTGAACATTCCGCTGTCTCCTCGTCAAAGCGGCAGCGCCAGCCGCGCCGCAGGCGGACGCGGTTTGCAGGCTGGGGACAGTATGACCGAGCACTGCCCGGCGCGGACAAAAATCTCGCCTGTGCGGATCAGGAACCGCGCCGCCGCAACCCTCTGATCGTCATCGCCAGCAAGCCGCATAGCGGCAGCATGCAGGCGCCGTACATCAGAAAGCTTTGGCCCGCGCCGAAGCGGTCGGCAAGCCCGCCCATCACCGGCGGGATCAGGATCGAGCTGAGCCGCTGCCCGGTCTGCCGCAGCCCGACCACCGCGCCCTGCTGGTGGCGGCCGACAGCGCGTGCCTGCACCGACAGCACGAGCGGTTGGATGACTCCTTCGATCCAGCCGCGCGCCATCTGAAACAGCACGAGCATCCCGAAGATGCCGCCGAGCAGCGGCGTCGCGGCGACCAAGAGGATTGCGAGCATCGTGCCGCCCAGCATTGTGCGCAGCGGATTGCCGAGGCGCATCGCGCGGCCGGCGAACAGCGAGCCGAAGCCGCTCGAAATTTCCGACGCGGCGAACAGGATGCCGATCGTCGTGCCGACAAACGCGATGTGGTCGAGATAGACGACATAGACCGAGGTCTGGACGCTGTAGGTCGTGTTGCGCATCGCGACGATGGCCATCGACAGCGCCACCGCGGGGATCGCGACCAGCTTGAACGAGTTGACGTAATCGGAGGCGCGGGGCCACACGTCGCGGGCCCGGAAACGCGTCCTCGCGGCGCCGATCGCCGGGTGCACGGCGAAGGGTTCCGCTTCCGGGATCCGCAACAGCGCGGTCGTCAGGACCGCGCCCCAGGCGGAACCGAGAAGATAGGCCGGCCACGCGCCGCCGAAATCCCAGATCGCCCCCGCGACGATCGGCGCCGAGGTCGAGCCGAGCCGCGCGAAAAAGCTGAACCTGCCGATATACCGGGCATCGCCCTCGGTGAGCTGCGCGATCAGGGTCTGCGCGCCCGACCAGGCGAAGGAGACGGCGGCGCCGTTGACCAGCTGCAGCAGCAACAAGGCCCAGAAGCCGGACGCCAGCGGGAACAGCGGCGCCAGCGCCATCCCGGTCCACACGAAGACGAGGGTGACAGCCCGCGTCCCGAAGCGGTCCATCAGGACCCCGATATGGATCGACAAGAACAGCGAAAGGATCGATCGCGCGCCGACCAGGATGCCGACCTCCGAGGCATCGAACCCGAGCGACAGGCCGTAGAGCGGGATCAGGAACGTGAAGAAATCGACATAGCCCATGCTGAACGGCCCGGCCAAATAGAGCGAGGCCGGCGGGCGGGGACCGGAAGCAGGCAGCGGCGCGGCCGGGACCGCGGGGCGGTAGGTCATGCGCGCATTCTGCCATGCCGGCCGCTCCTGCATCGCGCAATTGCCGTGCCGGCGCGAAAGCGGCACCCTGTCCGGCGGAGGATAAAGATATGGTGACGCTTTACGATGCCCCCGCCGCCGGCACGCCGGCCATGCCGGTCGCGCCCGTTTCCGCCCGCGATTGCCGACCGGTCAAGAATCGCTACGACCTGCCGCTGTCCACCGCCTCGTCTGCCGCGCGGCAGGCCTATGGCGAGGGCTGCGAGGTGAAGCTGACGGCGTATCCCGGCGCGATCGAGGCGTTCGACCGGGCGATCGCCGCCGATCCCGGCTTTGCCCTGGCCCACGCCGCCCGGGCGCACGCGCTGCTGGAGCAGGGCGATGCGGCTGCCGCGCGCGCGTCGATGGCAACCGCCAGTTCGCTTGCCGCCGGCCTGTCGGAGCGGGAAGCCAGCCATGTCGCGTTTTTCGGTCTGCTGGTGGCAGGAGACGCCGAAGCAGCGCTTGCCGCGGTGCGCGGGCATTTGAATGCCTGGCCACACGATGCCGTGGTCCTCGCCACCACCGCATTCACCAACGGCCTGATCGGCAGTTCCGGCCGTGCCGGTCAGAAGCGTATGTTGTTGGAGCTGTTGGACGGTCTTGCCCCGAGCTACGGGGATGATTGGTGGTTCGCGGCCCATCACGGGATGGCGTTGTCGGAGAACGGCCAGCGCGGCGCTGCCCGCCCGCTGATCGAGCGCTCGCTCGAACAAAACCCGAAGAACCCGTGGGCGGCGCACGCCTTCGCGCATCTCTGCTACGAGGCGGGCCAACCGGAGGCGGCCCGCGCCTTTCTGGCGCCGTGGCTGACGAGCTACCCGCGCGGGGGCGCCCTTTACAGCCACCTGAGCTGGCACCTGGCGCTGGTCCACCTGGAGGTCGGGGAGGCGGAAGCGGCGCTCCGGCTTTTCCGCGATGCGATTGCGCACGACGTGCACAGCGGGCCGCCGCGCGGCAAGGTGACCGACCCGGTTTCCTTCTTGTGGCGCTGGGAACTCGCCGGCCATCCGCGCGACGGCGCCGCGTGGCGCGCGATGCACGAATTCGCGACCGGCGCGTTTCCGAATGCCGGTGTCGCCTTTTCCGATGTGCACATTGCGCTTGTTCAGGTGGTGGCCGGCGACGCCGATGCGCTGGCGGCGCGCGCCCGGCAGATCGACGAGCTGGCCGGCAACGGCCGCTATCCGTCCGGCTCCATGGTCCCGGCGGTGTCGCGCGGTTTCGCCGCTTTCGAAGAGGGCGATTTTTCGGCCGCGATCGATGCCCTTCAGCCGGTTCGCGGCGAACTCGAACGGATCAGCGGCAGCCGCGCCCAGCTCGACCTTGTCGAGTTCACGCTGTTGAAGGCCTATCTCGGGGCGGGTCAGCCGGACGAGGCGCGCCGGATGCTGCGCGGGCGTGGACGAGGCTCCGGTCGGGTTCCGGTGGCCGGGTTGATGTAGAACAGGAGCCGTTGATGAGCGACGAATTGTGGCGGATGTCGGCGGTCGAGGCGGTGGCGCGGCTGCGGAAAGGGGAGCTTGCGCCGCTTGAGCTGGTGGACGCCGCCGCCGCCCGCATCGCCGCGGTCGAGCCGGCGGTCAACGCGCTGCCGACCCTCTGCCTCGACCGCGCCCGCGACCATGCAAGGCGCATCATGCAAGGGGGCGCGGCCTGCGAAGCCGCGGGCGAAGCAGGCTGGCTCGCCGGCCTGCCGGTCTCGATCAAGGACCTGACCGACGTGGCCGGGGTCCGCACCACCTACGGCTCGCCGCTATTTGCCGATCACGTACCGGCCACATCGCACCCGCTCGTCGAGCGCATCGAGCGCAAGGGCGGCATCGTCATGGCCAAATCGAATACCCCGGAATTCGGCGCCGGCGGCAGCACCTTCAATGAGGTGTTCGGCCGGACCCGCAACCCCTGGAACACCACACTGACCTCCGGCGGCTCGACCGGTGGCGGCGCGGTGTCGCTGGCGACGGGCGAAGTCTTTCTGGCGCAAGGCACCGACCACGGCGGCTCGCTGCGCGGCCCGGGCAGCCATTGCTCAGTCGTCGGCATGCGGCCGTCGCCCGGCCGGGTGACGCGCGGCACCGCGAACAACCTCTGGAGCCCGCTCTCGGTGCAGGGGCCGATGGCGCGCAGCGTCGCCGATCTGGCGCTGTTCCTCGACGCGATGGCCGGGTTCTGCCCGCATGATCCGATGACGTTCGATCCGCCGGCGGTGTCGTTCAGCGAGAGCCTCGGCCGGCCGGCCGCGCCCAGGCGGGTCGCGTTCACCGCCGACTACAACGGCCGCATGCCGATCGACCGGGAGGTGCGCGAAATCTGCACTCGCGCGGCGCGGCGTTTCGAGGAGCTGGGGTGCATCGTCGAGGAAGCCTCGCCCGAGATCGGCGCCGCCGACGAGGCCTTTCACATCCTGCGCGGCCAGCATTTCATCGTCGACCGCGAGCTGCAACTCCGCAGCCACCGCGACAAGCTGAAACCGGACATCATCTGGAACACCGAACGCGGTCTTGCCCAGACGCCGTCCGATATTGCCCGCGCCGATCGCGAGCGCGCCGCGTTCTACCGCCGCATGGTCGCGTTCTTCGGCACCTATGATCTGCTGGTGACGCCCGGCGCCCAAACTCCGGCGTTTGACGTCAATCTGCGCAATGCCCCGACGATCGGCGGCCAGAAGCCCCCGAACTACATGGGCGGCTCGACCGCCACGGCCGTCATAACGCTGACCGCCTGCCCCGCAATGGCCGTGCCGTGCGGCTTCGATCAATTCGGACGGCCGGTTGGTCTGCAGCTCGTCGGCCGGCCGCGCGGAGAAGCGGCGCTGCTGCAGGCGGCTTTGCTGTTCGAGCAGTTGCTCGGTTTGAACCGGCTCCTGCCGATTGATCCCAGGCCAGGGTCGGTTCCACCGACGACCTGATCCCGGCTCAGGCAGACACGGTCAGCCGCGCCGTGTCGAAATGGTACACGCGGGCGGTGTTGCCGGCGGCGATCCTGGCCTGTTCGTCGTCCGGCACGCCGGCGAGGATTTCCGAGAGGATCTTCCGCGATTGGGGAAAAGTGGACTCGCTGTGCGGGTAATCCGATCCCCACATCATGTTGTCGACGCCGATGACATCGCGCAGGCGGATGCCGACGGCGTCTTCCTGAAAGCTTAAAACGACGTTGCGGCGGAAGAAGTCGCTCGGGCGCATGCCGTCCTTGAACCGGTAGATCGCCTCGCCGTGGCGCTCGCGATACGTGTAATCCATCGTTGCGAGCAGGTGCGGCGCCCAGGCCAGCTCGAACTCGACGATGGCGAGGGTGAGGCGGGGGTGACGCTCGAAGACGCCGGAGAAGATCATGTCGCACATCGACAGCGCCGGATAGAACGCCTTCGTGGCGCGGCTGCTGGCGTCGCGCAGCGTCCTGTCGCCGGCCCCGCGGATTTTCCCCAGCCGCCGGGTCGCGGTGTGCAGGGAGAGCGGCATATCGAGCGAAGCGGCGGCCGCCCAGAACTTTTCGTATCCGGGTTGGTCGTACCGCCGGTCTTCTTGCGGATACTCGGTGATCATTGCGCCGGCGAGGCCGAGCCGGGCGGCGCGCTCCAGCTCCGCAATCCCGTCCTGGACATCGTCCAGGTTGATCATCGCGATGCCCTTGAGGCGTGCGGGATCGGTGCGGCAGAACTCGGCGAGCCAGTCATTGTACGCACGGAAAATGGCGGACATCAGTCCCGTGTCCGCCACCTTGAAGTAGAAGAGTCCCTGCGAGGGGTAGAGGACTTCGCCGGCCACCCCGTCGAGCGCCATGTCCTTGACGTGCTGCTCGGGGTCGTACCCGCCGCGGTGCACGTCTTCAAAGCGCCCCTCGGCGGAGATCGTCTCGGGAGCCTCGAACCGCGCGCCGGCATTCGAGATGAGGCCGATCCCGGAGAGGGCCTGGTCCGCCTCGACCACGATCTGGTCGGCGCCGTCGATCCGCTCGATCCGCGGCGCCCGGTCCCGGAACGCCTTGTCGATGCGGGTCTGCCACAGATCGGGCGGCTCAAACACGTGAGAATCCGACGAGAGAACCAGCGGCAGCATCGGCATTCTCCTTTCCCGCCCGATCGCGGGCCGCCCTCGCCCGCGGCAGGGCGGTGCTATTCCGCGGCGGCGAGGTTCGGCGTGAACTCCGCCGGCAGCCCCTTGTGGCCGGTCAACCGTTCGCCTTCCTCGTACATCTCGAAGGCGCGCTTCTTCAGCGTCGGCAGCATTGCTGCGATCTGTTCGAGGTCGAGATCGGCGGCGATCCCGGGATAACCGGCGCGCTCGATCATGGCGCTCAATTTTCTGTTCTCGAACTGCTGAAAGGTCCATGCCAGCGGGTCGTCAATGACCGTCAGGTCCCAATTGGTCCGGTGGTTCTTGTTGCGCGGACCGTAATGGTAATGCGGGTTCTGCCAGAAACAGTCGAAGGCGAGAAGCTCGGTTTCCTCGACGTAGGCTCTTCCTTTCGAGCCGCCGACATCGGCGAGGACGTGGACCGCGAGGCCACCGTCGCCGTTTTTCAGCCGCCGCATTTCAAGGCCGAAGCGGATATTGCCGGCCTCGAAGATTTCCGTGCCGCGGTTGTGCTTGACGGTGTTCCGCTTGGCGATGAAGGTCTCCCGGGCGCAGGCTTCGATTTCCGGCAGGAGCCGCCGCACCGCGCCAAGGTCGGCTTTTCCCGCGATCTCTTTGTATCCGGCCCGCGCCAGCATGCTCGGAAGCTTTTGGCCCAAGGTCCGGATGGTCCAGCCGATCGGGTTGCCGTCGGTGACCGGGTCCATCCGACAATGCACGCCCATGCCGCCTCCGACGCGGCCGGCGGTCTCCAGTGCCGGGTTCTCCGGCCCGTAAACGTAGCTTCTCTCGATATCGAAACAGTTGAAGCGCAGGAGTGTCGTGTGCTTGCCGTCCACATCGGCAGCGACCTCGATGGAGACACCCTGATCCGAATGATCCTCGACATTGGCATCCCATAGCTGATGCCGAACGACGAAAGTCAGAGGATCGGCGGTAAAGCTGGTACCCTGCGATTGCGGCATGGTGGACCTCCGGGAAATTCAACCAAGCTTAAGGAGAGGGGAGGGGGGTCGCAAGAGTTCTTCGGGGGCTCGGCGCGCTTGATCGAGCCAGCGCCCGAACGCCCTCTGGACACGATCCGGCCGCCACAGCCAAACTCGCGCAGCACAGAGGAGACCCCCGATGGCCATCATCGATTCCCAGGTCCACGTCTATGAGGCGAACACGCCGAAGCGGCCATGGCACAGCGTGCCGAACTGGCCCGCTCACGTCACCGGCGACGAGATGGTGGCGGCGATGGACAAGGTCGGCGTGGACGGCGCGATCTTCATCTCCGCTTTTTCCATGTACCAGTACGACGGCAGCTATGCCGTCGAAGTGCGCCAGGCCCATCCCGGCCGGTTCGCGATCGTCAAGCCGGTCAACCCGGACGACCCGGCGGTGGCCGATGTCATCGCCGACTGGAAGAGGATTCCGGGCACGGTCGGGATCCGCATCATGCTGACGAAAGAGGCGAACCGCCGGCCCGACGACCCCGGCATCGACCGGAT
>DASUKH010000328.1:0-5037 GCA_036278835.1 Allostellaceae bacterium
TCGTAGCCGCCGGGCGGCTGTTGCAGGAGAAGGGGCTGGTCGCGCCCGACCGGACCAAGGCGTCGATCGTCGAGGTGCGCGCCGCCACCGACCGCATCGGCGCCTTTCTCGGCGAGGGCTCGGTGCCGCTCAAGACCGAACGCGACCTGAAGCTGCCCGGCCCGCATGACCAGGTGCCGTGCCGGCTCTACCTGCCCGATGGAGTGAGCCGGCCGCCGCTCCTCGTCTATGCGCATGGCGGCGGGTTCATGCAGGGCAGCCTCGACAGCTGGGACCATTTCCTGCGCGACCTCGTGCGCCAGAGCGGCGCCGCCGTGCTGTCGGTCGATTACCAATTGTCGCCCGAGCGCAAATTCCCGGTCGCGTTCGAGGAAATGGTCGCGATGACCCGCCTGATGGTGCGCGAAGGCGGCGAATTCGGCATCGATCCGGCCCGGCTCGCAGTCGGCGGCGATTCCGCCGGCGCCAATCTGGCCTTGGGCGCCGCGCTGGCGATGCGCGACGCCGGCGAGCGCGCGGTGCGCTTCCAGCTCCTGATCTACGGCGTCTATTCGAGCGACAGCGACAGCCCGTCCTGGCAGCGCTTCGGCCAGGGCGCCGGGCTGTCGCAGGCGCAGGTACGCTGGATCTGGGAGACCTATCTCGAAAATCCGGCGCAGCAGCAGGACTGGCGGGCGGCGCCGATCCTCGCCGATTTGAAGGGGGTGGCGCCGGCCCATCTGATCGTCGGTGCCCTCGACCCGCTCTTCGACGACAGCACCAATATGACCACGGCGCTGAAGGCGGCCGGGGTGGCGGCCGACCTGACCGTGTATCCGGGGATCAATCACGGCTTTATCCGGTACGGAAGGCTGATCGGCACCGCCCGACGCGCCGTCGCCGACTGCGCCGCCGCGCTGAAGGCCGGCCTCGCGGCCTGATCCGATGGGACCGCCGGCATGCCGGCTGGAAGCCGGCGGTCCGCAATCCTACAAGTATCCCGTGCCCATTTCGTCGGCGAAGCGGGCGGGGCTGCCTTCCCAGACGATGCGGGCGTGTTCGAGGACGTAGACCCGGTCGGCGTGCGGCAGCGCGAAGGTGACGTTCTGCTCGCCCAAGAGGACCGTGATCTCGGTCGTCTCGCGCAGCTGGGTCAGCGCCTTCGACAATTGCTCGAGGATGACCGGCGCGAGGCCCAGGGTCGGCTCGTCGAGGATCAGGAGCTTCGGCTGCATCATCAGCGAGCGGGCGATTGCCAGCATCTGCTGCTCGCCGCCCGAGAGGGTGCGCGCCTTCTGGGTGGCCCTCTCTGCGAGGATCGGGAACAGGTCCAAGAGCCAGGCGAGCTGGCGCCCGCGCTCGACCGCGGCGAGGTGCTGGCCGCCCAGATCGAGATTTTCGCGCACGCTCATGTCGCCGAACAATTCGCGGGTCTCCGGGCATTGCACGATGCCGGCGCGCGCAATGGAGGCGGCGCTGCGCCCGGCCAGCCGCTTCCCCTGCCAGCGGATTTCGCCGGAATAGCCGACGAGGCCGGAGATCGCGTTGAAGAGGGTGGTCTTGCCGGCGCCGTTCAGCCCGACGACCGAGACGAATTCGCCGGCATGCACGTCGAGCGACACGCCCTGCAAGGCCTGCGCCTTGCCGTAGAGGACATCGACCTCGTGCACATCGAGCAGGGCCTCGCCGACGGTTTCGGTCGAGGCGGGGCGCGGGTTGGTCTCGATCGCCCCGCCGATATAGACGCGGCGCACCGTCGGGTCCTGCATGACCTCCTCGGCGCTGCCCTCGGCAATGCGCTCGCCGAGATACATCGCGAGCACCCGATCGACCAGCCGCGCCACGCTCTTGACGTTGTGATCGACCAGCAGCACCGCCCGCCCGTCCTCGCGGAACCCGTCGATCAGTTCGGAGAAGGTCGCGACCTCGGCCGGGGTCAGCCCGGCGAACGGCTCGTCGACCAGCACCACCTTGGGGTCGCGGGCCAGCGCCTTCGCCATCTCCATGCGGCGCAGATCGGCAAACGGCAAGGTCGCGGGCCGGCGGTCGAGCACCGCGCCGAGACCGACCCGCTCGGCGATCAGCCGGGCCCGCTCCTCGACACCCGGCTCGGCGACGAGGCGGAGCAGCGAGTCCGGCAGCAGGGCGAGCTTGATATTTTCGAGCACGGTCTGCCGGTGCAGTGGGCGCGAATGCTGAAAGACGATGCCGATCCCCTTGCGGGCGATGCGATGGGTCGGCCAGCCGGCGATGTCGGTGCCGTCGAGCCGCACGATCCCGGCATTCGGCGTCTCGATCCCCATGATCAGCTTCATCACGGTCGATTTGCCGGAGCCGTTGGGGCCGATCAGCCCGAGAATCTCGCCGCCGCGGATATCGAACCCGATCTCCTTGACTGCGACCAGCCCGCCAAACCGCTTGGTCAGCCCCTCGACCTCGATGACCGGCATGTTCGACGGCATCACCGCCCCTCGCGCGGGCGCAAGAGGTAGCCGAGCACGCCATCCGGCAGGAAGAGGATCACCAGGAGCGCGATCCCCGACACGACCAAGGTGTTGAGCTGCCCGATCGGGCGCAGCAATTCGTTGAAATAAACGAGGAAGATCGCGCCGAGGACGCCGCCGAGGATGGTCCGCCGGCCGCCGAACACGACCGCAATGATGATCTGTACCGCGATCGCCAGATCGACCATCTGATCGACCGAGGCGGTGCCCTGATAGAATGTCAGCATGGCGCCGGCGAGACCGGAAAAGAGCGCGCTGACTACAAACGCCGCCAGTTTGTGCTTCGTCACATTGAAGCCGAGCGCCTGCGCCTCGATGCGGTCCTGGCCGGTTGCCTGCAGGATGAGGCCGAGCGAGGAGCGCGACAGCCCGAACAGGATCGCCCCGGACACCGCCAGAAAGGCGAAGGCATACCAGTAATTGACCTTGGCGCTGACCGACAGCACCTCGGGCACCATCATGCCGATTTCGCCGCCGGTGATGCTGGCGAAGATGACGATGCAGTCGAGCAGCAGCAGCACGGCGACGAGGGTGACAAGGCCGAAATAGGGGCCGCGCAGCCGCAAGGCCGGGATCGCCAGAAACAGCCCGCCGACGATCGCGGCGGCAGCGCCGCCGATGATGCAGAGCGGCAGCGGCACGCCGTGATTGTTCATGATGCCGGCGGCGTAGGCGCCGATGCCGATCAGGAAGGTCGGCCCGAAATTGACTTCGCCCGCATACCCGAACAGCAGGTCCCACGACATCGCGAAAACGCCGAAATAATAGGCGATCGTGAAAATCCCGAGGTAATAGGCGTCGAGCCAGAACGGTGCCGAGGCGCCACCCGCCAGCACCGCCGCGAGCAGGCCGCACTGAACGTAAAGCCTGTTTCTCATGGCGGCACCGGTCTCCGGTAACTACGGCAATGCCGGATAGATCGCTTGTCGTTCGTGCGGCATTGCCGTAGTTTAGTGCGATGGAGATCGAGATCGATCCGGCAAAGGACGCGGTCAACATCGATCTCCACGGCATCTCTCTTGGCGCGGCGACGGTTCTGCTGGCCGGCTTCACCGTCGAGCGGGTTGATGACCGCCGCGATTACCGAGAGACCCGGATTATTGCGATCGGCGAGATCGAGGGCCGCGAGTTCGTTTGCGTCTATACGCGGCGCGGCGATGCGTACCGGGTGATCTCGCTTCGCAGAGCCAAACGGAAGGAGCGCGATGTCTACCAGCAAGCCAAAGCCGACCGCGCGAGCGAATGAGCCGGTCCGGCATACGCCCGACTGGGCCGCGCTCGACGCGCTGAGCGATGCGGAGATTGATGCGCAGATCGCCGCCGACCCGGACGCGGCGCCGGACGTGTCCGACTGGCCGCTCGACGATCCGCGCACCGCGATCATGGAACCGCTCGACGTAAAGGCGATCCGCGCCCGGCTGGGCATGTCGCAGCAGGAGTTCGCCCGCACCTTCGGCCTTAATGTGGCGGCACTGCGCGATTGGGAGCAGCAGCGCCGGGTGCCGCGTGGACCGGCCCGCGCCCTGATGCAGATCATCGACCGCGAACCGGAAGCGGCCCGCCGCGCCCTCGCGGCGCGCCGGGAAAAGGCCGGCTGACCGAGATCGGCGGCGGCTCTCCGGGCCGCAGCGACGGCATCGGGGCGGTTTGTCTTCGTCATCCGTCCGCCTACCGGCGCCCGAGGATGCCCTGGGGCCGGGCGTAGAGCACGAGGATCAGGATGACGAGGGCCGGGATCGGGCGCAGGGTCGGCGCGACGAGGTAGGCGGTCAGGGTCTCGGCATAGCCGACGATATAGGCGGCGATCAGCGAGCCGGGCACGCTGCCGAGACCGCCCAAAATGACGATCGTAAAGGCGCTGGCGGTCAGCGCCCCGGAATTGTCGGCGCTGGCGCCGAGAAACGACGCGAGCAGCACCCCGGCGACCCCGGCGAGAAGGCCGTAGATCGCCCACACCCAGAGATAGATGTGCGACAACTCGAAGCCGAGCAGGGTGAGCGCGCGCGGGTTGATCGAGGCGGCGAGCAATTGCTTGCCGAGCCGAGTGCGGTTGACCAGCAGGGTCAGGAGCAGGATGAGGCCCCAGCACACGGCGGCGATCACCAGCTCGTTGCGCGGCGTGCGCACCCCGCCGATCGACAGGACGCCCGGCCACAAGGGCTGCATCGTGACGGGATTGTTGCTGAACACCCAGTCGAGCCCGACCTGCAGCATCACCCCCCACAAGAGGGTGCTGGTCAGGATGAAGATGTCCTCTTCCTCGGGCGGGATCGCGCGCGAGCGCTGGATCGGGCGGACCACCGCGAAATAGGTGACGAACGCGGCGACGACCCCGGCCGCCACCCCGGCGGCGGCGCCGCCGAACGGGCCGGCGCCGTAATTGGCGGCCATCCACCAGCCGACCAGCGCCGCCACCACCATGATGCCGCCATGCGCCAGGTTGAGGACGCCGCATACCCCGAACATCAACGTGAAGCCGACTGCGCCAAGGCCGTAGAGGGCGCTAATCGCGAAACCGTCGATCAGGATCTGAAGGGCAAGCACCGAAGATTCT